>NZ_JANFYP010000002.1:0-253599 GCF_024460535.1 Blautia sp. MSK.18.38 | reverse complement strand
GAAGTGTGGTAACACATGGAGCTGACTGTTACTAATCGGGTGAGGGCTTGACCAAGAAACGCAGGTTAAGAATTGATTCAAGAGTTTGATTAACGATCAACAGGCATGTATGTAGTTTTTAAGGTATAATCCTTAAATTAAATATTTCCTCCTTAGCTCAGTCGGTAGAGCATGCGGCTGTTAACCGCAGTGTCGTTGGTTCGAGTCCAACAGGGGGAGCATGGTGCCATAGCCAAGTGGTAAGGCAAAGGTCTGCAACACCTCTATCCCCGGTTCAAATCCGGGTGGCACCTCTTAGAAAGCCCTGGAAAGATGAATTTCCAGGGCTTATTTTTCCTATAAAAATGTACTTGCTGAAGACAGACTTCTGGAAGATCGGACAGCATCCTTTCCTGATGCTGTCCGACAGATCAGGAATTTTTTTCCGTAAGCAGGATTCGTTTACGATTATAAACCAGATGAAGATACATGGCATCCTGAGCACGCAAAGCATCATGCTCTGCAATGGCAGCTGCGATTTCGCGATGTGTTTCAATTGTCTCTTCGTGTAGAGCACCACTGGTTGATTCGACAAATAATGGAATAGAGCTGTTAATTACGGGAATCAGCCGCGGAACAACAACATTTTTGCTGCTCAGCGCGATCGCTGTATGAAATTCAATGTCTTTTTGGGTATGATCCACATGTTTTTTTAATAATGCTTCAACATCATCACAAAGTGTGGTGATTTTTTTTATATCTTTTTTATTGGCGCGGGTGGCAGCCATTGCTGCAATAGAGGGTTCAAGCAGAAAACGGACTTCAAGAAGGTCATGGATCAGCTTCTGCTTGTTGCCGATAAAGGTTAATCCCAGCGGATCCTCCACCATTCCCGGAGATGATGCGATATAGGTTCCGGATCCCTGACGGATCGTCACGATATTTCTGGAAGCAAGAAGCTTCATTGCCTCGCGGACAGAGCTTCTTCCGGCATTCAGACGTTCGGACAGAACCGTTTCATTAGGCAGCTTGTCTCCAGGCTGCAGATTTTCCTTTAAAATAAATGCGATGATGTCTTCCGATAATTTTTGCGGAAGACTTTTTTCTTCTGATGACGAAATCATCATATGAGTTTCTCCATTTCTATTCGTTATTTCTTTTTATATTTTCCTTATATCTATAATAATTCCTTTAAACTATAATGTCAAAACGACAAAATGCACAAAAAATAAGACGATAATTTAGATAAAATTACAGTATTGCGTTTTTGCAAGAATGAATATATTATAAATACATCAGATGAATTGAAACGAAAATAAAGAAAATCAGTACAATTCAAAAGAAAAAACAACAGAAAGGTCAGATGTATTTAACGAAAAGTAAAACATCGGATGAATTAAGGAGGCAAAAGCAGAAAAAATGGAAGAAACAACATTTACAGCAGATCCAATGAGATTGATGCTTGCTGCGGCAGTGGGAATTGTGATCCTGCTGGTGCTGATCATCAAATTTAAACTGCATCCGGTTCTGTCAATGATGATTTCAGCGATCATCATCGGTGCAGGTGCCGGAATGCCACTGGAAATGATCTCAGACACAGTAGAAAAAGGTGTTGGAAAGACATTACAGGGAATCGCACTTCTGGTAGGACTGGGTTCCATGTTCGGCGGAATACTGGAAGTGAGCGGAGGCGCTCAGAGAATAGCGGAAACACTGATCGACAAATTCGGTCAGAAAAAAGCCGGTTGGGCACTGGGACTTACCGGACTGGTGATCGGTACAACCGTATTTTTTGAAGCAGGTGTTGTAGTACTGATCCCACTGGTATTCAGTGTTGCAAAGCAGACAAAAAAATCCACACTGTATTATGCAATCCCACTTCTTTCAGGTCTTGCCAGCGGATATGCTTTTGTACCGCCTTCTGCGGGATCTGTACTGGTTGCCAATGCACTTGGCGTAAACCTGGGAACTATGATCATGGTTGGAGTTCCAACTGCACTGATCTGTATGCTGGTTTCAGGAATTATCTGGGGAAATCTGGTTGGAAACAAAATTTTCACTGAACTTCCGGCCAATGTGGAAGAAATCAAAGATGATGGAAAAGAGTTGCCGCCATTTGGTCTGGTGCTGGGCGTGATACTGATCCCGCTTGTTCTGATCCTTCTCAGTACTGTATCTAAATACATGCCAATTCCGGCAGGAATACAGAGTTTTCTCGGATTTATCGGAAAACCGTTTCTGGCACTGACTATCGCAACGCTTGCAGCAATGTATTTTCTTGGAATCCGTCGTGGCTTTACCGGTGCACAGTTAAAGAAAATACTGGATCATTCACTGAGACCGGTTGGAATGATCCTTCTGGTCATCGCCAGCGGCGGAGTGATCCGATGGATGCTTCAGGATTCCGGCCTTGGAAATATTATCGGACCGGCCCTGGAAAAAAGCGGTCTTCCGCTGATCCTGATCGCGTTTCTGATCGCAATCCTGGTAAGGGCATCTGTGGGAAGCTCCATTGTGGCAATGACCATGGCATCAGGAATCATGGCGACTATGCCGGCAGTAATGGATACAAGCATGCTTTACAGAGCTGCTATGTGCTGTGCGATCTGCGGTGGTGCAACTGCACTGAGTCATGTAAATGATGCCGGATTCTGGCTGGTAAGTACTTTCCTTGAGATTGACGAAAAAACGACATTAAAATCCTGGACGATCATGGAAACACTGATCGGTGTTACAGCACTTGTTGTAGGCTTTGTTATTTCAATTTTTGCATAGGAGGAAGAGCGTAATGATAAAGATACCGGTTTATTTAAGAGACATGTATGATGCAAAGCATCTTGTACAGGCTGCATCCGGCTGCCGGAAGGATGTGGAACTGATCTGTGGAAGATATGTCGTAGATGCAAAGTCCATACTGGGAGTATTCAGCCTTCCTACATTTAATAATGTGGAAATCGGAGCAGAAGAAGAGGATGTAAAGGAACTTAGAGAAAAGCTGGAAAATCTGAATCTGATCAGAGAATAGGAAATGGAGGAAAAAATCATGAAGTTAGTAAGTCAGGAAATGAGAAAGCTTGCACCGGAGCTTGATCCGCTGCGCCTTGGAACAGGATGGAAAAAAGAAGATCTGGGAAAGGTTCAGGTCATGGTGGAAAGCACTTATGGTGACAGCCATCCGGGAAGCGGACACCTGAACATCCTTGTGGAAGAAGTTCGTAAAGGAATCGCAGAAGAAGGTGGTTTTGGTGCACGCTATAACTGTACCGATATCTGTGATGGTGAAAGCCAGGGAACAGACGGAATCAACTACAGCCTGGCAAGCCGTGAAATGATCGCAAACATGATCGAGATCCATGCAAATGCAACACCATTTGATGCCGGTGTATATCTTTCAAGCTGTGACAAGGGTGTACCTGGAAATCTGATCGGACTTGCAAGAGTAAATATCCCTTCCGTATTTGTTCCGGGCGGAACCATGAATGCGGGACCTGAGATGTTGACCCTTGAGCAGCTGGGAATGTACAGTGCAAAGTTTGAGCGTGGAGAGATCAACGAAGAGAAGCTTGACTGGGCAAAATGCAATGCTTGCCCAAGCTGTGGAGCCTGCTCCTTTATCGGAACAGCTTCAACAATGCAGATCATGGCAGAGGCACTTGGACTTACACTTCCTGGTACAGCTCTGATGCCGTCAACAAGCCCGGATCTTCTTGCTTTCGCAAGAGAGGCAGGAAGACAGGCAGTAAGGATCGCACAGATGGAAAATATGCGTCCTTCTGATATCGTAACTATGGACAGCTTTGAGAATGCGATCCTTGTACACGCTGCAATCTCCGGAAGTACAAACTGTCTGCTTCACATTCCGGCGATCGCACATGAGTTTGGCATTGAGATCACAGGTGATACCTTTGACAGACTGCACAGAAATGCAAGATATCTTCTGGATGTACGTCCTGCAGGACGCTGGCCTGCTGAGTGCTTCTATTATGCAGGTGGTGTACCGGCGATCATGGAGGAGATCAAGGAACATCTCCATCTGGATGTTATGACAGTTACAGGAAAGACTCTCGGAGAAAACCTTGAGGAGCTGAAGAACAACGGATTTTATGAGAAATGCGACAAATGGCTTCAGGAATTTAACAAACGTTACAATGTAAACCTTACAAAGGAAGATATCATCCGTCCATATGACAAGGCAATCGGAACCGACGGAAGCATCGCTGTTCTCCGTGGAAACCTTGCACCTGAGGGAGCTGTGATCAAACACACCGCATGCCCGAAGGAAATGTTCAGATCCGTTCTCCGCGCAAGACCGTTCGACAGTGAAGAGGAGTGTCTGGATGCAGTTCTGAAGCATAAGGTTCAGAAAGGTGATGCAGTATTCATCCGTTACGAGGGACCAAAGGGAAGTGGAATGCCGGAGATGTTCTACACATCTGAGGCAATCAGCAGTGATAAAGAGCTTGGAAAGAGTATCGCACTGATCACAGACGGACGTTTTTCCGGAGCATCTACAGGCCCTGTTATCGGACACTGCAGCCCTGAGGCTGTTGACGGTGGCCCAATCGCACTTGTTGAGGAAGGCGACCTTATTGAGATCGACGTTATGGAAAGAAAGCTGAACATCATCGGAATCGCAGGCGAAAGAAAGTCAATGGAAGAGATCGACCAGATCCTTGCCGAGAGACGTAAAAACTGGAAGCCAAGAGAACCAAAATACAAAAAAGGTGTGCTGAGACTTTTCAGTGAGCATGCTGCAAGCCCAATGAAGGGAGCCTATCTGGAGTATTGATCATGAAACATAAATTTATTACTCTCGGCGAGATCATGCTGCGTCTGACACCGCCGGATTATGAAAAAATCAGAACAGCAACAACCTTTGAGGCAAGATACGGGGGAAGCGAGGCGAATGTCGCCCTTTCCCTGGCAAATCTTGGAATAGATGCTTCATTTTTTACAGTAGTTCCGGATAACAGTCTTGGAAAAAGTGCTGTACGTATGATGAGAAGCAATGATGTGAACTGTGACAGTGTGGTTTATTCCACAGAGGAAGAAACTCCGACACACCGTCTTGGAACTTATTATCTGGAGACAGGTTACGGGATCCGCCCCAGCAAGGTAGTTTATGACAGAAAGCACAGCGCTTTTTCCGAGTATGACTTCAGCAAAACAGATGTGAAAAAACTGCTGGAAGGATATACATGGCTGCATCTGAGCGGGATCACCCCTGCTCTTGGAACAAAATGCAGGGATCTGATCTTAAACTGCCTGAAGGCAGCAAAAGAAATGAACATGACCGTAAGCTTTGACGGAAATTTCAGAAGTACGCTGTGGACCTGGGAAGAGGCCAGAGATTTCTGTACACTTTGTCTTCCATATGTAAATGTCCTTTTCGGGATCGAGCCGTACCATATCTGGAAAAATGAAGAAGACCACAGTGCAGGGGATGTAAAGGATGGAATCCCGTTTCAGCCGGATTTTGAACAGCAGGAAAAAGTGTTCCGGGCATTTGCGGACAGATATCCGAATATAAAATGCATTGCAAGACATGTCCGTTTTGCACATAGCTGCAGTGAAAACAGTCTTATGGCATATCTCTGGTTAAACGGAAAGACTTACGAAAGCAAGCGCCTGACCTTCCACATTCTTGATCGTGTCGGTGGCGGAGATGCATTTGTAAGTGGGATCATCTATGGCCTTATGAATGAGTATACACCGGAAGATACCGTGAATTTCGGTGTTGCTGCCAGTGCTGTGAAGCATACGATCCATGGTGATGGAAACATTACCGATGATGTATCTATGATCAGACATGTGATGGAAATGAACTTTGATATAAAAAGATAAAAAGGAAGGGAAATTCAGATGAAAGAGATAGCAGAAAAATTTCAGAAATTTGGTGTGGTTCCGGTTGTAGTGCTGGAAGATACAAAAGATGCAGTACCGCTGGCAAAGGCTCTGGTTGAGGGCGGCCTTCCATGTGCAGAGGTGACATTCCGCACAGAAGCAGCAGAAGAGTCTATCCGTCTCATGGCAGAGCAGTTCCCGGAAATGCTTGTGGGAGCAGGTACCGTACTTACAACAGAACAGGTAGACGCGGCTGTTGGCGCCGGAGCAAAATTTATCGTAAGCCCGGGCTTTGATCCTAAGATCGTAGACTATTGTCTGGAAAAAGACATTCCTGTTTTCCCGGGATGTATCACACCATCTGAGGTTGCGCAGGCAGTGAAAAGAGGTCTTAAGGTAGTAAAATTCTTCCCGGCAGAACCGGCAGGTGGAATTTCAATGATCAAGGCTATGGCAGCTCCTTATACAGGAATCCGTTTTATGCCTACCGGCGGGATCAATGCGAAAAACCTTGAGGACTATCTTTCCTGTGACAAAATCCTCTGCTGCGGCGGAAGCTGGATGGTAAAAGGAGATCTTGTGAAGGCAGGAGAATTTGACAAAATAAGAGAACTGACAGCAGAAGCAAAAAAGCTTGCGGATTCCATAAGAAAGTAATCAAACTTAATACACATATTCAATAAAAAAAGCAGAACCCTGTACAACCAGGCAGAGTTCTGCTTTTTTGTCAATTATTGTGAAAATAGATCAATGAAGCAGGATCGGCAGAAGCTTTTTCCGCTTCAGCTGCCAGATCAGCTGCAGGACCCGCAGAAGGTTTCCGAAGATCCATTCGGTAAAGATAAAAGATCCCACCGAAGAAACCGGGAATCAGTCCGGCGTATCCACCGGCACATAAGATCACAGTCAGCTTCACCATCAGTTCTGTCTGAAGTTCCAGACAAACAAGTAATCCTGCAAGAATTCCGGCTACACTCCATCCAACTGTCAAAAGTGCAAGAAAAACAGCTGGCGCAGGGGCCTTTTTTAAATTTTGATCTAAGTGATTCCACAGTACTTTATACATAATCCATTCCTCCTGTTTTGCTGGAATTATACTTCTGCTGTTGTCAGCAACAGTCAGCCATAATATTGATTTCCTTTATCTGTCTGTATTATAGAAAAGAAATGTAAAATACAAATGCGCAGGAATGAAAAATCTTTGTAAAATATAAGTAGAAATTGCATTTTGAATTAAGAACCGATATACTTATAAATATAGTTATTGATAATATTCGATCACAGCCGAAAACATTTTTCTACAGCTGTGATACGTGAGTGAGAGAATTAAAAGGGGGCAGATAAAAGCCCCCTGAAATCATATAGAGAGTAAAGAGGAGGGGTGGAAATGGAGCATACGGAAGAATATGTGAAGCTGGAGAATGTATCCAAAATCTATGGATCAAAAGAAGTGAAGATCATAGCTGTGGATGAGATCAGCTTCCGGATAAAAAAAGGAGAATTTGTGGTTGTGGTAGGACCAAGCGGTGCCGGAAAGACAACGGTGCTGAATATCCTGGGCGGAATGGATAAGGCCACATCCGGCAATGTCTGGATCGATGGAAAAAATATCGCAAAATATACAGACCGGCAGCTGACCGGATACCGACGGGAGGATATTGGATTTGTATTCCAGTTTTATAATCTGGTGCCAAATCTGACTGCATTGGAGAATGTGGAGCTTGCTCTTCAGATCTGTAAGGATCCTCTGGATGCTAGGACAGTTCTGGAGGAAGTAGGGCTGAGGGAGAGACTGACCAATTTTCCGGCACAGTTATCCGGCGGTGAGCAGCAGAGAGTTTCCATAGCCAGAGCGCTGGCGAAGAATCCAAAGCTTCTGCTCTGTGATGAACCTACAGGAGCGTTGGATTATCAGACCGGCAAGGCAATCCTGAAGCTCCTTCAGGATACCTGCAGGGAACGGGGCATGACGGTTATTGTCATTACTCATAACTCTGCATTGACACCTATGGCCGACCGTGTGATCAAGATCAAAAACGGCAAGGTTTCCAGGATGACTGAAAATGCACATCCCACACCAGTGGAAGAGATTGAATGGTAGGTGACGGAATGAAGGCATTACACAAAGATTTCTGGATGGAGATCCGGAAAAGTAAAGCACGTTTTATCTCGATCTTTCTGATCGTGGCACTGGGTGTTGCATTTTTTTCCGGGATCCAGGCGTCTTCTCCGGATATGAGATATTCCGGAGATGCTTATTATGAAGCAGCAAAGCTGATGGATCTGAAGATCCAGGGAACCCTGGGACTGACTCAGCGTGATGTAAAAGCGGTATCGGATATTGACGATGTGGAACTGGCTGAGGGCAGCTACTCTACGGATGTTATGAGTGGAGAGGACGATGCCAGGAAGGTTCTTCATCTGGAATCTATCAGCAGCAATTTTAATCTACTTACAGCAGATGAAGGAAGGATACCGGAAAAAAGCGGCGAGATTTTTCTGGACAAGCCATTTGCAAAGAATCGGGGGTATAAAATCGGGGATACCATATCTGTCAGTGAGGATGGAGACAGTGAGCTTCTGAAAAAAACAACCTATACAGTTGTGGGAATCGGAAGCAGCCCTCTTTATATTTCATTTAACAGAGGAAATACGACTCTTGGATCCGGTGAGGTCAGCGGCTTCGGATACATTCTTCCTGAGGATTTTGAACAGGAAGCTTTTACCCAGATCTATATTATGGTCCATGAATCCGGGGATGTGATCAGCTATACCGATGCTTACGATAATCTTATCAGGAAAATACAGAAGCGTGTGGAAGGCATCGAAAAAGAACAGTGCAGCCTGCGCTACGATGAGATCGTCGCAGAAGCCAATGAAAAACTGGATGATGCCAGAAAAGAGCTTGAGGACGGAAAGAAGGAATCAGAGGAAAAACTTGGCGACGCGAAGAAAAAGCTGGATGATGGGCAGAAGAAGTATGAGGATGGAAAAAAAGAGTACGAAGATGGAAAACAGCAGCTCAGTGATGCAAAAAAGGAGCTGACCGATGGAAAACAGCAGCTTGCTGACGGAAGAAAGCAGATTGAAGATGGATGGTCTCAGCTTAACAGCGCAAAACAGCAGGTGGAAGACGGTCTGTCCCAGTTAAATACTGCCAGATCCCAGCTTGCCGACTCCGAAGCACAGATAAATGAGAAGCAGGCAGAGCTGACTGCCGGATATGAACAGCTGAATGCCGCAAAACAGCAGGTAAGTGACGGTGAGGTCCAGCTCCGGGAAGCGGAAAAAACACTGGAAAGCAAACAGGCTGAGCTTGACAGTGGAAGAGAACAGTTGGAAACGGGAAAGAATACGATCAAAGAAACAAAGACTGCTCTCACCGGTCAGAAAGAACAGTGTGAGGCAGGACTTGTACAGGTTTCCGAGGGCGAATCCCAGATCAGTTCCAGTGAAGAAGCCCTTTCCGGGCAGCAGGCACAGCTGGATGAATTGACCAGCCAGAAAGAGGCATTAAGCAGTCAGGCGGCGGAGCTGCAGGCGCAGTATGACGCCGGTGTGGAAGCAGGAAAAACCGAGGAAGAGCTGGCGGAGCTTTCCACGCAGATCCAGACTTTAAATGGTCAGATCAGTGCAATGGAAGAACAGATAAATGCCGGTCAGGCCCAGATCGACGGGGCGCAGGCAGAGCTTACTGCAAAAAAATCAGAGCTGGCCCAGACAAGAGCTGAACTGGAGAGCAGCCTAGGTCAGATCAATGAGGGCTTCAGCCAGATCAAAGAACAGGAAGAGACACTTTCCAGGACAGAGGCACAGCTGAACGAAGGCCAGGAAGAACTGGATAAAGGGAAAAAAGAACTGGAAACAAAGAAAGCAGAGCTTTCCGCGGCAAAAGAAGAAATTGCGGTAAACCAGGCAACTCTGGATGATGGCCAGAGTCAGCTGGATTCGGCCAGAGCCCAGCTCAGCTCAGGGCGGCAGCAGCTGGAGGAAAAACAGGCCCAGTTAAATGCCGGTCAGGCAGAGATCCAGGCCAACACAGAAAAGCTTACCAGCAGTCAGGCAGAACTGGATGCAAATGAACAGAAGCTCCTGGATGGTGAAAAAGAGATCCGGGAAAATGAACAGAAATTAAAAGACGCCAAAAAAGACCTGGAGGACGCCAAAAAGAAGCTTTCCGATGGAAAGAAAGAATATCAGGACGGCAAAAAAGAAGCCGATGACAAAATTGCGGAAGCCCAGCAGAAGATCGAGGATGCCCAGAAAGAGGTGGATGATATTGAAACACCGGAGTGGATCGTCACGGACCGCAATGACCTTCCAGAATATTCGGATTTTGGTGATAACGCAGAGCGACTGAAAAACATCGGAAAGGTTTTCCCGATGATATTCTTCCTTGTAGCGGCTCTGATCAGTCTTACCACGATGACACGAATGGTGGAGGAACAGCGAACCCAGATCGGAACCATGAAAGCGCTGGGATACGGAAAAGCATCCATTGCATCCAAGTATCTCAGCTACGCATTTCTGGCTACAGTAGGTGGAAGTATCGCAGGAGTACTTTTCGGAGAAAAGGTTCTTCCGTTTATCATTATCCAGGCGTATGGAATCATGTACTGGAATATTGGCGATCACATGCAGCTGGATTATGAGTTACAATATGCACTGATCGCTTCCGGGGCAGCGGTGATCTGTACTATGGGCGCTACACTGTTTTCCTGCGCAAAGACCCTGGCAGAAACACCGGCATCTCTGATGCGTCCGCCTGCACCGAAAGAAGGAAAACGGATCCTTATTGAACGGATTAGCTTTATCTGGAAGCATCTGAGCTTTTCCTGGAAATCATCCATGCGAAATCTTTTCCGTTATAAAAAGCGTCTTTTTATGACCATTTTCGGAATTGCAGGAAGCATGGGACTGATGCTTGTAGGATTCGGACTTTATGATTCCATTATGGATATTGCAATTCTCCAATATGACCAGATCCAGCACTATGATGCCATGGTGATCAATGATGAGGATGCCACAGACAGCCAGGAAAAGGATCTTCTGAAATTCCTGGACGGAAACAGCGAGATCGATCACTATACCCGTGTGCAGCTCACCAAGATGACGGCACCAAAAGAAAAGGGAAGTGTCAGTATCTATGTGTATGTTCCGGAAAATACGGAAAATTTTAAAGAGGATGTAACATTACGTGACAGAAAGTCCCACGAGCAGTATGAGCTTACCGATGATGGAGCGGTGATCTGTGAAAAAACGGCTTCTCTTATCGGTGTGAAAACAGGAGACGAGATTACCCTGGAGAAAGACAACAGAAAATATAAAGTAAAGATCACTGCTGTCACGGAGAACTATATGGGACATTACGTTTACATGACCCCACCCTGTTATGAAAAAACATTCGGAGAGAAACCGGAATATTCAAGTACAGTATATACTATGAAAGAGGATGCAGAGAGTGATCTGGAAACTCTTGGAAATGCAATCCTGAAATATCCGGCAGCTTTAAGTATCAGCTATACAAGCAGCACAGCAGGTCAGGTAGAGCGAATGCTGGGATCCCTCGGAGCGGTGATCTGGGTCCTGATTATTTCTGCCGGAATGCTGGCATTTGTGGTACTGTATAATCTGAACAACATCAATATCACAGAGCGTCAGAGAGAGCTTGCAACATTGAAGGTCCTGGGATTTTATGATGGCGAAGTTTCCCAGTATGTATTCCGGGAAAATATCCTGCTGTCCTTCATAGGGATTCTGGCAGGCGCAGTGTTCGGAATCTTCCTCCACCGGTATGTGATCACAACCGTTGAGGTAGATGCGGTAATGTTCGGAAGAAATATCAAGCCAATAAGCTTTGTTTACAGTGGAATCATTACCTTTGGGTTCTCCATGTTTGTAAATATGGTGATGCATTTTAAGCTGAAAAAGATCAATATGGTAGAGTCACTGAAGAGCGTGGAATAAAATAATGAAATGATAAGACTGTCTGCATACAGGAATTTTACATATTTCCCTGTATGCAGGCAGTTTTGTAATGAATATCCTGAAAGACTGGGATGACCATGATCTGCCTGAAGCTAATTTTGTAAGTATTTCACAATTGAAATGTAAACGTTTTCCTGTAAGATGTAACCATAGAATTCTTCCGGAGGAATTTTAAATATGGCAAATATAGATATTAAATTTATCGCGAAAAAAAGCGGGTGTTCGATCGCTACAGTTTCCCGTGTTATCAACCGTTCCAAACCAGTCAGCGAGAAGCTGCAGAAAAGAGTGGTAGATACCATCAGAAAGTACAATTATAATCCCAGCGTTCACGCACAGTATCTGGCTGGTAAGAAGTCAAAACTGTTCGGCTTTATAATGACAAACTACATTAATCAGTATCAGCTTCTGTTGTTTCGGTATCTGAATGAGTTTGCATGTAAGATGGGATATGGCTGTATTATCCGTTATTGCAATTCAGGATTTGAGGAAAAACTGGAAGCATTAAGAGAACTGGAGATCAGAGGAATCGAAGTCTGCTTTAGCCTTTTTCTGCTCTCACGGGAAGAGGAAGCGTATATAAAAGAACATTTTAGGATTAAAGTCTGTCATATGCAGTCACCGGAAATGCGTTTGAATATCATGGAAAAAAATGAAAGCTCTGTCTATGAGACCATATGCTATCTTGCCCAGCTTGGCCACAGAAGGATAGGGGGCATCTTTTGCATTGACGAAATGGACGACAGCTTCCTTATTGCAAGGAAACGGGGATTTTTAAGAGCTGTAAAGCAGATGCAGCTGGATCAAGAAGAGTCCCTGATCGGTCAGATCCATGGAGACTATGAAAAAAGCAGTCTGATTTCTGTGATAGAGAAGATATTTGTACCTCAGAAGCTGCCAACGGCATTGTTTTGTTTTAGCGATGAAGTTGCGATAGAGGTAATGTCCTGGATCATGAAGCATGGTTACAGAATTCCGGAGGACGTATCTGTAGTTTCGTTTGACGGTATTCCGTTTTCGGAACGCATAACGCCCTCACTGTCTACGATCAGTCAGCCGGTAGAATATCAGGCAAAAAGTATCATAAACGGCATGCTGTATCTACAGGATGGAGTCGAGAGACCATGTGATGAAAAGGAAAATGAATATCTGCTGCAGATCCGTGACAGTGTGGGGATTCCTGGTCATTATGAAAAATAGGAGGAAAAATATGAAAGCGAAAAAATTAATTGCCGCTGGTATTGCGGCATCAATGTCACTGCTGACTCTTGCAGGATGCGGAACAGCCGGAAATACTGGCAATTCCGGAGGAGACACCGCCAAAGAAGATACCGTCAAGGAAGATACAGCCAAAAAAGATACAGACGAAGAAGATACAGGCTCTGTATATTTCCTGAATTTTAAATCTGAGCTTTCCGCTGAATGGGAAGAAGTAGCAGGAAGCTTTACAAAAGAAACCGGAATCAATATGAAAGTAGTTACGGCAGGAAGCGGAACCTATGAGCAGACATTAAAATCCGAGCTTTCCAAAAAAGAAATGCCGACACTTTTCAATGTTAACGGACCGATCGGCTATCAGACCTGGAAAGATTACTGTGCTGATCTGAAGGATTCCCAGATTTATGAATGGCTGACTGACAAAGATATGGCGATCACAGACGGAGATGGCGTATATGCTATACCGTATGCGGTAGAAGGATATGGAATCATCTACAATGATGCAATTATGAAGAAGTATTTTGCACTTCCGGATAAAGCCGTTGATATTTCAGATACAAAAGAGATCAAAAATTTCGACACACTTAAAACTGTAGTAGAGGATATGACAAAGCATAAAGATGATCTTGGAATCCAGGGAGTTTTCGGATCTACTTCATTTGCTCCTGGAGAAGACTGGCGCTGGCAGACACATCTTATGAATCTTCCGATCTACTATGAGTATAAAGATGATGACGTAGATAATCTGGATGAGATCAAATTTACATACAATAAGAATTTCAAAAATATTTTTGATCTTTATCTGAACAATTCATGTACAGAGCCAACTATGGTCGGTGCTAAAAATGTTGAGGAATCCATGGCAGAATTTGCAATGGGCGATGTGGCTATGATCCAGAATGGAAACTGGGGATGGGCAATGATCTATGACCTGGATGGAAACGTAGTCAAAGAGGATGATATTAAGTTCCTTCCAATCTACACAGGAGTAGAGGGAGAAGAAAAACAGGGACTCTGTGTTGGAACAGAAAACTATATCTGTGTAAACAGCAAGGCTAATGAAGCTGACCAGAAAGCTTCTCAGAAGTTCCTTGAGTGGCTGTTCAACAGTGACAGCGGAAAAGCATACTGTAATGGAATCCTTGGAATGATTCCTCCGTTTACCACATTTGGAGAGGATGAAAGACCGGATAACCCGCTTGTACAGGATATGCTGACTTATATGAACGATGATTCTTTATACACGGTCAACTGGGATTTTGCAACATTCCCGAGCCAGGAATTTAAAAACCAGCTTGGAAGCTATCTTCTTGAGTATGCACAGGGAAGTATGGAATGGGATGATGTAGTGAAGAAGACAATCGACTGCTGGGCATCGGAGAAAGCTCTGATCGCACAATAGTAGAAGAGCATGGGCAGAGACAGAAATGTTTCTGCCCTGTGTAATAAAAGAGAGGGTTTGTAAAAGATGGAAAAAGCTTTTAAAAAGAGATTTGTGATATTGGTACTGCCAACACTGATCGCATTTACAGTTGCATTTATTATTCCATTTATACTGGGAATTTATCTTTCATTTACTAAATTTACGACTGTGGCAGATGCACAGTGGGTTGGACTGAGCAATTATATAGTTGCATTCCAGGATAAGGATTTCCTGGCTTCTCTCTGGTTTACCGTTAAATTTGTGCTTGTAAATCTTGTGACTATCAATCTGATCGCTTTTGCACTGGCCTATGTGCTGTCGAGAAAGCTCCGTGGAACAAATATTTTTCGAACAGTTATATTTATGCCAAATCTCCTGGGCGGAATCGTACTTGGTTATATCTGGCAGCTGATCATCAATGGTGTTCTTGCTTTTTTCAAAACAACGCTTACTGTGAAGGCCTCATACGGATTCTGGGGAATGGTGATCGCCATGAACTGGCAGATGATCGGATATATGATGGTTATTTACATTGCGGCTATCCAGAATATTTCAGAGGATGTAAAGGAAGCGGCTCTTATCGATGGAGTAAACCGGAGACAGATGGTTACAAAGATCATCCTGCCTCTGATCATGCCTGCAATTACGATCTGTCTGTTTATGACAACGACAAATGCATTTAAAATGTTCGACTTAAACCTTGCTCTGACAGCAGGACTTCCGGGAAAATCAACTTCGCTGGTTGCACTGGACATCTATAATTCATTCTACAACAGGATGGGATATGAGGGAATAGGACAGGCAAAAGCGGTGCTGTTCTTGCTGATCGTAGCTGCAATCTCAGTAACGCAGCTTGTTGTCACACGGCGTAAGGAGGTTGAAAGCTGATGAAAAACAAGAAAAGCGAAATAGCAATGATCGTAATTCTTACAGTGATCTCGGTTTTATTTATTGCCCCGATCATTATTGTATTTATGAATTCCTTTAAGAGCAAGCTGTATATCAACAGTACACCGTTTGCACTTCCTAATGCTGACTCCTTTGTAAAAATGGCGAATTATGGAGAGGGTCTGATCAAGACTGGTTTTATACAGGCATTTTTTATTACTTTATTTATAACTGTAGCATCTGTGGTCCTTATTGTTCTGCTGACTTCGATGACAGCATGGTATCTGGTACGTGTAAAAAGTCATTTTACAAAGGTACTGTATTATCTGTTCGCTTTTGCAATGATCGTACCGTTCCAGATGGTTATGTTTACTCTTGTTAAAGTGTCAAATATGTTTAAGCTGGACAATCTGATCGGCATTGTGTTTATCTATGTAGGATTTGGCGCCGGCTTGTCAGTGTTTATGTTTACAGGTTTTATCAAATCAATCCCGGTTTCTTTGGAAGAAGCGGCAATGATCGATGGTTGTTCTATTATGAAAATCTACTTTAATGTCGTGCTTCCTGTGATACGTCCTACCGTCATGACAGTTGCGATCCTGAATGCCATGTGGATCTGGAACGACTATCTGCTTCCATATCTTGTAATTGGCTCTGAATACAAAACGATCTCTGTAGCGATCCAGTATCTTAGAGGAGGATATGGCTCTATCGATCTGGGACTTATGATGGCTATGCTGGTGTTGGCGATCATACCAATCGTTATTTTCTATATGGTCTGCCAGAAATGGATCATACAGGGAGTAATTGCCGGAGCGGTAAAAGGATAAGGAGGAGACGAGCATGAAAAAAGTATTATACGAGGAATTACTTCCGGAAGAATGTGTACAGAGGATAAAGGAGATGCCGGTTGCCTATCTGCCACTTGGCACACTGGAATGGCATGGTCCGCATATGCCTCTTGGAGCTGACGGGATCCAGTCAAAAGAACTGTTTGTCCGGGTGGCAGAAAAGGTCGGTGGTGTAGTGCTTCCGATGCTGTTCATGGGACCTGACCGTTTATTTGATGATCGGGGAACTGTATTTTATGGAATGGATATCAATACAGAGGGCGCACTGAATACTTATTGTGCCCAGCAGATGAAGGGCAGTGCTTACTGGATGGAAAAGGGACTGTTTCAGGATCTGTTGCGCAGTATTTTTGCACAGCTTTCCAGAGCAGGAGTCCGCATCGTTGTGGGACATGGACACGGTCCGTCAACAAATGCATTTCAGGAAATGAAGGAAGAGGCAGAAGAAAAATACGGACTGTGCATTATGACAGCATGGACCTATGCGGATGATGAGAGACTGAAATATCAGAATGATCATGCCGGAGCAAATGAGACATCTATTGTAATGGCTGTTCGGCCGGAACTGGTTGACTTTGGACAGGTAAAAGAAGATGAGAGTAATCTGATCGGTATTGCAGGACGTCATCCGGTCCGAGAATCATCGGAAGCATTCGGAAATGAAATTCTGGAATATACAATGAAAACACTGATCGCAGGCATTGAGAAGGAGTACAAAACAATAAAAGAAAGATAGATAAAAAAATATCTCCATTGGAAAAAATAACCGGTGGAGATATTCTTTTTTATTTTGATTTTTAGTTTTGAAATAAGGCCTCTGTCTTGACAAAAAAAGAAAATTTCATTATAGTAGGAACATGGCAAAGGTGTTGAATAAGAGGAGTATGCAGATCTACGCTGACAGAGAGAAATGCACAGACGCAAGAGAAGCGCAGGCTGAAAGGCATTTTCAGATGGAGGACTGCAGAAGGTAGCTTAGGAGCCGGGAAACTGAAAGCAGAAATGCAGAACAGATGCAGATGCTGCTGTGTAGGTTTTCACGTACCCCGCGTTAAGGGACAAGAGATAGACGGGAATAACAGATGTTTTTTCCGGATAATGAAGGTGGTACCGCGAGAATGATCGCCCTTCGCACATTAGTTATTGGCTTTTGTGTGGAGGGCGTGTTTTTTCTTGCAGAGAACAGGAGCATTTTAAGGTTCCTATAATCAGAAAGATTCAGGAGGAAAACATGAGTAAAGAACTTGCAAAGACTTATGATCCCAAGGGTATTGAGGATCGTCTGTACAAAAAATGGATGGATAACGGATACTTCCATGCAAAAGTTAATCCGGATAAAAAACCTTTTACAATTGTAATGCCGCCGCCCAATGTAACCGGACAGCTGCATATGGGACATGCACTGGATGAGACCATGCAGGATATCCTGATCCGTTTCAAAAGAATGCAGGGCTATGAGGCTCTCTGGCAGCCGGGAACTGACCATGCAGCCATCGCTACAGAGGTTAAGGTAACAGAGAAGCTTCGTAAGGAAGGGATTGATAAGAACGAGATCGGCCGTGACGAATTTATGAAACATGCCTGGGCATGGAAAGAGGAGTACGGCGGAAAGATCATCAATCAGTTGAAAAAGCTGGGAGCATCTGCAGACTGGGAGCGTGAGCGCTTTACCATGGATGAGGGCTGCTCCAAGGCTGTTCAGGAAGTATTTATCCGCCTTTATGAGAAAGGCTATATCTACAAAGGCTCCAGGATCATCAACTGGTGTCCGGTATGCCAGACCTCTATTTCTGATGCAGAGGTTGTACATGAGGACCAGGACGGATTTTTCTGGCACATCAATTATCCCATCGTAGGTGAGGAAGGACGTTTTGTTGAGATCGCGACCACTCGTCCGGAGACACTTCTCGGCGATACAGCAGTTGCTGTAAACCCGGAGGATGAAAGATATAAAGACCTTGTAGGAAAGATGCTGAAGCTTCCTCTTACAGACAGAGAGATCCCGGTTATTGCCGATGAGTATGTTGACAAGGAATTCGGAACAGGCTGCGTTAAGATCACACCGGCACACGACCCCAACGACTTTGAGGTTGGACGCCGTCATAACCTTGAGGAGATCAACATCTTAAATGATGATGCTACCATCAACAGCCTTGGCGGAAAATATGCAGGTATGGACCGCTACGAGGCACGTAAGGCCATGGTAGAGGACCTGAAGGAGCAGGGACTTCTTGTAAAGGTTGTTCCGCACAGCCACAGTGTTGGTACCCATGACCGCTGCGGTACAACGGTAGAGCCGATGATCAAACCACAGTGGTTTGTAAAAATGGACGAAATGGCAAAAGCTGCTATCAAAACTCTGGACGACGGAAACCTTCAGTTTGTTCCGGCACGTTTTGACAAGACTTACCTGCACTGGCTGGAGAATATCCGTGACTGGTGTATTTCCCGTCAGCTTTGGTGGGGACACAGGATCCCGGCTTATTACTGCGATGAGTGCGGTGAGATGGTGGTTGGAAGAGAGATGCCGGAGAAATGCCCGAAATGCGGATGCACACATATGCATCAGGATGAGGACACTCTGGATACCTGGTTCAGTTCCGCACTGTGGCCGTTCTCCACACTTGGATGGCCGGATAAGACACCGGAGCTTGAGTATTTCTATCCTACAGATGTTCTGGTAACCGGATATGATATCATCTTCTTCTGGGTTATCCGTATGGTATTCTCCGCACTGGAGCAGACCGGTGAGACACCGTTCCACCATGTACTGATCCACGGTCTGGTACGTGACTCACAGGGACGTAAGATGAGTAAGTCTCTTGGAAACGGTATCGATCCGCTGGAGGTTATCGACAAATACGGCGCAGATGCCCTTCGTCTGACACTGATGACAGGTAATGCACCTGGAAATGATATGCGTTTCTACTGGGAGCGTGTAGAATCCAGCCGTAACTTTGCAAATAAGATCTGGAATGCTTCCCGTTTCATTATGATGAACCTGGAGGGCAAGACAGTAACAGCGCCGGAAGACCTGAACGCACTGTGCAACGAGGATAAATGGATCCTTTCCAGACTGAACACAGTGATCCGTGATGTTACTGAGAATATGGATAAATATGAGCTTGGAATTGCCGTACAGAAGGTCTATGATTTCCTGTGGGATGAGCTCTGTGACTGGTATATCGAGATGGCAAAGGTAAGACTGTGGAAGGCAGAGGAAAACCCGGCAGCAGCAAACGATGCACTGTGGACACTCCGCACTGCGCTGACACAGGGACTGAAGCTTCTTCATCCGTTCATGCCGTTTATCACAGAAGAGATCTACTGCACACTGCTTCCGGAGGAAGAGTCCATCATGATCTCCGACTGGCCGGTATACAAAGACGAGATGGATTTTGCAGATGCTGAGAAAGCAGTTTCAAGCTTCCAGGAGGTTGTACGTGGAATCCGTAACACCAGAAACGAGATGAACGTACCGCAGAACAGAAAGACCAATATCTACATCGTAGGCAAGGATGCAGAGTGCTGTGCACGTTTTGAGTCCTGCAAGAAATCCTTTACAAACCTTGCGTTTGCAAAAGAGATCCACGTACAGCAGGATAAGAACGGAATCGGTGAGGATGCGGTATCCATCGTTGTGGCAGACGGTGTGGTTTATCTGCCGCTGGAGGATCTGATCGACCGTGAAAAAGAGATCGAACGTCTCACAAAAGAGCAGGAGCGACTTACAAAAGAGATCGCACGCTGCGAGGGAATGCTGAACAATCCGAATTTTGTGAACAAGGCACCTGCAGCCAAGGTAGAGGCAGAGAAGGAGAAACTTGAGAAATACAAAGAGATGAAAGAGAAAGTGAACCTGCAGTTAACACAGATGGTGAAATAACGAAGGAGTGTTTTAATGAAGTGGTGTAACTTTTTCAATAAGATTTCGCTGATACTTCAGGCTCTGGGCTGTGCAGTCCTGTACTTTGTGATCGAGGCCATATGCAGGCACTCGTTCACAGAGGCGTGGACCTACATGACCACAAGGCCGCTTGTATTTGCTTATAATGCAGCGTTTATCTTTACGACGATGCTGATTGTTTATCTCTTCCGAAAGAGAATTTTCTGGCGTATCTTTGTGGGCAGCTTATGGCTGTTTCTGGGAATCGTAAACGGTGTGCTTCTTCTCAACCGTGTCACACCGTTTACAGGACCGGATGTGAAGAATCTGACAGATGGTCTCAGTATTGCAAAAAAATATCTGACCCATACCCAGATGACCATAGGTGCAGTTCTTCTGGGAATTGCGGTTCTGATCCTTCTGATCATCCTGATAAGGTCGCCGAAGTACAGAGGCAAGCTGAAATATAAGGTGAATATTCCACTGGTCCTGGTTGGGGTTCTTGCATTTGGAGGAATCACACAGCTTGCTCTGGAAAAAAGAGTTCTTTCCAATTATTTTGGAAATATTGCCATAGCTTATGAGGATTACGGATATCCTTACTGTCTGGCAACGACGATCTTTAATACCGGAATCAGTGCCCCGAGAGATTATTCCAAAAGCGAGATCAAAAGGATCGAGAAGTCGGAAGAAAATCTTCCGGAAACGAAAGAAGGCAGTCATCCGAATATTCTGTTTTTACAGCTGGAGTCCTTTTTTGATCCTACGCTGGTAAATTATCTGGAGCTGTCAGAAGATCCTATTCCGAATTTCAGAAAGCTGATGAAGGAGTATTCCTCCGGATATTATAAGGTACCTTCCGTAGGAGCCGGAACCGCAAATACTGAGTTTGAATCCATTACCGGAATGAGCCTTCATTATTTTGGACCGGGAGAGTATCCTTACAAGAGTATCCTTAAGGAAACTACATGTGAGAGCGCACCGTATATTCTGAAGAATTTGGGCTATACTGCTCATGCAGTACATAATAATGAGGCGAATTTCTACGGAAGAAGAAGTATTTTTCCGAATCTGGGATTTGATACCTTCACTTCGGCAGAGTATATGAAGGATGAAAACCAGAAGAACTCGTTGGGCTGGACCAAGGACAGTGTCCTCACCGATGAGATCGTCAAGTGTCTGGATTCTACAGAAGGGCCTGATTATGTATATACTATTTCCGTACAGGGACATGGAGATTATCCTTCAGAACCGGTACTGGAAAATCCGGAGATCACAGTTTCCGGGGCACCTACTGACGAGCTGAATAATAAGTGGGAGTATTATGTAAATCAGATCCATGAGATGGATAATTTTGTCAAAGAGCTGACTGACAGGCTTGCAGATTATCCGGAAGATGTGGTACTGGTCATGTATGGTGATCATCTGCCGACCATGGGACTGACCGTGGAGGATGTGGAGAATAAATATCTGTTCCAGACAGAGTATGTGATGTGGGATAATTTCGGACTTAAGAAAAAGAAAGAAAATCTTGCGGCATACCAGATGGCAGCAGAGGTTATGGATCGTGTAGGTATCCATGAGGGAAATGTTTTCAAGTATCATCAGGCAAGAAGAAATACCAAAAATTATCAGGTGGATCTGGAGACCCTGCAGTACGATCTTCTCTACGGAAAGCAGTATACATATGACGGAGCGAATCCTTTTGAGCGGACAAAGATGCGTATGGGAATCTATGATACCACGCTGGATTCCATTCAGGTTGTGTCTGAGACGGATCACACCTATTATATCCAGGGAACAAACTTTACGCCGTCCAGCCAGGTGAAGATCAACGGAGAATGGTATGATACGGTTTACGTGAATCCTACCAAGCTGATCATTACCGGAAAGGAACTGGATGATTTTGACCGGCTCTCGGTAGTGCAGCGAAGTAACAGTTCCACAAGAAAGGCCATGACAAAGAGCCATGACCGGGCGGTTTATGCGCTGCTCGCTGACAGCAAGTGGAAGCTTGACAGTGAAAAGAGCAGTTCTGATACAGGGTCAATGGAGGAAACGGATACAGCGTTAGAAACGGAATCCACAGAAGATTCCGGTGAAGAAAACAGTACAGACAACCAGTAAATGGCATAGAAAAGATACTCTGATACAAAAAATGTCGGATAAAATATTACGATTAGGACTGGACATCTTCCACCACTATTATATAATGGTATCGTAACGAACAGGAGGGGAGAAGCTTTTCTCCCCAAAAGTTCTTTACGAATACATTATAGATAAGTGATGGTTTTTTTTATGAATTACGAAGAAGCAGTTGCGTATATTGAAGATATACCGAGATTTACTACTAAGAACAGCCTGGACCATACCAGAGAATGCTTAAGAAGACTTGGAGATCCGCAGAGGAAATTCCGTGTGATCCATGTGGCAGGAACCAACGGAAAGGGAAGTACCTGTGCTTTTATCACATCGGTCCTTCGGGAAGCAGGATATTCCTGCGGACTTTTTACATCTCCTCATCTGGTGGAGATCAACGAGCGTTTTCAGATCAACGAGGAAGTGATCGATGACGATACTTTCCTTCGTGCTTTTGAAAAAGTTAAGAAGCTTTCCGATGAGCTGGTTGCGGAGGGAAGCTATCATCCCACCTATTTTGAGACACTCCTTCTGATGGGAATGGTGATCTTTGCAGAAGCCGGCGTGGACTATGTAACACTGGAGACCGGTCTTGGCGGACGTCTGGATGCAACCACTGCTGTGGAGAATCCGGCAGCCTGTGTGATCACATCCATCAGCCTCGATCATATGCAGTATCTTGGAAATACAGTTTCCGAGATCGCAGGAGAGAAGGCAGGGATCATGGTGCCGGGGGTTCCGGTGATCTACGATGGAAATGATCCGGATGCGGCCGGAGTGATGCGTGAGCATGCAGAGAAGCTGGGATGTCCATATTATGAGCTGAAACGGGAAGATACAGAGATCCATAAGATCACAAAGGACGGAATCCGATTTTCTCTTAAGGACGAGACATATGGCGATACCGTATTTGATATACCGTTTATCGCCCGTTATCAGGTTATGAATGCAGCTCTTGCGGTGAAAACCATTCAGGTACTGGAAAATCAGATTCCGGTATCTCTGGAGGCTCTGAAGGCTGGTATGGCAAAAACACGCTGGCAGGGAAGGATGGAAACGGTTCTTCCGGGTGTGATCGTGGATGGCGCACATAACGAAGACGGTGTTGAGAAGTTTGTAGAGACAGCAGAACATTTCCAGAAGGAAATTCCTCTGACTCTGCTGTTTTCCGCAGTGGATGACAAGGACTATACGGATATGATCCGCACGATCTGTAGCAGGATCCGTTTTCGACATGTGATCGTCACACAGGTAGGCGGATACCGTAAAGTTCCGGTAGAAGAGCTTGCGGAGATCTTCCGTGAAGACGGAGTACCGGAAGTGGAAGCAATAGAGGATGTTCCAGCAGCTTTTGAACGGGCAGCAAAGGAAAAAGGTGAGGATGGAATGCTGTTCTGTGTAGGATCCCTTTATCTGGTCGGTGAGATCAAGGCTGTGATCAGGAGGAAAAAATTATGATCGATTACGAAGAGGAACTGAAGAAATTTGAACCATGTCTGGATGTGGCAGATGTAGAAGGTGTCATTTATGACCGGGAGATCACAGATATCATGGATGTACTCCAGGAGATGCTGCGTGAGGTCAAGAGCAACAGACGTGTAAGATAAGGAGAAGTGGATGAACTGCATAAACTGTGGAGCGTTCCTGACGGATACAGATCTGGATTATTGTCCGCACTGTGGAGCCAATGTACTGATCCAGAAGAAGGTGGATTATCTTTCCAAGCTTTATTATAATCAGGGGCTGGAAAAAGCCAGCATCCGGGATCTGTCTGGGGCGATCAGCTGTCTGAAGCAAAGTCTTGCCTATGACAAACGGAATATCCGTGCAAGAAATCTTCTTGGTCTTGTATATTTTGAGACCGGTGAGGTGGTTGCCGCACTGAGTGAGTGGGTCATCAGCAAGAATATCCAGAAGAACCGAAATCTGGCTTCAGAATATATTGCCAGGCTTCAGGCAAACCAGAACAAACTGGAAACAATCAACGAAAGCATCAAGAAATATAACAATGCCCTTGCCATGTGCAGGGAAGGCCATGAGGATATGGCGGCCATCCGCCTGAAAAAGATCCTGTCCCAGAATCCCAAGCTGATCAAGGGGTATCATCTTCTTGCTCTGATCCAGATGAAGAATCAGGAGTGGAATAAGGCGAGAAGGACCCTGAAAAAAGCAGCCAGGATCGACAAGACCAATACCACCACACTTCGTTTCCTGCGTGAAGTTGACGAGCAGACGGGTGTTACCACAAAGATGGAAAAACGGCGTAAGGGCTTGTTTGGAAATGAAAAAAATGAGAATGATAATATTTCAGGAGAAATCGTTGTAAGGCCGTCGTCTTATAAAGAAAGATCAAAGATATCACTTTTCTTTACCACAGTACTTGGATTTGCGGCAGGGGCGGCAGCATTCTGGCTCCTTGTACTGCCGGCTGTGAAACAGGATATTTACAGGCAGGCCAATCAGCAGATCATACAGTACAGTGATTCTCTTTCCAGCCAGAGCGTGGAGCTTACCAAAGCTCAGGGAGAAGCTGCCCAGTCCAGTGATACGGCAGATGCAGTTGCCAAGCAGGCAGAGGAAGAGCAGAAACGCAGTCAGAGCTATGAGGCTTTGTTTAATGCATATACTGCCATGCAGCAGGAGGATCTGGATACAGCGGCGCTGGAACTACAGAAGGTATATGTGGATACACTGTCAGATTCTGCAAAGGGGATTTACAGTACTATCAGCGGAAAGACCGGTGTAAGCGGGATCGGGAGCGGAGCTTCTGACGGAACGTCCAGTGCTGACAGCAGTACAGATGGAACAGCTGAAGCTGGAGCGGATGCCGCAGCTTCGGATGGAGAAGATACACAGAGCTCTGACGGAGATTCCGGAGAAGACAGCAGCTACAGTGACGGAGGATATGAGGATTCCTCTTACGATGGAGGTTATACAGAATAAAAAATATCATAATTCATACAGAGGAGAAACCTCGGATAAGGGGAATGTGCGTTGGCGCATTCCTCTTTTTTTACCCTTTGGTCATGAGAAATGGAATAAAAAATCAAAAATGGGGGAATGATAGAATGACATCAGGTTTTGAAAAATCCGGAACCGTGCTGACTGTACATCTTCCGGCGGAACTGGATCATCCGGCTTCTGATGAGATCCGGAGAGATTCAGACCGGATTATTGGACATAACTATATAAAAAATATGATTTTTGATTTCTCAGAGACCGTTTTTATGGACAGTTCCGGGATCGGTCTGCTGATGGGTAGGTACCGGGCACTTGGCATGAGGGGGAAATGTGTGCAGGTTGTCAATGTGAACAGTCATATTGCAAAGCTTTTACGGCTATCCGGAGTGGGAAAATATATTGAAATCTGTGGAATTAAAAAATCGGCAGGTGAACAGGAGGGTGTTTATGATGGAAAACACAAATGAAATGACGATCATTTTTGACAGCAGACCGGTAAATGAAGCACTGGCAAGAGTTGCTGTGGCTTCATTCTGCACACAGCTGAATCCTACGCTGGAGGAAATTTCGGATCTGAAGACTGCAGTATCGGAGGCAGTGACCAACTGCATCATACACGGGTATGAAGGGGAGATACATAAGATCCGGGTAGAATGTCGTCTCCGGGGGCAGGAGCTTCAGGTAGATGTGACAGATCACGGAGCCGGGATCCCGGATATCAAAAAAGCCATGGAGCCTCTGTTTACCACAAAGGCTGATAAAGACCGCTCCGGTATGGGGTTTACATTCATGGAGGCGTTTATGGATGAGCTTCAGGTGGAATCGGAGGTTGGCCGTGGAACTACAGTGCACATGAAAAAGATCATCAGGAGGTAACTATGGATCGTACTCTTGTCCTCATCGGGCGTGCACACCAGGGGGATAAAGCGGCAAGAGATCTTTTGTTTGAGGAAAATACAGGACTGATATACAGTGTGGCAAAGCGTTTTCTGGGACGAGGGGTGGAGATGGAGGATCTGTTCCAGATCGGCAGCATCGGACTTCTGAAAGCTGTGGATAAGTTTGACATGTCCTATGATGTGAAATTTTCCACCTATGCCGTTCCCATGATCATCGGAGAGATCAAACGTTATCTCAGGGACGACGGGATACTGAAGGTAAGCCGTTCTCTGAAGGAAAACCACTACAGGATCTATCAGGTGAGAGAAGCACTGACACGCCGGCTGGAGCGGGAACCTACGACGGGAGAAATGGCAGAGGAAATGGGAATTTCCATAGAAGAACTGGTAATGACCATGGAATCCGGTGCAGAGGTGGAATCTCTTCACAAAACGATCTATCAGGGTGAGGGAACGGAGATTTCTCTGATGGACAAGCTTCCGGAAAAAGAAAACCGGCAGGAAAAAGTACTGGACAGGATTTTTCTGGAAGAGATACTGGGAACTCTGGAGGCAAAGGAGCGGAGGCTGATCTATATGCGGTATTTTCAGAACATGACCCAGATGGAGATCGCCCATGAGCTTGGCGTATCCCAGGTACAGGTATCCAGAATGGAAAAGAGGATCCTGCGCAGTCTGCAGGAATCCGCAGAGAAAAAATAAAAGAGAGCCATGAGAAATGCTGCTGTTTTCTCATGGCTCCTTTTTGTGGGCAGCAGATTTAGTCAGACTGCTGCTTTTTTATGAAAAAGTACATTTTTGTATTTGGAAAGTGCTCCAAGAAGGATCATACCGATCACACCGGCTGAGATAAATTCGCCGGCTCCTACTGTGAGCATCATAAACGGGATAGGAAGGTTAATGCCATATCCGTAACGAAGCACAAGAGGAACGATCACAATGTTGGAAACGATCGGCGGGATTGGGGCTGTCCATTTGCCTGTATTGCGAAGCTTGTAGGTAAAGAATGCACCGATAAGTGTGGCAATGCTTCCGAAAATGATGTCAACCGGAATCGCACCGCCAAGAAGATTGGCGATGATACATCCCACGAACAGTCCCGGGATGGCAGCCGGTGTGAAGAACGGAAGCACGGTCAGCGCCTCGGAAAACCGGATCTGAACTTCACCGAAGCTAAGTGGCGCGAATACCAGTGTCAGGACAACATATACAGCTGCAATGGCAGCTCCCTGTACCAGAAAATGAGTACCTTTGTTTTTCATGTTTTTTATTCTCCTTTAGTTTTGTTTTACGAGTGGAAGGTCACGAACACTCGGCACATTTATAGGCGGTGACCGCCTTGTAAGCCCTGTACGACCTTGGTTTTTGCGGGCTTTTGCAGCGAAACTGAGTATAGCATAAGGGGCGTGGAAATGCAAGGTACGATCCTGACTATTTGATAACCCTGGCCTGTGTGGACAGACCCTGGCTCTGAAACAGCTTTTTGTAAGAGGAAAGTCTGCTTGCCGGAACCTTTACAGTCAGTTTTTTGTAATTATTCTGACCTGCTCTTGTGAAGATATATTTACCTGAGCTTTTGGAAGTAAGACGTCCTGTCTGTATGGTGACAGAGGTAAGGGCCTTACAGTCACAGAAAGCTTTTGTGCCGATCGCAGAAACTCGGGAACCGATTTTTACAGTACGAAGACTTGTGCATCCCTGGAAGGCTCCGGCACCTATGCTTGTGATATTTCCTGAAATCGTTACCTGTTTCAGGTTTTTACAGTTTTTGAAGGCATTGGCTGCAATGGCTGTGACTTTGTAGGTTTTTCCGTTAGCTTTGACAGTGGCCGGAATCTTTGCAGTGACAGTATTGCGTGAACGTGGTCCCTTCAGTGCTACGGAAGTCCCGGTGGTATTGACTGTGTAGACATTATAAGCATCCCGGAATGTTTTTGCAGTCTGTGGCTTTGGTGTGGCTGCAGGAGTGATCTGGAAATTTAAGGTGATGGTTCCGTAGAAATGGTAATCACCGATGATCTTCAGGGTAGCAGTTCCTGCTTTTTTATTGTTCTGGTATGTCACATGATAATCATTGATGCCAGAAAGCTTTGCTTTTCCAAGAGTTACGGTTGGAACGGGCTTTATGTCAGAGCCTGTATAGGTATATGTTTTTTTGATCCCTGTTACAGCTGCATCGGAAATATTGCATGCATAGCTGATATTGTTTTTCTTGGCATATGTAACTGCGTAAGAGCCGTACGGAGCATGGATCTTGCAAAAATATGCATGAGAGTTGACATACCCGTAGCCGCCCCACACAGCATCCGTTCCAATGCTTTTAACAGTATCAGGTATGTTGATCCTGGATAGCTTGTCACAGTAGGCGAAAGCTTCTTTTCCGATCTTTGTGACCCCTTTCTGGATGTCCACTTCTTTCAGCTCAGGAAGAGAAACAAAGGCCCTTTCGGAAATACTTGTGATCCCGGGCTTTATTATTACCTTTCTGATCTGGTTTTTGATAGCTTTCCAGGAGGAATCGTTGGAGAAGGAAAACCAGCCTTTTGTTGAAGAGACCGGGTATCGGTGGTTTTCCTCTGTGGAAATAGAAAGTGGTCCGTAGCCGGAGATCGTAAGGATACCGTTTTTGAAATTCCAGGTTGCGTTGTCACCTGCGATATGGTAAGTTTTTTTGTCAGCTTTTCCGTTGTCGGAATTAATGGAATAAAAGTTCAAGGTGTTGGAGTTTGAAGCATAATAAACGACCCTGGAATCCTTTACCACAGGCTGACAATCAGAAATCGGAGCAGCTGTTGTAAACTCTTTGCTGAGACTCTTTCCCTTTCCGTCCACAAAAAGATAATGAAGGGTGCTGGAAGAGAGCGGATCGTTAGCGGAAGAGTTTTTCTTGTTATCGTCGGAGACGTATTCTTCCCAGGAAATCATAAAACGGTTGTCATTTATTTTGGTGATCTTTACGCCCGCAAAGCTTTTTCCTCCGCCTGTAAAGTTGGTAAGCTTCCTGGTAATGGTTGCTTTTTCGGAAAAGTCAGACATTGGTGTGACGGACAGATAAAGGTTATGAGGCGTGTTTTCAGATACCTTATCATATTTGGACTGATCGATGGAAGTGCCAACGCATAATACACTGTCAGAGGAAACAGCCATGCCGTCAACGCTTGCGTAGCAGGCCAGTGCCCACACAGAAGTATGTGAGCCTCCGTATGGCAAAAGCTCTATGGTGGTGCAGGCAAGTGTAGTGCTGTCGTATCTGGAAAGAATTGTACATCGTGAACCCTCACTCTGCTCCAGTACGTAGAGATAAGAACCTTGTGATTTGATATACTGTGCAAAGGAATGCCACAGATCGCAGGAAACGATCTTTCCTTTCATGGTTGCCTGGTCGATCTCGACCATAAGGAAGCCCTGATGTCCCTGACCGACAGAGGGATCCACATATCCTTCGTGACCGGTAACAACATAGAGTTTGCCGTTGCTTTCTGTCATTTCCACACAGCCATAGTCAAAGGGCGTGCGGACCTCACCGCCAAAAAGCTCCGGGTTACTGGTAATTGCTGCTGCACCGTTCCGGTTCCAGCTTGTATCGTAGCGGATAACGCGGATGACCTCAGCGGAATCGTTTTCTTTGTTGTTTGTCTGGCCTTCTACCAGATAATATCCGTCAGATCCGGCATAAAAGCCACCCCACAGTGGAAGCTCCATGTTGATCTTGCGCTTGCTTCTGATCTTCAGATCATTATCGTAATATTCAACGCCGACAGAATTTTTCTGGTGGAAGACCCTCATGTATCCGCCGGAAACAGGAATAAGATCAGAGGTACGGCGTAACCTGACATTGAGATTGTCCTGTGCGGTTGGCGTAAGAGAGCCTGCCCGGGCTGTCTGTGGAAACAGGATCAGACAGAAGCAAAGACAGCAGAACAGAAATAGCAGAGATGTTAATTTTTTTAGCTTTTTCATAAGTTTCTCCTTTGTATGTGTTTTTAGATGATCTCCTGTTTAGATTATAATTCATGGGACAGAATTTACAATACAAAATCGGGAGTTATGGAACTCCCGATCCTCAGGATTTCTGTAAATTCTGTTCACAAAAACATCTTGAGGAAATACTGCTGGTGGGCAGTAACATCAGCAGCAGGAACCTTATGGAAACAGGGGCTTTTTTCTTGACAGTTTTTTGTGATATTGATAAAATATATTACAGTATATAGGTTAAAGGGGCATTGGTTTTGATCTAAATCAATGTCTCTTTATTTTATATATCACACATATTACACCAGGGAGGTAGAAAGATGTTAAAAGTATGGATCGCAGGTGCCAACGGACAGATCGGACGGGCACTGAATGATGTTCTGGATCCAATGCAGATCGAGACTCTGAACACAGATCTTGATGAGCTGGATATCACAGACACAGATGAAGTGATCAACTTCGGTTCCATTAACCGTCCGGATGTGATCATCAACTGCACCGGTATCACAGATACCGATGAGTGTGAGAAGAATCCGGAACATGCATACCGTGTCAACGCACTGGGAGCAAGAAACTTAAGCATCGTGGCAAGAAAATGCGGGGCAAAGATCGTCCAGCTTTCCACAGATGATGTTTTCGACGGAAAGAGCAAAAAACCGTATACAGAGTTTGACGATACCAATCCGCTGACTGTTTACGGCCGTTCCAAGAGAGCCGGAGAGAACTATGTAAAAGAGTTTACACACAAACATTTCATTATCCGAAGCAACTGGGTATACGGAAAAGGCGGAAACAATTTTGTAAACCGTGTGCTGGAGACAGCAGAAAAAGGCCAGGCGCTTTCCGTTGCTTCGGATCAGTTCGGATCACCGACCAGCGCCAAGGATCTGGCAAGAATGATCCTGTATCTTATCGATACCAACGAATATGGAACTTATCACGTAACCTGCAGCGGTGTATGCAACCGTTATGAGTTTGCAACCGAGATCCTTCGCCTTGCAGGAAAGGAGATCGAACTGAGATCCGTGCCGACAGAGCAGTCAGATCTTTCTTCTGTCAGACCGCCATATGCCGTCCTTGATAATTTTATCCTCCGTATTATTGAAGTGTATGACATGCCGGACTGGAAAGCATCGCTGAAAGAATATATGGATGAAAGAGCGGAGGACTAGAATGAAAGAGAAAAATATAAAAGAGAAAACACAGCAGAAAAAGAAAATGGGCCTTACCACGAAGATCTTTGTGGCGCTGATCGCAGGTGCGATACTGGGAATCATTCTCTGTTACCTGGTTCCTGACAGCAGCTTCAAGAAAGATGTGATCGTGGAGGGAATCCTTTATGTGATCGGACAGGGATTTATCCGTCTGATGAAAATGCTGGTTGTACCGTTGGTATTCTGTTCCCTTGTCTGCGGAAGTATGTCCATCGGTGATACCAAGAAGCTTGGAACCGTAGGTGTGAGAACACTGGTATTTTATCTGGCAACTACAGCTCTGGCTGTTTCGGTTGCTCTGACGGTAGGTAATCTGATCAATCCGGGTGTGGGACTCGATATGAGCTCTATTCAGTCCTCCGCTTCCTCTGTGGAGACTATGGAGGCGACCTCTCTTACGGATACCATCCTGAATATCATTCCGGACAATCCGATCAATTCCCTGGCAAGCGGAACCATGCTTCAGGTTATCGTATTTGCCCTGATCGTGGGTGTGATCCTTGCGAAAATGGGAGAGCGCGCAGAGACAGTAGCGAACTTTTTCAGCCAGTTCAATGACATCATGATGGAGATGACCATGATGATCATGGCACTTGCACCGATCGGTGTATTCTGCCTTATCAGCAGAACCTTTGCAAACATCGGTTTCAGCGCATTTATCCCGTTGGCAAAATATATGATCGGTGTTCTCCTTGCACTGGCAATCCAGTGCTTCGGCGTATACCAGATCCTGCTGAAGATCTTCACAGGACTGAATCCGATAAAATTCATCAAGAAATTTTTCCCGGTTATGGCATTTGCATTCTCAACAGCTACATCCAATGCCACGATCCCGATGTCCATTGATACCCTGTCCAAAAAAGTGGGTGTTTCCAAGAAGATTTCTTCATTCACCATTCCTCTTGGAGCTACCATCAACATGGACGGTACCTCTATCATGCAGGGTGTTGCCGTAGTATTTGCGGCACAGGCCTTCGGTATCCACTTAAGTCCGATGGATTATGTGACAGTTATCGGAACTGCAACCCTTGCTTCCGTAGGAACTGCCGGTGTACCAAGTGTTGGTCTTGTTACTCTGACCATGGTATTTAACTCTGTAGGACTTCCGGTTGAGGCAATTGGTCTGATCATGGGTATTGACCGTATCCTGGATATGACCAGAACAGCGGTTAACATTACCGGTGATGCAGTCTGCACAACCATCGTTGCACACCAGAACGGTGCACTGGATAAAAACGTGTTCAACGAATCAAACTAAATATCCGGTTCAAAAAAAGATCCGACCTTGTCGGGTGAGATAAAAAACGAAAACGGCTGTACATATCGTAAGAGCGATATGTGCGGCCGTTTTTTTACTGGATCAGGTAAGTCCCCTGCTTATTCCTGTTCCAGAACACCCATGACAGAGGGTAGTTCCAGCTGCTGATAGGTGTGAAGGATCTTTTCCAGCTCAAAGATAGCAGGGGTAAGAAACTTATTCTTGTGATAGACCAGCTTGAATTTCCGGTTCCATTCCCCTGCTTCGTTGCAGAAGACCCGGACTGAACGGTGACGGATCTCATGATGCATAAGACGGATGGACATAACAGAGAGCATCTGGTTATACAGCACTGCGTTCAGCAGTGCCTGCGGACTGTTGGCTTCCCAGGCAGTCCGGATCTTCAGATCATGGCGAAGGGTGTAATCTTCAAAAAGCTGTCTGGTACCGCTTCCATATTCCCGGACTGCAAATTTCTGGTTGTTCAGCTCCTGGTCATGGATGCGTCCTCTGCGGTAAAACGGATGCTTTTTTCCGGCGGCAAGGACCAGGCAGTCGTCGATGATGGGAAGAACGACAAGGTCCGGGGAATGGATCTCACCTTCTACCACAGCAGCGTCCAGCTCAGAACGCAGAAGCTTCTGTTCGATATTTTGCGTGTTGGTGACAAAGGAGTAAACGTCAAGGTCCGGGATTTTTTTCTGCAGATCCAGGATAATGGATGGGGTCAGGCAGGTTCCCACAGTGAGGGTGGAGCCAAGCTTCAGGGTGGAAGACTGTCCCTGGTTCTGCATCAGCTCTTCCAGCTGCTGAAACTGGCGGATCATTTCACGGGCATGGGGAAGAAGAATCTTTCCCCGTTCTGTGAGATAAAGCTTTTTTCCAAGACGTTCAAAGAGAAGGCCGTTATAATGAGCTTCCAGCTCACGGATGGCCTGACTGACTGTTGGCTGGGAAAGATAAAGATGTTTGGCAGCAGCACTCATGGAGCCCTGTTCCGCAACGGCCGCAAAAACAGTGAGATGGCGGATGGTCATATGGAATCTCCTTTTATTGTAAATTGGTATATAGGTAAAACCTATCATTTTTATAAAATAATATCATTTCTCAAATACATCTTCAAGTGGTATAGTAGGAAGTAAGTGAAAACGATTTCAACATTGCAAAATACAGGGCAACGATACCGTGGGAAAGTATCGGAATGCCGGTGAGACCAGGAGGAGAAAATATGTCAGCATTAACTGTAAGCAAAGAGGAAGAGAAAAGACTGAAGGGGCAGGGGTTTTTAAATAACCGGGGAACCGATGAATTTTCTGCACGGGTGATCACTGTAAACGGAAAGGTGACAGCGGCACAGCACAGATGTATGGCGGAAGCAGCAGAGAAATTCGGCAACGGAAATCTTACCTACACGACCAGGCTCTCCGTGGAGATCCAGGGAATCCCCTATGAAAAGATCGAAGAGTTTCAGGAATTTATTGCGAAGGAAGGTCTGGAGACAGGAGGAACAGGAGCAAAGGTCCGACCGGTAGTATCCTGCAAGGGAACCACCTGTCAGTATGGACTTCTGGATTCCTATGCAATTTCAGAAGAGATTTTCCAGAGATTCTATAAAGGCTACCGTCAGGTTGCACTGCCGCATAAATTTAAGATCGCAGTAGGCGGATGCCCGAATAACTGTGTGAAACCAAATCTGAATGATGTGGGGATCATCGGACAGAGGATCCCGCACTTTGACAGCGAGGCATGCAAGGGCTGCAAAAAATGTGCCATTGAAGCTGCATGTCCAAACAAAGTGGCGAAAGTCGTTGACGGGAAACTGCACATTGATGAGGAGCTTTGCAGACACTGCGGAAGGTGTGTGGGAAAATGTCCATTCCATTCCATCCCGGACGGTACCTACGGATTCAAGATCTATATCGGTGGACGCTGGGGAAAGAAAATTTCTCATGGAAAGGCCCTGAACCGGATCTTTACGTCAGAGGAAGAGGCACTAGATGTTATTGAGAAGGCAATCCTGCTTTTTAAGGACCAGGGATTAAAGGGAGAACGTTTTGCCGAGACTATAGAACGAATTGGATTCGAAAATGCAGAAAAACAATTATTGGAAAAAAATCTTCTGGAAAGAAAAATGGAAATTTTGTCCAAATAGAGATATAAAAAACTTCCTATTATATAAGCTGTCTGAAACTGAAAAAATGCGAGCAATAATATAAAAAATTTTTATCCCATTTATATAAATTTTTATTATATCACAATATTAACAAAAAACTAAGTGAAAATTCTATTTGAAATATGCAAAATAATGTGATAAAGTATTAACAATACATGAACGGAGGTAAAAAGAGTGGAAAACTACATGTATTTGGTGCCGGTGGCAGCAGTACTGGCACTTCTGTTCGCAGCATACCTTGCAGCGAAGGTCAGCAAGCAGGATGCAGGAACAGACAGAATGAAGGAGATCGCAGGTGCGATCGCAGAAGGTGCCCGCGCCTTCTTAACAGCAGAGTACAAGATCCTGGTTATTTTTGTAGCCGTACTTTTTGTACTGATCGGAATCGGAGTTGGAAGCTGGGTAACAGCAATCTGCTTCGTAGTAGGTGCTCTGTTTTCAACAATCGCAGGATACTGCGGTATGACCGTTGCAACAAAGGCTAATGTAAGAACAGCAAATGCAGCAAAAGAGGGAGGAATGAACAAGGCTCTTTCCATTGCATTCTCCGGCGGTGCTGTTATGGGTATGTGTGTTGCAGGTCTTGGTGCACTGGGTGTCAGCGTTGTGTATATCATCACAAAGAACGTTGACGTACTTTCCGGATTCAGCCTTGGTGCTTCTTCCATCGCACTGTTTGCACGTGTTGGTGGTGGAATCTATACAAAGGCAGCTGACGTAGGAGCTGACCTTGTAGGTAAGGTTGAGGCAGGAATCCCGGAGGATGACCCTCGTAACCCGGCTGTTATCGCGGATAACGTAGGTGATAACGTAGGTGATGTTGCCGGTATGGGTGCAGACCTTTTTGAGTCCTATGTAGGATCTCTGGTATCTGCCCTTACACTTGGTGCGGTAGCCGGAGCAGTTTCCGGTGTTCTCTATCCGCTGGCTATTGCAGGCTGTGGACTGATCGCATCCATCATTGCAACATTCTTTGTAAAAGGTGATGATAATTCCAATCCGCAGAAAGCCCTCACAAGAGGAAGCTATGTATCTGCAGCACTTGTTATCATCGTGTCCCTGATCCTCAGCAAGACTCTCTTCGGAGACATGAAGGCAGCCATTGCTGTGATCGCAGGTCTTGTTGTCGGTGTCATCATCGGAAACATTACAGAGTATTACACATCTGCAGATTATAAACCGGTTCAGGGAATCGGCGAGCAGTCTGAGACAGGTGCAGCTACAACTATCATCAGTGGTATCGCAGTAGGTATGAAATCTACAGCATTCCCGATCCTGCTGATCTGTGTTGGTATTTTTGTAGCATACGGTGTGGATGGATTATACGGAATCGCTCTTGCAGCAGTTGGTATGCTTTCCACAACAGGAATCACAGTTGCCGTTGACGCGTATGGACCCATCGCTGACAATGCCGGTGGTATTGCAGAGATGTCAGGTCTGGATGAGTCAGTTCGTGAGATCACAGATAAGCTTGATTCTGTAGGTAACACAACAGCAGCTATGGGTAAAGGCTTCGCAATCGGTTCCGCAGCTCTTACAGCGCTTGCTCTGTTTGTATCTTATGCGAATGCAGTAAATCTGGATGCAATCAATATCCTTGCTCCTCGTGTTACGATCGGTATCTTTATCGGTGGTATGCTTACATTCCTCTTCTCGGCCTTCACAATGGAATCCGTTTCCAAGGCTGCTTACAAGATGATCGAGGAAGTAAGACGCCAGTTCCGTGAGAAACCGGGTATCATGAAGGGAACTGAGAAACCGGATTACAAATCATGCGTTGCGATCTCCACAACAGCAGCTCTTCACGAGATGATGCTTCCTGGAATCATGGCGGTCGTTGTTCCGGTTATCGTAGGTGTTGTTCTTGGCGTTGAGGCTCTTGGAGGACTTCTTTCCGGTGCTCTTGTAACAGGTGTACTGATGGCGATCTTCATGTCCAACGCAGGTGGTGCATGGGATAATGCAAAAAAATACATCGAGACAGGTCATCATGGCGGAAAAGGCAGCGAGGCGCACAAAGCAGCCGTTGTCGGCGATACAGTCGGCGATCCGTTCAAAGATACATCAGGGCCTTCCATTAACATCCTGATCAAGCTTATGACTATTGTATCACTGGTATTTGCTCCTCTGTTCTTATCCATCGGAGGACTTCTGTAAATATCATTTCAGAAAAAAAGTAAACCCATATTATATAAAAAAAGCTCTTTGCAGAGAAATCTGCAGGGAGCTTTTTTTGTGCGACAGGCGGCGGAATTGTACGGATATGAGAGTGTGCTCTGGTTATGCTTCAGTTTCTGGATTTTCTGTTCGTGCAGCCTGTTCGATCAGTGTCCGGTTTACATCATCCTCATAGGTCCGCATCTGCACCTGCATAGGTGTGGGATCATCGCTTAGCTTCAGATGCCCGAAATGATTAAAGAAGATCAGTACGCCGAGGCCGATCCCGATGGAGTAGGAAATTTCCAGGATGGTAAAGCCGGAGGAACTTTTTCCCGTAACAAGAGTGTAAAACTGGCTAAAAAGGCTGCCCATATCTACGTCATTATTAAAGGTCATAATGGAAAAAGCGGCGCCGAAAAAGGAAACCAGGCATACAAAAAGGATTTTTACATACCGGAGAATTTTTCCTGTGGCAGAGCTGATGCGGTAGGTGATGATAAAATCCGTTTCCCCGATGGGAGAAATATCAATGGAGGGTTCCAGCTTCTGGATCTTTTTCAGAAGATCCGAGACAGACATCACATAGCGTCCGGGCTTTTTCGCATCCAGAACGATCACAGGCATGACCCGCAGATGATTGAGGATTTTGGGGTCACTCATGGAAAGTGCAGCGATATCCTGAAGATATACATGTGGGTTGGTGACTTCAATGTTCTGATCCAGCTGCAGATAAAGAGTATCACTCATGAGAAAAAACTCCTTTCCCGGAATATTATTTTTTCATTTTTGGACGGAAGAAGAGACTGGCCAGATAAGAGAAGATCAGGGCGGAGGAAACTCCGGCAGCACAGGCAGTGAAGCCTCCTGTAAAAAGCCCAAGGATGCCGTCTTCTTCAATGGCTTTTTTCATACCCTCCCATAATACATGTCCGAAACCGATCAGCGGGACGGAGGCCCCGGCACCTGCAAAATCCACCAGCGGCCGGTAGACGCCAACGGCACTTAACAGGGCGCCGCTACATACCAGAAGTACCATCACACGGCCAGGCATCAGCTTTGTCTTGTCCAGAAGGATCTGAATCAGGGCACAGACAAGGCCGCCGAACCAGAATGCGTTAAAGTAATCCATGCTCATACCTCCATATGCTCGATGACAACTCCGTGGGCAATACCCGGAATACTGTCACCTTCATTAAAGCTTACTTTGGAAAGAAGCGCTCCTGTTGGTACAAAAAGGATCCGCTTCCATTCTCCGGATACAATCTTCGGAAGGATGTAGGAGGCAAGGACTACAGCAGAACAGCCGCAGCCGCTTCCTCCTGCGTGGGTGTCCTGAGAAGGATCGTCATAGATCAGGATACCGCAGTCTTTATGAATGGGAGAAAGCCGGATATTTTGTTCCTTCAGAAGATCCAGGAGAATTTTCTGCCCGATGATCCCCAGATCCCCGGTAAAGACGGCATCATAATCCGAAGGCGTCCGCCTGAAATCCGAAAAGCTTCGTGCAATGGTATCGCAGGCTGCAGGAGCCATACAGCCTCCCATGTTCATGGAATCCCTGAGACCATAATCCATCACACGGCCGGCAGTAAGGCCGGTGATAGCAGCACAGCCTTTGCCGGAGCGCAGAGGAGCTTTTTCTCCGGGAGGAGATGTACTTAGGATACAGGCACCGCTTCCGGTTACTGTCCAGGTGGCAGAAAACGGCCGCTGGTTTCCGTATCCCAGAGGAAAACGAAATTCTTTTTCCGCACTTGCGAAATGGCTGGAGGTGGCACATAAGACCCGTGTGCCGAATCCGGCGGTCAGAGCAAGGGAACCGAGAGAAAGTGCTTCCCCTATGGTGGAGCAGGCACCGTAAAGACCGTAAAAGGGAATTCCAAGTCCAGCGGAGCCGAAACAGGTGGCTGATGTCTGAGCGAGAAGATCTCCGGCGAACATCAGATGGATATCTTCGGAGCTCAGTCCAGCTTTGCTTATGGCCTGAGTGGCAGTTTCTTTCTGCAGTGTGCTTTCCGCAGATTCCCAGGTGTCACAGCCAAACATGGGATCTTCACAGACCAGGTCAAAAAGATCTCCAAGAGGACCGTCCGCCTCTTTCTGACTGACGATGGATGCGGCGCTTTCGATATACAAAGGCTGTGAAAATGCAATGCTGGCTGCGCCAAGTCTGAGATTTTTGCTCATGATATCACCTCCAGGATCTTTAGGATATAATAGATCACACCCAGTCCCCAGGCGCTTAAGATGCCGTAGAGGATCACAGGGCCTGCAATAGTAAAAATCTTGCACCCTATGCCGAAAACCTGTCCTTCTGCCCGGAACTCAATGGCGGATGCAGCCACTGAGTTGGCGAATCCGGTAATGGGAACAAGACTTCCTGCACCGCCGAATTTGCCGATTTTGGGATAAATACCAAAGCCTGTGAGAAGGACGCTTAAGAGAATGAGAATGACAGAACACCAGGTTCTGGAATCGGAAGCATCTACACCGAGAGCCTGTGCTGTGTTTAAGATAACCTGTCCAAGAAGACAGATCAGTCCGCCTGTGAGAAAAGCTTTTGACATATTCAGCGGCAGACTGTGGGTGGGAGTAAGCTGCTTGACATATTGTTCATATTTTTTTTGGTTGATATTTTGCATATGGAAAATCCTTTCGTGAGATGGTAGAGTGACAGTAAGAATTACATCCAGCTCATGGCATAATAAAACAGGGAGCCCAGGGCTTTTCCGGCAGCAATGGAAATTATTACCGGAGAAAGCCCCTGAGAGAGCTTCAGCCGTCTGGCAAAGACGGGAAAGACTTTTGCGATCTCTGCCAGTGCAAGGATCCAGCCGCCCAGGAAAATTCCGAAAAATACTCCGCAGACAGCCAGGAAAAAAGGTCCCAGCGGAATTCTGATCGGAAACAGGGTGACGACGGTTCCGGCAACTGTTCCCAGAAGTGTCAGATCTTCATAAAGAAAAATCTGGTCAGCTGTATGCGTGATACCTGCATAGCGGGGAACAATGGAAAGGCCGATCAGCAGTCCGGAGACACCTCCTGCAACGATGATCCCGGCACAGAAACCGATAAAGCACAGAATCAGTTGTTGAAGCATGGACAGAACCTCCTTGTGGGATTGTATGGGAATAGTATGAGAAAATATAAATTTTTTATGCGAAAATCTTAAAAAACAAGAATATCTGTACATTTACGGACAGAGATAGTATAATAAAAAGGAATATGGACAGCGGCGGACAGGCGCTGTCTTTCTCAATCAAAAGAAAAAACAGTGTCAGGAGGACGGATATGCAGGATGCTTTTTCACGTATGGAATTGCTCGTTGGAAATACAGGTGTAAAAAAACTCAGCAGGGCGAAAATTGCAGTATTCGGTCTTGGCGGAGCCGGATCACAGGTGGCAGAGTCACTTGCGCGCTGCGGTGTGGGGAGTCTGACACTGATCGATCATGAAAAGATCACATTGACGAATATCGGAAGCCAGGTGCTGGCACTTCATTCTACTCTGGGAATGAGCAAGGTAGAGGCGGCCAAGAAGAGAATCCGGGATATTGATGAGAATATTTTGGTGCATACCTACGAAACCTTTTATAATGAGGAGACTGCGGGAATGTTTGAATTGCGTTCCTTTGATTATATTGTGGATACAATGGGAACACTGTCGTCAAAACTGCTTCTGATCAGCAGAGCAAGGGAGGAACGTGTGCCTGTGATCTCCTGCCTGGACATCGGGGACAAGATAGACCCGTCTAGACTTGAGGTTGCGGATATCAGCAGGACCACAGTATGCCCGGCGGCCAGGATCATAAAAAAAGAACTGCGTAAACAGGGAATACGTAAACTCAAAGTACTGTATTCCAGAGAACAACCGGCAAAAGAAAAGCTTTTCAGACGGAGAAGAACTATGGTGAAGAAGCCTGCCGAAGGAAATATTTCCTTTGTGACAGGGACTGCGGGATATCTGCTGGCGGGAGAAGTTGTGCGGGATATACTGTCAGCCGGAAACGTTTCACACAGCTGACAGCAAATGAGAAATTGAGCGCAGATCACGGACAGATCCAGTTCATGAGCATAAGTCAAGGCGGAACAGTAATGTCTGCTTTACAGAAATAAAACAGAAAGACTGAGGAAATAAAAAGTGAATTCAGAAATCATAAAAAAGTTCTGCGATCTTCTTGGAGAAGAACGTGTTTTTACAGGCGAAGCAATGAGCCGTCATACAACTTTTAAGATCGGAGGTCCGGCGGATTATTTTCTGATGCCGGATAAAGACACAGATGTGGGGCGTATCGTAAAAATCTGTAAAGAAAGTGCGATCCCTTATTTTATCCTCGGAAATGGAAGTAATCTTCTGGTAGGAGACGGCGGTTACCGTGGAGCAGTTATCCAGATCTACAAAAATATGTCTGCCGTTACCGTAGAAGGAACAGAGATCACCGTACAGGCAGGTGCGCTGCTTTCATCGGTGGCAGCAGCAGCAAAAAATGCAGCTCTTACAGGCTTTGAGTTTGCAGGCGGGATCCCGGGAACTATGGGCGGTGCGGTTGTGATGAATGCAGGTGCCTATGGCGGCGAGATGAAGGATGTTCTCACAGAGGTAACTGTGATGGATGAGGAGGGAGAGATCGTTACCCTTCCGGCAGATAAACTGGAACTGGGATATCGTACCAGCATCATCAAAACCGCAGGTTATATCGTGCTGGAAGCAAAGCTGCAGCTGAAGGAGGGAAATCCGGAAGTGATCCGTGAGACCATGAAAGATCTGACGATCCGTCGTACCACCAAACAGCCGTTGGAGTATCCCAGTGCTGGAAGTACCTTTAAGAGACCGGAGGGATATTTTGCAGGTAAGCTGATCATGGACAGCGGTCTTGCTGGATATCAGGTAGGTGGTGCACAGGTTTCTGAGAAACACTGTGGCTTTGTGATCAATGCAGGCGGTGCAACTGCCAGGGATGTCCGCACGCTGATGGATAATGTCAGGGATATCGTTTATAAGAAATATGGAGTTACGTTGGAACCGGAGGTGAAGTTCCTGGGTGATTTTGAAGCCTGATGACCATTTCTGGTACATCGTTTTCAAAATAATTATACCACTTACTTGTCTGTGGATCCGATCGCACAGACCTAAAAGGCTCAGCGTAGTCCGGCTTTCAGGTACCCAGGATACGAAACAGAGGGAACAGGAATGCGTATGTACGCTTTGCAGATAACGGAAGAAGAAATGGAAAGGAAGAGAGACTATGCGTTTTGTGATCGTTACAGGAGTGTCAGGAGCAGGAAAAACAGCTGCACTTAAAATGTTGGAGGATATGGGATATTTCTGCGTGGATAATCTTCCAATCCAGCTTCTGGAAAAATTTGCTTCCCTTCTTCCTGAGATGCAGAGCGAAAATGTTAGAAATGTGGCTCTGGGGATCGATGCCAGAAGCGGAAGTGCCCTTGATGAACTGGAAGTAGTTCTGGACCGTATGAAGCAGACCGGGTATGATTACGAGATCCTGTTTATGGATGCAGAGGATTCTGTCCTTGTAAAACGCTATAAAGAATCCAGAAGAAGCCACCCGCTGGCAAGAGCAGGGAGAGTGGATGAGGGAATCCGCCTGGAACGTGAGAAAACAAAATTTCTCCGGAAACGTGCGGATTATATCATTGATACCAGCCATCTGCTTACTAGGGAGCTTCGCCAGGAAATCGAAAAGATCTTTGTGGATGACAGAGAGTTCAGCAATATCATGATCTCTGTGCTTTCCTTCGGCTTTAAGTATGGAATCCCGGCAGATGCAGATCTTGTGTTTGATGTGCGATTTCTTCCCAATCCCTATTATGTGGATGAACTGCGTCCTCTGACAGGCCTTGACGATGAAGTGTTCAATTATGTGATGGCCAGTGATACGGCGAAAGCCTTCGCGGACAAACTGGAGGATATGATCCGTTTTCTGATCCCTAACTACATTAAAGAAGGGAAAACAAGCCTTGTGATCGGTATCGGATGTACAGGGGGGAAACATCGTTCTGTTACGATTGCCAGAGAACTTTTTTCCAGGCTTTCCAAATCGGATGAATACGGCATCCGCCTGGAGCACAGGGATGCGGAGAAGGACAGACTTCTGAAAAAATAACTGCCGCGATGAAAAGGGTGGCAGGGAAACAGTAAAAGAGGGTTCGGGATGTCATTTTCAGGAAAAGTCAAAGAAGAACTTTCAGGACAGCTTAGTCTGGCCAGGCACTGTCAGGTGGCAGAACTGGCGGCACTGCTCTGCGGCTGCGGCCGTGTGGAAAAAATGTCGGATGGAAACAGAAAACTATGGATCCAGACAGAAAATGAAGCAGTTGCAAGAAAAAGCTTTACATTATTGCGAAAAACCTTTAATATAGAGACAGCGATTGTTATCCGGGAAGGGGCTCATCTCAAACGGGGTAAGGTATATCTTGTTGAGGTTACGGATCCTGCCAGAACAGAGGAAGTACTGCAGGGGACAAAGCTTTCTGTGGATAACGAAACCGGTTTACTTGAAATGGATAATTCGCTTGTGGTTCAGATGAACTGTTGCAAGCGGGCATTTATTCGCGGTACTTTTTTGTCGTCCGGTTCGATCAGTGATCCAGAGAAAGGGTATCATTTTGAGATCGTGTGTCCGGACAGCAGGAAAGCAGAACAATTACAGGGGATTATCCGCAGTTTTCACGTAGAAGCTAAAATTGTGGTGCGCAAGAAATCATATGTGGTCTATGTGAAGGAAGGCGCGCAGATCGTTGACATGCTGGCAGTCATGGAGGCGAACGTAGCCCTTATGGATCTGGAGAACATCCGGATACTTAAGGAAATGCGTAACACGGTAAACCGTAAGGTGAACTGTGAGGCTGCGAATATCAATAAAACGGTAAATGCGGCAGTGAGACAGGTGGAAGATATACAGCTGATCAGCAGAACTATCGGCTTTGAGAGCTTAAGTGATGGATTGGCACAGATAGCCAGGCTGAGACTGCAGTATCCGGATGCCACACTGAAAGAATTAGGTATGATGTTGAATCCGCAGGTGGGCAAATCAGGTGTGAATCACCGGCTTCGCAAGCTGAGTGAGATCGCAGATGAGCTGCGGGAGAACAAGGAGGAGCTATTATGATTAAAAAACCAATCACTATCAACTTATCCACTGGACTGGAGGCAAGACCTGTAGCACAGCTTGTTCAGGTGGCAAGCCAGTTTAACAGTGAAATTTATGTTGAGATTGGCAAAAAAAGAGTCAATGCAAAGAGCATTATGGGAATGATGACTCTGGGACTTGACGCTGGAGAAGAGATTACACTGTCTGCCAACGGTGATGATGAGAATGCAGCGATGGAGAGCATTGAACAGTATTTAAGCAACCAGTAATCAGTTGGAACAGAGCAGTCCGCGGAAAATGGTAGATTCCTGCGGATGTGGAATATAAAGGGATACAGACGGAAAGGAAGACCGATTCCCGCTGTATCCCTTTCCGCTTCAAAGTACCTACAAATATGAAAGAGGAAGATTACCTATGTCAAAAGTATTGAAATTTATCGTACATTTTGTTGTGATATGCACACTGATCTGTGTACTGGGACTTGTTCTTCCGCCGTTCTTCGGGGTGAGAACAGTGATCGTGGATAAATCCGATAAGGCAACGAACCTCCCAGTCGGATCTGTTACATATGCGATCCCGGAGAAGAGTTCTGCGATCAGCGCAGGTACTCCGATCCTTGTACAGAAAGATTCCGAGACATATAAATATACGATCACCAATCTCGATGCCTCCAAGGGAACCGGAACAGTAACAGATCAGTCCGTTTCCGGAGGAAAGACTTTTACCATTAAGGTTGGAGATTATGTTCCAAAAGTTGTAGTTACCATTGGCTATGTGGGATATCTTATGGTGGCTACAGAAAGTATTGAAGGCCTGATCATTCTTGGTCTGGTCGTATTGTTCCTGATCATCCTGTATGTGATCGCAGAACTCTGGAAGAAAGAGCCGGATGATATTGAGGAAGATGTGAACGATCCGGAACCGGGTTATGTGAAGTCCAGGAAAGAACTGAAGCAGGAAGAAAAAGCACGTGCCATAAGAATGAAGGAAGAAGAAAAAGAGATCATTCAGGAAGAAAAGGCACGAAAACACAAAAATAAAAAAGCAGATAAGCGTAAGGTCCGTACGGGCGGTTTCGTAGATGAGATTGACGAAGAGGATGTTACAGGCTATTCGGAGAATAAAAAGAAGGCTGCCATACAGCAGACTGCACAGACTGCCGCAAGTGAAGCTCATGCGGAACTTAAGAAAGAGATTGCAGCAGCCACTTCAGAAGAAGCAGATATGCTTTCCAGACTGGAAATGGCAGAACGTACGGTTGAAGAAAACAGAAAGCCGCATCCGGCCGGAAAGGTCGAAGAGGTTCCGGAAGAGGAAGAGGAGCCGGTTACCATTGGAAGCCTTGCGATGCCGTCTTATTCCGCAGCGCAGCTTGCAAGCCGCGTAAAGAAGGCCGGTGATGCACCGGATATCGTTAAGGATGACATCACGAAGGTTACACTGTTTGATTACTCGGATATCATCAGTGGTGATGTGGACGATATGGAAGAATAAAATAAGTACCTATTATATAAGAAGAAAATGGTTCAGAAATGAGCCATTTTCTTCTTTTTTAAAAAAAATCAAAAAAATTAAAAAAAAGGCTTGCATTCTGAAGAATCATCGTATATACTAATCCTTGCTGTGACATTGATAGCTATGAAGCGCGAGGTTGCTGCCACACTGGCAGGTTTTCCGTGGAGCGAATGTCAAGTTAGGAAACTGACGACAAGTCACTGTACAAAGTTCAATAACCATCTTGGGATGGGACGTGTGTGCAAATATACCATGACACACACGGAGATGTGTACAGTCGCCGCTTGTCGTACTGCTATATAAGTACGAATAGGAGGAGACTTTTTTTATGGCAAATCAGGTAATGAGAATCACATTAAAGGCATATGATCATCAGCTCGTTGATGCATCTGCAGCAAAGATCATCGAGACAGTAAAGAAGAACGGAGCAATGGTAAGTGGACCGGTTCCGCTTCCTACTAAGAAAGAGGTTGTTACAATCTTAAGAGCTGTTCATAAATACAAAGATTCCAGAGAGCAGTTTGAGCAGAGAACACATAAGAGACTTATCGATATCCTGACACCAACTCAGAAAACAGTAGATGCACTTTCCAGACTGGAAATGCCGGCTGGTGTTCACATCGATATCAAGATGAAAAACCGCTAATAATGTCATTTGACATTAACTATATGATTACCGAATGGTAATCCGCTATAAGGAGGAAGAAAGAAATGAAGAAAGCTATTTTAGCTACTAAAGTCGGAATGACTCAGATCTTCAATGAAGATGGAATGTTAATTCCGGTAACTGTTTTACAGGCAGGTCCTTGCGTTGTAACTCAGGTTAAAACTGAGGAGAACGATGGATACACATCAGTTCAGGTTGGCTTCGGCGAGATCAGAGAGAAACTGGTCAACAAACCGGAGAAAGGCCACTTTGACAAAGCTGGTGTAGCTGTAAAGAGATTTGTAAAAGAGTTCAGATTTGACAATGCCGGCGAGTATGAGGTTGGACAGGAGATCAAGGCTGATATCTTTGCAGCAGGAGATCATATCGATGCTACTGCAGTTTCCAAAGGTAAAGGCTTCCAGGGCGCCATCAAGAGACATGGCCAGTCCAGAGGACCTATGGCTCACGGTTCTAAATATCATCGTCATGCAGGTTCCAACGGCGCTTGCTCCGATCCGAGCAAGGTTTTCAAAGGAAAACATATGCCAGGTCACATGGGACATGTTCAGGTAACTGTTCAGAATCTTGAGATCGTACGTGTAGATACAGAAAATAACTTACTGTTAGTTAAGGGTGCTGTTCCAGGACCTAAGAAATCTTTGGTTACAATCAAAGAGACAGTAAAGTCCTTATAATAGGAAAGGAGGAGCATCAGAATGGCTAATGTAACTGTTTATAATATGGAAGGCAATGAAGTTGGCACAATGGAGCTGAATGACGCAGTATTCGGCGTTGAGATCAACGAGCATCTCGTTCATCTTGCAGTTGTTCGTCAGCTTGCAAATAACCGTCAGGGAACTCAGAAAGCGAAAACTCGTTCTGAGGTAAGAGGCGGCGGAAGAAAACCGTGGAGACAGAAAGGAACAGGTCATGCAAGACAGGGTTCCATCCGTGCACCACAGTGGACAGGCGGCGGTGTTGTATTCGCTCCGGTTCCGAGAGATTATGAAGTGAAAATGAACAAGAAGGAAAGAAGAGCAGCTCTTAAATCCGCTCTGACATCCAAGGTTCAGGATAATAAACTTGTTGTTGTTGACAGCCTTGCACTTGCTGAGGTTAAGACAAAAGAGATGCAGAAGGTTCTTACAAACCTGAAAGCAGAGAAAGCTCTTGTAATCACAGCTGACAACGATCAGAACGTAGTTCTTTCCGCAAGAAACATCGCTGACGTGGAAACTGCAACACCGGCTACAATCAACACATACGATGTTATGAAACACAACACCGTAGTTGTTACAAAGGATGCCGTTGCATCTATCGAGGAGGTATACGCATAATGGCAAGTATTCAGTACTATGACGTAATCATCCGTCCGGTTATCACAGAGAAATCCATGGCAGACATGGGTGAGAAGAAATATACATTCCTTGTACATCCGGAAGCTAACAAGACTCAGATCAAAGAGGCTGTTGAGAAGATGTTCGAGGGAACAAAAGTTAAGAGCGTAAACACCATCAACAGTGATGGAAAGAAAAAACGCCGTGGAATGGTAGTTGGAAAAACTGCTAAGACTAAAAAAGCTATCGTAGCTCTTACAGAAGAGAGCAAAGATATCGAGATTTTTGAGGGACTTTAATTAACAGATAAGTCCGAATATGTGCACGAAAGCACGAGAACAAATTCGAAAGGAGAAACATCATGGGAATCAAAAGCTATAACCCATATACACCGTCAAGAAGACATATGACTGGTTCCGACTTCTCTGAGATTACAGCTGCAAAACCAGAGAAATCCCTCGTTACTTCCCTTAAGAAGAACGCTGGACGTAACAATCAGGGTAAGATCACTGTAAGACATCAGGGTGGCGGAAGCAGAAGAAAATACAGAATCATCGACTTCAAGAGAAGAAAAGATGGAATCCCTGCAACAGTTAAAACAATCGAGTACGATCCGAACAGAACAGCTAACATCGCTCTGATCTGCTACGCAGATGGCGAGAAAGCTTACATCCTCGCTCCAGAGGGACTTAAAGTAGGCCAGAAGGTTTACAATGGTCCGGAAGCTGAGGTTCGTGTTGGAAACTGCCTTCCACTGGAGCTTATCCCGGTTGGTACTATGGTTCACAACATTGAGCTTCATCCTGGAAAAGGCGGACAGATGGTTCGTTCTGCAGGAAACGGCGCACAGCTCATGGCTAAAGAAGGAAAGTACGCAACACTTCGTCTTCCTTCCGGTGAGATGAGAATGGTTCCGATCGTATGCCGCGCAACTGTTGGTGTAATCGGAAACGGAGATCACAACCTTATTAACATCGGTAAAGCCGGACGTAAACGTAACATGGGTATCAGACCTACAGTTCGTGGTTCCGTAATGAACCCGAATGACCATCCACATGGTGGTGGTGAAGGTAAGACCGGTATCGGACGCCCAGGTCCTTGCACACCGTGGGGCAAACCTGCTCTCGGCCTGAAGACCAGAAAGAAAAACAAACAGTCCAACAAGTACATCGTAAGAAGACGCGATGGAAAAGCATTATCGAAATAATAAGGAGGAGAAAGCATGTCTCGTTCACTGAAAAAAGGACCTTTTGCAGACCAGAGCTTACTTAAAAAAGTAGACGCTCTTAACGCTGCAAATGATAAATCCGTAATCAAAACTTGGTCTCGCCGTTCCACAATCTTCCCGTCTTTCGTAGGACACACAATCGCTGTTCATGACGGAAGAAAACATGTGCCGGTATATATCACAGAGGATATGGTAGGACACAAACTTGGTGAGTTCGTTGCAACAAGAACTTACAGAGGACACGGAAAAGACGAGAAGAAGTCCGGAGTACGCTAGTCATCAGATTTATAACTGCCCGCTGTCAATTTAAGACAGCTGGCAGATAACTTAGATATCGAATTTAAGAAAGGAGGCACTTTAAGATGGCAAAAGGACATAGAAGCCAGATAAAGAGAGCCAGAAATGAGAATAATAGAGAGACAAGGCCGTCTGCAAAGTTATCTTATGCAAGAATTTCTGTTCAGAAAGCCTGCTACGTATTAGATGCGATCCGTGGCAAAGATGTACAGACAGCACTTGGTATCCTGACATACAATCCGAGATACGCTTCCAGCGTGATCAAAAAACTGCTTGAGTCAGCAGTAGCAAACGCTGAGAACAACAACGGAATGAACGCAGACAACCTTTATGTTGCAGCATGCTATGCAGATAAGGGACCTACAATGAAGAGAATTCAGCCGAGAGCACAGGGTAGAGCTTACAGAATCGAGAAGAGAACTAGCCATATCACAGTTGTGCTTGATGAAAGGTAAGGAGGAAAAGCATGGGACAGAAAGTTAATCCGCATGGCCTTAGAGTCGGAGTTATCAAGGATTGGGATTCCAGATGGTATGCAGAAGACAAGTTTGCTGACTACCTGGTAGAAGACTACAACATCAGAACATTCCTTAAAAAGAAATTATACAGCGCAGGTGTTTCCAAAATCGAGATCGAGAGAGCATCTGACAGAGTTAAGATCATCATCTACACAGCAAAACCTGGTATCGTAATCGGTAAGGGCGGCGCAGAGATCGAGAAAGTTAAAGCTGAGCTTCAGAAATACACAGACAAGAAGCTTATCGTTGACATCAAAGAAGTTAAGAGACCGGACAAAGATGCACAGCTGGTTGCTGAGAACATTGCTCTTCAGCTTGAGAACCGTATTTCCTTCAGACGTGCTATGAAGTCCACAATGCAGAGAACAATGAAGGCTGGCGCTAAGGGAATCAAGACTTCCGTATCCGGACGTCTCGGCGGAGCTGATATGGCTCGTACAGAGTTCTACAGCGAGGGAACAATCCCGCTTCAGACACTTCGTGCAGATATCGACTATGGCTTTGCGGAAGCAGACACCACATACGGTAAAGTTGGTGTTAAGGCATGGATCTACAATGGTGAGATTCTTCCGACAAAAGGAACTAAGGAAGGGAGCGATAAATAATGTTAATGCCAAAAAGAGTAAAACGTCGTAAACAATTCCGTGGCTCCATGAGAGGAAAAGCCCTTAGAGGCAATGTTATCAACTATGGTGATTTCGGTCTTGTTGCTACTGAGCCATGTTGGATCAGATCTAATCAGATCGAGGCAGCCCGTGTTGCTATGACCCGTTACATCAAACGTGGCGGTAAAGTTTGGATTAAGATTTTCCCGGATAAACCGGTAACAGCTAAACCAGCTGAGACTCGAATGGGTTCCGGAAAAGGCGCTCTGGAGTACTGGGTAGCAGTAGTAAAACCAGGTCGTGTTATGTTTGAGATTGCAGGCGTGTCCGAAGAGGTTGCCCGTGAAGCATTACGTCTTGCAATGCACAAGTTACCATGTAAATGTAAAATCGTTTCTCGTGCAGACTTAGAAGGCGGTGATAACAGTGAAAATTAATAAGTTCGTGGAAGATTTAAAAGCAAAGTCAGTTGCAGAACTGAATGAAGAATTAGTAGCTGCTAAAAAAGAGCTTTTCAATCTGAGATTTCAGAATGCAACAAACCAGTTAGACAATACAGGACGAATCAAAGAGGTTCGTAAAAATATTGCCAGAATCCAGACAGTAATCACTGAGCAGGCAAACGCTTCCAAATAGGACAGGAGGACATAAATCGTGGAAAGAAATCTGAGAAAAACCCGCGTGGGTAAGGTTATCAGCGACAAAATGGATAAGACCATCGTAGTTGCAATTGAAGACCATGTAAAACATCCTCTTTACAAAAAAATCGTGAAGAGAACATATAAATTAAAAGCTCATGACGAGAACAATGAGTGCAACATCGGAGATACCGTTAAGGTAATGGAGACCAGACCGCTGTCCAAGGACAAGAGATGGAGACTGGTTGAGATCGTAGAGAAAGCTAAATAAGGAGGAAACCAGTATGATTCAGCAGGAAACTAGACTGAAAGTTGCCGACAACACTGGTGCAAAAGAAATCCTTTGTATTCGTGTTATGGGCGGCTCTACAAGAAGATATGCAAACATCGGTGACACAATTGTTGCTACGGTTAAAGATGCAACACCAGGCGGCGTTGTTAAAAAAGGTGACGTTGTTAAAGCTGTAGTTGTTAGAACTAAAAAAGGCGCTCGTCGTAAAGACGGATCTTACATCCGTTTCGATGAAAATGCTGCCGTAATTATCAAGGATGACTTAACTCCGAGAGGAACACGTATCTTTGGACCAGTTGCCAGAGAGCTTCGTGAGAAGAAATTCATGAAGATCGTTTCCTTAGCTCCGGAAGTATTATAGGAGGGTGCCGAATGTCAGCTATGAAAATTAAAAAAGGTGATACTGTAAAGGTAATCGCTGGAAAAGATAAAGGTAAGGACGGAAAGGTCCTTGCAGTTAACGTAAAAGACAACACAGTAGTTGTTGAGAACGTAAACATGGTTACAAAGCACGCTAAACCGTCCGCAGCTAATCAGAACGGTGGAATCGTGACAAAAGAAGCTCCACTTCATATCTCCAACGTAATGCTCGTTGTAGACGGAAAAGCTACAAGAGTTGGATTCAAGATGGATGGAGACAAAAAAGTTCGTGTTGCCAAAGCAACAGGAAAGACAATCGATTAATTAAGAGAGGAGGCATATAAAGGTGAGTAGATTAAAAGATCTTTACAAGAACGAGATCATGGATGCCATGACCAAGAAATTCGGATACAAAAACGTAATGGAAGTGCCAAAACTCGAGAAAATCGTTGTTAACATGGGTGTTGGCGAGGCAAAAGAGAACGCTAAACTTCTTGACGCTGCAATCGCAGATATGGAACTTGTTACAGGACAGAAAGCAATCGCTACAAAAGCTAAAAAATCTGTCGCTAACTTCAAAATCAGAGAGGGTATGCCGATCGGATGTAAAGTTACTCTGAGAGGCGAGAAGATGTATGAGTTCGCTGATCGTCTTATCAACCTTGCTCTTCCACGTGTACGTGACTTCCGTGGTGTTAACCCGAACGCATTCGACGGCAGAGGAAACTATGCTCTTGGTATCAAAGAGCAGCTGATCTTCCCAGAGGTTGAGTACGATAAGGTTGATAAAGTAAGAGGAATGGATGTTATCTTCGTTACAACTGCTAAAACAGATGAAGAGGCACGCGAATTACTGACATTATTCAACATGCCATTTGCTAAATAGGAGGAAAAGATTCATGGCTAAGACAGCAATGAAAATTAAACAGCAGCGTAAAGCTAAATTCTCCACAAGAGAGTATACTCGCTGCAGAATCTGTGGCCGTCCACATGCATACCTGAGAAAATACGGAATTTGCAGAATCTGCTTCCGTGAGCTGGCATACAAAGGTCAGATCCCGGGTGTTAAGAAAGCTTCCTGGTAGGCCGAGGCGAAAGCAACTTTTTAATCATTTAAATAATATTCACACGACATGTAAAGTCTGAAGAAAGAGGAGGAAACTTACATGACAATGAGCGATCCGATCGCAGATATGCTTACAAGAATCCGTAACGCAAATACTGCAAAACATGACACTGTAGACGTACCGGCATCCAAGATGAAAATTGCTATCGCAAACATCCTTGTAGATGAGGGATACATCGCAAAATATGATCTGGTTGAGGATGGAGTTGTTAAAACTCTTCACATCACACTGAAATATGGTGAGGACAAAAACCAGAAGATCATCACAGGACTTAAGAGAATCTCCAAACCAGGTCTTCGTGTATACGCAGGCAAGGATGAGCTTCCGAAGGTTCTTGGTGGACTTGGTATCGCAATCCTTTCCACAAACAAAGGCGTTATCACTGACAAAGAGGCTCGTAAGCTTCAGGTTGGTGGCGAGGTACTTGCATTCGTTTGGTAGGCCAAAGCCGCTTAACGAAGCAGTCATATAGCTTTTAAACTGAAAACAGAGAGGGCATGGGCCCTCTCCGACAATCTAAGTAAGGAGGACAAATTTATGTCACGAATCGGAAGACTTCCGGTTGCAATTCCAGCTGGCGTTGAGGTTACAGTCGCAGATGGAAACGTTGTAACAGTAAAAGGACCTAAGGGAACACTTGAGAGAGCACTCCCGACAGAGTTAGAGATCAAAGTTGAAGACGGTCATGTAGTTGTAACAAGACCGAACGACTTAAAGAGAATCAAAGCCCTTCACGGCTTAACAAGAAGCCTTATCCACAACATGGTTGTTGGTGTAAGCGAAGGATACAAAAAAGAGCTTGAGGTTAACGGTGTTGGTTACAGAGCTGCTAAGCAGGGCAAGAAACTTGTACTTAACCTCGGATATTCTCACCCGGTAGAGATGGAAGATCCAGAAGGTCTTGAGTCCACAGTTGACGGAAACAAGATCATCGTATCTGGTATCAGCAAAGAAAAAGTTGGCCAGTACGCAGCTGAGATCAGAGACAAGAGAAGACCTGAGCCATACAAGGGCAAGGGAATCAAGTACGTTGACGAAGTTATCAGACGTAAAGTCGGTAAGACCGGTAAGAAATAATTAAGGAGAGTGAGAATATGATTAACAAAGCATCCAGAAGCGAAATTCGCGAAAAGAAGCATAGAAGATTACGTCATCATTTAAACGGAACTGCAACTACTCCTCGTCTGGCAGTATTTCGTTCCAACAAGCACATCTATGCACAGATTATTGATGACACAGTTGGTAAAACTTTAGTATCCGCTTCTACTCTCCAGAAGGACGTAAAAGCAGAGCTTGAGAACACTGATGATGTACAGGCTGCAGCAAAAGTTGGAACAGTGATCGGTAAAAAAGCTGTTGAGGCTGGTATCGAGAGCGTTGTTTTCGACAGAGGTGGATATATCTACCACGGAAAAGTTAAAGCACTGGCAGATGCAGCAAGAGAAGCTGGACTGAAATTCTAAGAGGAGGAAAAGAACACATGAAACGTAATCTTATTGATGCTAGTCAGTTAGAGTTAGAAGATAAAGTAGTATCAATCAAGCGTGTTACCAAGGTTGTTAAAGGTGGTCGTAACTTCCGTTTCACAGCTTTAGTTGTTGTAGGTGACGGCAATGGACACGTTGGTGCAGGTTTAGGAAAAGCAGCAGAAATTCCGGAGGCGATCCGCAAAGGTAAAGAGGACGCTATGAAGAAGCTTGTTACTGTTGCAAGAGACGAGAACAATTCCATTACACATGACTTCATCGGAAAATTCGGAAGCGCTGAGATGCTTCTGAAGAGAGCTCCGGAAGGTACTGGAGTTATCGCCGGTGGCCCGGCACGTGCCGTAATCGAGCTTGCAGGTATCAAAAACATCCGTACAAAATGTATGGGTTCCAGAAATAAACAGAACGTAGTTCTGGCAACAATCGCAGGCCTGAGCCAGTTAAAGACTCCGGAAGAGGTTGCAAAGCTCCGCGGAAAATCTGTAGATGAGATTCTGGGTTAAGGAGGATATGGAAATGGCAGATACAATCAAGGTTACACTGGTAAAATCTCCAATCGGTGCAGTACCGAAACACAAAAAAACTGTAAAAGCTATGGGTCTTACAAAGATGCATAAAACAGTTGAGATGCCAGACAACGCTGCAACCAGAGGAATGATTCAGCAGGTGCAGCACCTGGTAAAAGTAGAAGATTAAGGAGGTGCCAGAATGGAATTATCAAACTTAAGACCCGCAGAGGGTTCCAAGCATAGCGATAACTTCAGAAGAGGCCGTGGACATGGTTCAGGAAACGGCAAAACTGCTGGTAAAGGACATAAAGGACAGCTTGCTCGTTCCGGACACAAGAAACCGGGATTCGAGGGAGGTCAGATGCCTTTATACAGACGTCTTCCTAAGAGAGGTTTCACTAACAGAAACTCTAAAGAAATTATCGCAATCAATGTAGACGTTCTCAATCGTTTTGAGGATGGCGCAGAGGTTACAGTTGACAGCTTACTTGCAAGCGGTGCAATCTCCAAGATCGGTGATGGTGTTAAGATCCTTGGAAACGGCGAGCTTACAAAAAAACTTAATGTTAAAGTAAACGCTGTCAGCGAGACTGCAAAAACAAAAATTGAAGCTGCTGGTGGTACAGTAGAGGTGATCTAATGTTTGAGACTCTTAAGAGTGTTTTCAAAGTAAAGGAAATGAGAAGAAAGCTTCTCTATCTGATCTGGATGATATTCGTGATCAGAATCGGATCCCAGCTTCCTGTACCGGGAGTCGACAGTGACTTCTTTAAGCAGTGGTTTGAATCTAATACCGGTGACGCATTCAATTTCTTTGATGCGTTCACCGGCGGTTCCTTTACTCAGATGTCAATTTTCGCATTGAACATCACACCTTACATTACTTCTTCCATTATCATTCAGCTTCTTACCATTGCCATTCCGGCACTGGAAGAGATGCAGCGTGACGGAGAAGAAGGAAGAAAAAAGCTTACAGCAATCACACGTTATGTAACGGTTGGTCTTGCTCTGTTTGAGTCTGTTGCCATGGCAATCGGATTTGGACGTCAGGGTATGATCCCGAACATGAGCTTCCTTAAAGGAATCGTAGTTGTTGCAAGTTTAACAGCGGGTTCCGCAATGCTTATGTGGCTGGGCGAGCGTATTACAGAGAAGGGCATTGGAAATGGTATTTCCATCGTCCTGACTATCAATATCGTGTCCAGGATCCCGAGTGATATGTCCCTTCTTTATGAGAACTTCGTCAAGGGCAAAACAATTGCAAAAGGAATGCTTGCAGCCTGCATCATTGCTGTGATTATTCTGTTTGTTGTAGTGCTCGTACTTATCCTCAACGGAGCAGAGAGAAGAATTCCGGTTCAGTATTCCAGAAAGATGGTTGGACGTAAAATGATGGGCGGTCAGTCCACAAACATCCCGCTCAAGGTAAATACTGCCGGCGTTATCCCGGTTATTTTTGCTTCCTCTATCATGTCTTTCCCGTCGATCATTGCTCAGTTCGCTGGCAAAGGAAACGGAACGGGCATCGGAAGTGAGATCTTAAGAGGACTTTCCTCCAATAACTGGTGTAATCCAAGTCAGATCCAGTACAGCTGGGGTCTGATCGTGTATGTGGTACTTTGCGTATTCTTCGCATACTTCTATACATCAATTACCTTTAATCCGTTGGAAGTAGCCGATAATATCAAAAAGCAGGGCGGTTTTATCCCAGGCATCCGTCCGGGAAAACCGACTTCAGATTATTTGACTAAAATCCTGAATTATATTATATTTATAGGTGCAGTAGGTCTTGTTATCGTGGCCGTTATACCGTTCTTCTTCAACGGTGTGTTCGGTGCGGATGTTTCCTTCGGCGGTACATCTATCATCATCATCGTAGGTGTTATCCTGGAGACCGTTAAGCAGGTGGAATCTCAGCTGCTTGTACGTAATTACAAAGGCTTCCTGAACTAATTGAAAATGAAGGTTGCGGTGCGAAAGTGTCGCAGCCTTGATTTGTAAACAGGACTGTCTGAAAATCAGGCAGAAAACAGGAAAATGGAGGGTATGCTATGAGAATTATTATGTTGGGTGCACCGGGGGCAGGTAAAGGTACTCAGGCTAAGAAAATTGCGGCGAAATATGGGATTCCGCACATCTCCACAGGAGATATTTTCCGTGCTAACATCAAAAACGGTACCGAGCTTGGAAACAAAGCAAAAACTTACATGGATCAGGGACTTCTTGTTCCGGATGAACTGACCTGCGACCTTGTTGTTGACAGAATTCAGCAGGATGACGCAAGGGAAGGGTATGTTCTGGATGGTTTCCCGAGAACAATTCCGCAGGCAGAATGTCTGACAGAGGCTCTGAACAAACTTGGAAGCAAAATTGATTATGCGATCGATGTGGATGTGCCGGATGATAACATCGTGAAACGTATGGGCGGACGCCGTGCATGTGTGAAATGCGGTGCAACTTATCACGTTGTATTTGCAGCACCGAAGACAGAGGGGGTCTGCGATACCTGTGGTGACAAGCTTGTACTCCGTGATGATGACAAGCCGGAAACAGTTCAGAAGCGTCTGAATGTTTATCATGAGCAGACACAGCCATTGATTGACTATTACACCACACAGGGTGTTTTGAAGACGGTAGACGGAACCAGGGATCTGAATGAGGTATTCCAGGAGATCGTTGACATCTTAGGAGAATAAGAATGTCCGTAACAATTAAGACACAGCATGAAATCGAACTTATGAGAGAAGCAGGCCATCTTCTTGAGAAGGTGCATGACGGTTTGATCCCTTACATCAAACCGGGTGTCAGCACCAAAGAGATTGATAAGATCGGGGAAGAAATGATCCGGTCTATGGGCTGTATTCCGAACTTTCTGAACTACGGAGGTTTTCCGGCTTCTTTCTGCATCAGCCTGAATGATGAGGTTGTGCATGGAATTCCATCCGAGGAGAAGATTATCCAGGACGGGGATCTGGTTAAGATCGACGCCGGCCTGATTTATAAGGGCTACCATTCTGACGCAGCACGTACCTATGCGGTAGGTGAAGTATCCAAAGAAGCACAGCAGCTCATTAAGGTTACAAGAGAGTGCTTTTTTGAAGGACTGAAAATGGCAAAAGCCGGAAATCATTTAAATGATATTTCCAAAGCCATCGGAGCCCACGCAGCGAAATACCGTTACGGTATTGTACGTGACCTTGTAGGACATGGAATCGGAACTCATCTTCATGAGGATCCGCAGATTCCAAACTTCCCGCAGAAGCGCAGGGGCATCAAGCTCCTTCCGGGAATGACCCTGGCCGTCGAGCCCATGATCAACCTTGGTCGTGCGGACGTGGCATGGCTGGACGATGAGTGGACAGTGGTAACCATGGATGGTTCACTTTCCGCCCACTATGAAAACACGATCCTCATCACCGATGGGGAACCAGAGATTCTGACGCTTACGAATCTGTAAGCAGCAATTGTTGTCATGACATAGGAGGTAAAAAATGTCAAAAGCAGATGTGATCGAAGTAGAAGGCACTGTTCTGGAGAAACTGCCTAATGCGATGTTTAAAGTGGAACTGGAAAACAAACATGTGGTACTTGCACATATCAGTGGCAAGCTCCGTATGAATTTTATCCGTATTCTCCCGGGAGATAAAGTAACGATCGAACTTTCTCCGTATGATCTTTCCAAAGGAAGAATCATCTGGAGAGATAAATAAGAAATATTGTAAAGGATGACCTGGTGGCGTCAAGCTGCCGGGTCTTTTTTTGCCTTTTCTGCAGAAAAGAATCTGAAGTGGAATTTATCACTCACATTTTTTTACGTTTCTCAGGCAGCGATACGGCTGCATCTTGGTCTGACTATGAAGTGGAGAAACCGGATACACTCTAAGAATGTAGAATAATTGGAAATCAGTGTAAAACTTAAACTTGTTGACAAACTGTGAAGTGAGTGTATTCAGGATATGCAGCAAATCGAAAATCCTGGCTTTACGAATATTATAAGATAAAACATAAAAATCCCTCGGAAATGATTAAAAAATCATTTTTCGGGGGATTTGTTTATGCAGATAATTTTTTATTTTACTTATGTTATCACCTTATCATCCGATCCCACCCAGCACAACACCAAGGATCAGCACCAGAAAGCACACCGGAATATAAAGATATTTACACACCGGGTAAAAATATTTCGTGAATGGTTTCTCGCGGCCTTTGCTGATCTGGCTTTCCACATAGCTCCGGCCGAAAATCCAGAAGAACATGATCCCTGCAAATCCTGCGCCGAGAGGACAGATATAGATGGAAAGCACATCCATCCAGTCAGAAACAATGCCCTGGATCAGCAGAGAAGCTACAACGCCGATTACGGCGATCACCATGCAGGAAGGAATCCGGCCAAGACCTGTTTTTTCCTGAACTGTGGCAATGGGGGCTTCATAAAGGTTCATAAGCGAGGTCATGCCTGCAAGGAACACAGCTACGAAAAAGATGATGGCAATGATCTGTCCGCCAGGCATGGTTTTGATCAGGTGCGGCAGGTAGATGAACAGAAGTCCGGGACCGCCCTGGTCAAGCTTGGCACCTGTGGTAGCCATGGCCGGAATGATAACAAGTGCTGCCAGCATAGCAGCCAGAGTATCAAAAAGTGCTACCCTTGCAGCAGATGCAGGGATATCTTCGCTGTCCGGAAGATAAGATCCGTAGATCAGTGTACCGTTGCCTGCAACAGACAGGGAGAAAAATGCCTGTCCAAGTGCGAAGATCCAGGTGGAAGGCTTTGCCAGAACTTCCGGCTCCACGCGGAAGATATAGCGGTATCCGGCAGCAGCTCCCGGCTGAAAGGCAACATAGATGCCAAGGATCACAAACAGTATAAAGAAGATAGGCATCATCACTTTATTGGCCTTTTCGATGCCGCTTCCAACGCCGTACATCAGGATAAACATGCAGATCACAAGAGCAGCCAGCTGCCAGAGATTATTTCCCCAGGCAGAGGCCATGCCTCCGAATTTGGCGCCAAAGGACTCAATATCTGCCGGTGCCAGGGTAGATCCTGTAAAGGTTCCGAGCATATATCGGAAGATCCATCCCATAACAACCGTATAACCGATAGCCATGGCCAGTGCACCGATCACCGGTATCCAGCCCAGTGTTTCACCCAGCCTTCGTCTGCATTTGGTTTCACAGGCCATGCCGAAGGCGTCAATGGGCCCGGAACGTGTCCCGCGGCCAAAGCTCATCTCACCGATCACCCCGGTAAAGCCGATCAGTGCCACAAAAATAAAATACGGGATCAGGAACGATCCCCCGCCATACAGGGAAACTCTGGTGGGAAACATCCAGATATTTCCCATTCCAACCGCAGACCCGATGCAGGCCAGAATGAACCCCCAGCGGCTGTTAAAAGATTCTCGTTTTTTCATAAAAATAAAATTTCCTCTCTCCGTTGATCGTTTCAGTATAACATAATTTTGGAAAATAGGAAACTGCAGCATCTATACAGATCCAGGTATCTATACAGATCTAGGCGGATATTTGTGAGCCACATTTGTCACCTGCTCATAACCGTATAGCTGCGAAGCAGTTATGAGCCTGGCTCATCGGCGCAGGGCATTATCATAAAATCGAAAATGATCCGGTTTGTGCCGTGACTGGGTATACTCAAACATCACACCGTCACTGTTATAAGTCTGGCTGGACACCACAGCCACGCAGTTATAATCCTTTACATTCAGATGAAGATATTTTTCATCAATTTCTGTAACCTTTTCCACAGTCATGATACGTTTGCTGTTGACAATGGTCATATGAAGCACCTGTTCCAGATATTCATAGATAGAATGACTGGCAATCTCGGCAGTAAGGCCGGGAACGGATTCCTTCAGAAAATAATTATGGTTGATGATCAGCGGGATATCTTCAAGATAATGGATACGCTGAATATAATATACTTCTGCACCAGCGGGAAATCCTGTGTAAGCTGACTGATTTTTGCTGATACAAAGCTCTGTAAAAAGAGCCACCTCCGTATGGGCATTCTGACCGTTCCTTGCAGCAGATTCCTTGAAGGTTTCGATCTCTCCGATGGTGAAAGCAGTCTTCTCGTTTGGACGGTAGATATTGCGGACACCTTTTCCCTGCATGGTCTGTACATAGCCGTCACTGACAAGAAGACTGACCGCACGTCGCAGAGTATTGCGGGAGCAGCTGTAAGTCTGGATCAGAGTGTTTTCGGAAGGCAGAAGCTCCTGATAGGCAAAGGTGTTGTCCTCTATTTTCATTTTCAGATCTTTATAGATATCTTCGTAAATACTTTTGGGCATTTCAATTCTCCATTCATGTTCGGTCAAAAATATATAGCAGGATTTATGATTTCTGGAACAATTATAAAAGATTTTCCCGGTAAGCGCAATGTAAATACCGTGGAATGTTTAAACAAGTTACAGAGCATATTGATATGTTATGAGGATAGTATGAGAAATATAGATGAAATCAATTTGTGGCCATTCAAAATCATGATACTGGATTTCGAACGCATATAAGCTGTAAGCGTCAGAGGGGCTTACGCGTAAACAAAAAAGGAAATGTGACAGTGTAAAAACAGATCACATTTCCTCTTATTTTATCAAAGCTAAAATAAAGTCAGGCCTCTTTTTTCTTATAGGAAAGATTTCTGAAGCTGCTGCCGTCAGAAGCTGTGCTTCGGGTAACTGCCGGTGTATCGGCTGCGGTATTCCGGTCTGCACTGATCAGCCATACAGCATAGAAGGCAGGAACCAGACAGAGCCATACGCCTGAGAGACCGCAGGTCATATACAGGATCAGAGACAAAGCTGCACCTGTATGAAAAGAAAGCAGCGTCATTCCGTAGAATTTTGCTTTATCGCACTGTGCGCTGTCCTTTTTCATAAGGAACTGAGTGACAGCTGTGGTGAACTGGCGAAGGTTGTTGGTGGAAAAGATCGTGGAGCTGTTATATCCGCCGGGAGCCTTGAAGGTACACCACTGGAAAGGCATTGCAAAGAACACAGGGTAAAGAGCCACAACCGGAGACATTCCGGAAGGAAAGAATCCCAGGAGCAGGATCGCAAAGATATCGATCCCGATACTGATAAAACGAAGATCTGCGGAAAAATGATCTGGGATCCAGACCGTAAGGATAACAGCAGCCATATATATGAGAAGCGCACCCACACGCAGAAGCATATCCGAAAAATCCCTGCCTATGAGATCCCGCACAACACCAAGAAGATTGGCTGTCTGGGCATTGCCGAAAAGATCAGCTCTTGACACAATGGCATAAAGCCCCAGGTATCCACCGATAAAAGATAAGGTGTAATGTATCAGAAAACGATATTTCATTTCCGTATGCATATGTAAAGATTCCTTTCATTAAAATAGGCAGATTCTATATGTCTGCCGGACTTTGCCACCCATTATAATACAGCCTGCAAAAAAAATCAAAAATTTTTTAAATTTTTTCTTGCATTTCAGGAAAACAGGTGTTAGTATATATTTCAAGCGCGCAAATACTGTGTATGAGTGCGCCTGTGAAACTGCAGATATGAGACTAATTTACGGAAGGAGGATTTCCAGTGAAAGTAAGATCATCTGTAAAGCCGATCTGCGAGAAGTGCAAGGTCATTAAGAGAAAGGGATCCATCAGAATCATCTGTGAGAACCCGAAGCACAAACAGCGTCAGGGTTGATTTCCATATCGGGACTTCTTTGGAATGTTTGTGAAACGTGCGGCTGCAGTATGAAACACCCGGCAGGGTTGTTCTACTGAACAGATAATAAGCATGTATTGCCTAATACCGAGAGGCAACAGCGGTTAAGATCCGCAATTTCGGAAAGGCTGTGATTCGCCAATTACAGCTGGGTGTTTTACCGAGGCACCCCAATTAGGAAACTAGAAAAGAAAGCGGCAGGTCGATATGTCCCATTTCACCTTGCGAGAGCAAGTGACATACGATATGCGGAACTTTCAGAAACAGAAAATGGAGGAAACAGTACATGGCTCGTATAGCTGGTGTAGACTTACCAAGAGAGAAACGTATTGAAATCGGTCTTACCTACATTTATGGAATTGGTAGACCAAGCGCAGACAAAATTCTTGCTAAAGCAGAGGTTAATCCTGACACACGTGTCAGAGATCTGACTGATGACGAGGTTAAGAGACTGAGTGCTGTTATTGATGAGACAATGACAGTAGAAGGTGATCTGAGAAGGGAAATCGCCCTTAACATCAAGAGACTGCAGGAGATTGGATGCTACAGAGGTATCCGTCATCGTAAAGGACTCCCGGTTCGTGGTCAGAAGACTAAGACAAATGCGAGAACTCGCAAGGGACCGAAGAGAACTGTTGCAAACAAGAAGAAATAATTTATAGATATAACTAATTAATTTCAATAAAAGGAAAGTGTAGGTTAGTTTTAAAATGGCAAAAGTTACAAAGAAAACGACAAAACGTCGTGTCAAGAAAAACGTTGAACACGGACAGGCACACATTCAGTCTTCCTTCAACAATACAATCGTCACACTGACAGATAACGAAGGAAACGCTCTTTCATGGGCAAGTGCCGGTGGTCTTGGATTTAAAGGTTCAAGGAAATCTACCCCTTATGCAGCACAGATGGCAGCAGAGACTGCAACAAAGGCTGCTTTAATTCATGGATTAAAAACAGTAGACGTTATGGTAAAAGGCCCGGGCTCAGGCCGTGAAGCTGCAATCCGTGCGCTTCAGGCATGCGGACTTGAAGTAACCAGCATTCGTGACGTAACTCCGGTTCCTCACAACGGATGCCGTCCACCAAAACGCAGAAGAGTCTAATTAGGAGGTAGTTGAAATGGCAGTAAATAGAGTACCTGTTCTGAAAAGATGCAGATCCCTTGGCCTGGATCCGATTTACTTAGGAATTGATAAGAAGTCCACAAGACAGTTAAAACGTGCAAACCGCAAGGTGTCTGAGTATGGTCTTCAGTTAAAAGAGAAACAGAAAGCAAAATTTATCTACGGAGTTCTTGAGAAACCTTTCCGTAACTACTACAAGAAAGCCGACAGAATGCAGGGCCAGACAGGTGAGAACCTTATGGTTATGCTTGAGAGCAGACTTGACAACATCGTCTTCCGTATGGGATTTGCCAGAACAAGAAGAGAGGCTCGTCAGATCGTAGATCACAAGCACGTACTTGTTAACGGAAAATGTGTAAACATTCCGTCCTACCTGTGCAAAGCAGGAGACACAATTGAGATCAGAGAGAAGAGCAAAGGCTCTGAGAGATATAAAGGAATCCTTGAGATCACTGGCGGAAGACTTGTTCCGGAGTGGATCGACGTTGATCAGGAGAACCTGAAGGGTGTAGTTAAAGAGCTTCCTACAAGAGAGCAGATCGATGTTCCTGTAAACGAGATGCTTATCGTCGAGCTGTATTCTAAATAATTAGTAACTGTTTACTGTGTCTACAGTTACAAAAATTGGTAATACCCTCGAATGTTGATTAACCCAGAAGGAGGGAACCTTATAGTGTTTGATTTCAATAAACCAAAAATCGAAATTACCGAAATATCCGAAGATAAGAAGTTTGGAAGATTCGTTGTAGAGCCTCTGGAAAGAGGTTATGGTACTACCCTTGGCAATTCTTTAAGAAGAATTATGCTGTCCTCCCTTCCGGGAGCTGCAGTAAGCCAGGTGAAGATCGATGGTGTACTTCATGAATTCAGCTCCATTCCGGGCGTGAAGGAAGATGTGACCGAAATCATCATGAATCTGAAATCTCTTGCCATTAAGAATCACAGCAGTGACAATGAGCCGAAGACCGCATACATTGAGTGTGAGGGCAAAGGTGTTGTTACAGCAGCTGATATCCAGGCAGATCAGGATATTGAGATCATGAACCCGGATCAGGTGATCGCAACCCTGAACGGTGGAAAAGACTGCAGACTGGCCATGGAGCTTACCATTACAAAGGGACGTGGCTATATCAGTGCAGACAAAGGCAAAACCGATGACATGCCGATCGGTATGATCGCAGTGGATGCGATCTACACACCGGTAGACAGAGTCAACATGATCGTAGAGAATACACGAGTTGGTCAGGTAACTGACTTCGACAAGCTTACACTGGATGTATATACCAATGGAACACTTGATCCGGATGAGGCAGTCAGCCTTGCAGCGAAGGTTCTCAGCGAGCATTTAAACCTGTTCATTGATCTTTCCGAGAATGCTAAGACCGCAGAGGTTATGATCGAGAAAGAAGACAATGAGAAGGAAAAGGTTCTGGAGATGAGCATTGATGAGCTTGAGCTCTCAGTTCGTTCCTACAACTGCCTTAAGAGAGCCGGTATCAATACGGTTGAAGAATTATGCAACAAGACTTCTGACGATATGATGAAGGTTCGTAATCTGGGCCGCAAATCCTTAGAGGAAGTACTTGCAAAACTCAAAGAGCTGGGACTTCAGCTCCAGCCTACAGAGGAATAATCCGGAAACAGAGTAATGAGTGGGGTGTCAGCAGCAGGGCAGTAAGACCGAACAAGCATGTCCTGGTGTCCCACAGATGGAGGATAATAAAATGGCAAAATATAGAAAATTAAGCAGAACATCTAACCAGAGAAAAGCACTTCTCAGAAATCAGGTTACAAACCTTCTTCATCACGGAAAGATCGTGACAACAGAAGCTAAGGCTAAAGAGATCCGTAAGATCGCTGAGGGACTTATCGCTATGGCTGTACGTGAGAAAGACAATTTCGAGACAGTTACAGTAACAGCTAAGGTTGCTCGTAAAGATGCTGACGGAAAACGTGTAAAAGAAGTCGTAGACGGCAAAAAGAAAACAGTTTACGATGAAGTTCAGAAAGAGATCAAGAAAGATGCTCCTTCCAGACTTCATGCACGTCGTGAGATGATGAAAGTTTTCTATCCTGTAACAGAGGTTCCTGCTAAGGGCGCTGGCAGAAAGAAAAATACAAAAGAAGTTGACATGGTTGACAAGATGTTCAGCGAGATCGCTCCGAAATACGCAGATCGTAACGGTGGTTACACAAGAATCGTTAAGATCGGACAGCGTAAAGGCGATGCAGCAATGGAAGTTCTTATCGAGCTTGTATAATTTACTTCTGACCGATTTAAAGGACATTTGCAGAAATGCAGATGTCCTTTTTTAATATTCCAAAAAACTCGAAAAAATGCATAAATGGTGGGTTTTCGACCATAAATTACATTAAGATATCATAATTTGAATAACAAATCATGGTATAATATATAGAACAAAAAGTAACAATGATGGAGTAAAAGGGGATACATAAATATGACGATGATGACCATTGCCATTTGTGATGATATGCAGACGGATGCGAGAAAACTTCACAAACAGCTTGAGCGGATCGTTCCAGGGTCAGAAATTCGGATATTTAAAAGCGGCGAGCTTTTATTGGAAGAATTGGAAAAGAAAAGGAAACCTGAGGTAAGCTGAATGACTTCGAAAAACAGCTTGACGACGGTACATTTTTGCGGTGTCATCAGAGCTTTATAGTAAATATGGAACGGGTCACAGGAGCTGAAAATGACAGCTTCCATATCGGAGAGCATGTAATACCGATCTCCCGATCCTATAATCGGAATGCACACGAGAAATATGATGAATATCTGAGGCTTCAGCAGGAATATGACGAGGAAGAAGAGGATTAACTTGATTATTATCCTTTTTTAGCGTACAATCGGTAATGTATGAAATACGACTACACGTATGCGAAAGGATGATAAACATGGTCGGTGGGACTTTTGGTATTACCGGACAGAAACAATATAGGAATGATTTGGGACAGGTTCCCGGATATGATAAATTTGCAGAAGATAAAAAGGAAAGCAGCGAGGAAATGTTTTCCTTTACGTCTTGTGCATTTTTTTGTTGCCTGAGATGATGCGACGTTTTATACTGACATTGGAAATACTGTTTGTATCGCTTTTTCTTCTGGGAGGTAGTTTCCCGGAAACAGAAACTGCCCGGAATACATCAGGAGGATTTAGCTGGAAGGACTACAGGACCATTGCACATGCTCTGGGAGGTATGGACGGAAAGGATTACCTGAATTCCAGAGAGGGATTTCTGTTCATGTATGAACAGGGAGTTCGTCTTTTTGAATTGGATCTTTCCAGGACATCCGATGGAGTATGGGTCTGCAGGCATAACTGGAACGATTCCATGGGACAGTGGGATGGCAACGGAAAAAAAGTCCTTACAGAAAAGGAATTCAGACAAAGTAAAATATATGGGAAATACACCCCCATGACACTGGAGGATTTTTTCCTTCTTCTGAAAGATTATCCGGATGCATATGTACTGATCGATTCCAAACAGTATTCTCTTCGCAATTATCAGAGAACACTGGAGGATTACAGTGATTATGTGGAAATCGCCAGGAATGCAGGTGCCGGTGAGACGCTGGATCGGATCATTCCGGAAATCTACAATGAAGCAATGTTTCCCGGAACGGCCATGCTCTATTCTTTTCCTTCCTATGTATATTCACTGTGGCAGGAGTATTCTGTGGAAGAGCTGGAGTATATTGCATCCTTCTGTAAAGAAAAGGGAATTCCGGCAGCAACAGTATACTGGGAGTATTGGTCAGAAGAAACGGAGAAGATCTTTGAAAAAAACGGGATCAGTCTGTATGTTTATACGGTTAATGACCGTGACCAGGCCAGAAGATACATTTCGCAGGGAGCAGAAGGAATCTGTACCGATTTCCTGACAGCGGAAGATCTGTGGTAAGAGAAATAAAAACAAAGGAATCAGAAGATTATGAAAATAAGAACAACCATTGCTGTGATGGCAGCAAAGATCACAGGACATGTCTGTAAGCTTATGGGCCGGCAGGGTGTGACCTGGGCCGGTAAGGTCGCGATGAAGATCTGTCCGGATATCCTGGAAGAGCTTTCTTCTCAGGTAAGAGAAAAAATATTTGTAGTATGCGGAACAAACGGAAAGACCACAACCAATAACATGCTGTGCGCAGGCCTTGAGGCAGAGGGAAAAAAGGTCATCTGCAATCATACCGGTTCCAACATGCTCAACGGAGTTGTGGCAGCCTTTGTATTGGGGGCAAAATTCAGCGGAAAACTGGATGCGGATTATGCCTGTATCGAGGTGGATGAGGCATCCACAAGACATGTGTTCACAAGGATCAGACCGGATTATATGGTTATGACCAATCTGTTCCGTGATCAGCTGGACCGTTATGGCGAGATCGATATCACTATGAACATCCTGGAAGAAATGATGAAAAAGGTTCCGGATATGAAGGTCATTGTCAATGGTGATGATGCACTGTCTGCATATCTTGCCATGGACTGCGGAAATCCTTTTGTAACCTACGGGATCAGCAAACCGGTGATCGAGAACAAAACAAACGAGATCCGTGAGGGCCGGTTCTGTAAGTGCTGTGGAGAAAGGCTGATCTACAGCTTCTATCATTACAGTCAGCTGGGAGACTACAGATGTCCGAAATGCGGCTTTAAACGTCCGGAGATCGACTTTGATGCCACAGATGTGAAGGTGGATGATCAGATTGCCTTTACAGTGGAGGATAAACGGATCGTGGCCAATTATAAGGGATTCTATAATGTGTATAATATTCTGGCTGCCTATGCGGGAATTCGTACCGCAGGCTTTAAGGCGGAGCATTTTAATGAGATGCTCCGGAAGTTTAATCCGGAGAACGGACGCAATGAACAGTTTCGGATCAAGGGCACCAGTGTTGTTCTGAATCTTGCCAAGAATCCGGCCGGTTTTAACCAGAACATTTCAGCTGTGATGCAGGACGGATCACCAAAGGATATCATCATTGTGATCAATGATAATGCACAGGATGGAAAAGATATCTCCTGGCTCTGGGATGTGGATTTTGATCTTTTCGGAGGGGACAATATCAATTCCATCACAGTCAGTGGTATCCGGTGTCAGGATATGCGCCTCCGTCTGAAATATGTGGATATCCCGTCCATGCTGGAAAATGATGTGGAGACAGCCATCCGCAAACGAATCGGGGATGGATGCGGCAATCTTTATGTACTTGTAAATTATACGGCGCTGTTTGGCACCAGAAATATCCTGAAGAAACTGGAGGGTGAGAAATGAAGATAACGATAGGGCATTTATATCCGGATCTTCTGAACCTTTACGGTGACAGAGGAAATATCCAGTGTCTGATGAAGCGCTGTCTCTGGAGAGGAATCGAGGCAGAAACCATAGCTTATGAACTGGATGACCAAATCGATTTTTCCAAACTGGATATCGTACTTCTTGGCGGTGGCTCCGACAGAGAACAGATGCTGGTATGTGAAAAGCTGAAGGAAATCCAGAAGGATTTCAAGGCGTATGTGGAAGACAATGGAGTTGTGATCGCAATCTGTGGAGGGTATCAGCTCCTTGGAAATTATTATAAGACGGATCAGGGAATGATCGAGGGTCTGAAGCTTGTAGATATGAGCACTGAGCAGGGAAAAGGCCGCCTTATTGGAAACATTGTGATGCAGAGCGATCTTTTTGATATGCCCATCGTAGGTTTTGAAAATCATGGAGGGCGTACCACCATCGGAAACAACAGATCCCTGGGAAAGGTTCTGTCAGGATACGGAAATGACGGACAATCCGGTGAGGAAGGGGTTGTATACAAAAATGTGATCGGTACGTATCTTCACGGACCGCTTCTTCCCAAGAACCCGCAGCTTGCAGATCTTCTGATCAGCCGTGCACTGGAAAAGAAATACGGTAAAAAGATCGAACTTGAGAAACTGGACGACAGCGAGGAACAGGAGGCAAACTCCTATATTTTCCATCGCTTTGTAAAAAACGAAGGATAAGAGGGCAGTATGGCAAAATCAAACAATCAGAAGGCGAAGATCCTGTACCTTGAAAAAATGCTGCGGGAAACAGGGGAGCATCGGGTAATATCTATGCAGAAGATCCTTGAGAATCTTGAGAAACAGGGAATCCGTGCAGAGCGAAAGAGCATTTATGATGATGTGGAGGTATTACGTTCTTTTGGAATGGATATCCGTTATACAAGAGAACGACCGGGTGGGTATTATCTTGCCGGTGAGAGTGCCGGAGAGGAACAGCCGTCTGAAGAACCCGGGCTGACTGCGGAAGCTAAGGAGATTCATGAAACTAAAGATATTCATGAGACCTCTGTGACAGGGTACCGGAAGCTTCTTGAGGCTTCAGCCGGAACCATAAAAAAAGAAATAAAACTTCTCTGTACCGGAGCTGTACAGGCGGAGGTGCGTGACTTTTTCGGCACAGATGCAGAATATAAGATGAAAGATAGCGGAGATCTGACGGTAACTGCAGAGCTTCCGGAAAATGGAAAATTCTACGGATGGCTGACTGGGATGGGCGGCAGTGTACGTATCCTGAAACCCAAGAAATCTGCAGCTGCCTACAGAGACTATCTGAAATCACTGGCAAAGGACTATAAAGGCTTATAGGAGAGATTTGATCATGAAGAAAAAAACAGCAATCCTGCTTGTGGGAGCTTTTGTCTTTACAGCAGCCTTTTCCGGCTGTGGAAAAAACAAAGAGGCGACAGAGGCAGCCAATGAAAGTGTGGAGTCTGAAGACCCGGAAGGAAAAGCCAAAAACAGCAATGATGCAGAGGAAGAAGAAAAAGAAGAAGCAAAAGAAACTGCGGCAGCAGATAAGAAAGTAGGTGTGTTTCTGCCTTCATCAGCAGATGATCCCCGTTGGTCTGCGGATGGAGAAACTCTTCAGAATACACTGGAAGATGATGGATATGATGCAGAGCTATTTTGGGCAGATGAAGACAGTGATACGCAGGTATCACAGATCCAGTCCATTCTGGACGATGAAGAGCTTTCTGCACTTGTCATCGCACCTTCAGATGCTTACAGCCTGAACGATGTGCTGGAGCAGGTGTATGAGAAATCTATCCCTGTGATTTCTTACGATCAGCTGATCATGGATACAGATAAGGTCAACTATTATGTTACCTTTAATACAAGAAAAGCCGGAAAAATGGTGGGAGATTCCATCATAAAAAAAATGGATCTGGAGAAAGCCCGGGAAGAAAAGAAAACTCTGACCATTGAGTTCCTTATGGGCTCTCCGGATGATCGTGACGCACTGTTCTTTTATAATGGCGTGATGGAGAAGCTTCAGGAATATTTCGACGACGGAACACTGGTATGTACTTCAGGAAAGCTGACCTTTGATGATACTGCAGTGATGCGTTCCGGAAGAAATACCGCAAAGAATGATATGGCGGAGATCCTTTCTCAGAATTATACAGAGGGTGCGCCGGATATTATCTGCACAGGTGCCGACGACCTTGCACTTGGGGCTGTGGATGCCTTGGAGGATGCGGGACATGTGTCTGGAGAGGATGGCTGGCCTATGATCACAGGAGGCGGCTGTGAGGCAGAAGCAGTGACCGCTGTGATCCAGGGAAAGATTGAGGATGATCTGCTGTTTGATAACCGTGTACTGGCACATGACTGTGTGACGATGGTGGATGCTCTTCTGAAAGGGGAGAAGCCGGAGATCTCCGATTATGAGCAGTATGACAACGGGACCAAGATCGTGGGAACTGTGACCAGTGATATCCAGCTGATCGATGCAGATAATTATCAGATGCTAGTGGATGACGGATATTATGAAGAAAAAGAGATCATGCCGGAGGCAACTGCCACACCAACGCCGACAGTGACATCGGAAGCTACGGTGACGGAAGAACCGGATATAGATGAAAATACACCGGAAGCTGCATCGGCTTCATCGGAAAAGGAAGAAACGGAAATTTCCGGAACACCGACACCGGAGGAAACAGTAACTCCGACACCTTCAGAGAAAGCGGAAAAGGGTGCAGATGCATAGATCAGAAATGATATCATGATCTGGCTGTGATAAAAATAAAAATACTCCCGGAAACAATGTATATAAGTTTCCAGGAGTATTTTTTATGATAAATCTTATTCACGGAAAGTAAGTTTGCCATCAGCAATGGAATCAATGATAGCAAGGGATTCCAGATGGATACCCATGTCACGGATGGTCTGTCCGCCGGACTGGAAGCCTTTTTCGATAACGATTCCGGCTCCTTCAAGAGTTGCGCCGGATTTCTTAACGATGTCGATCAGACCGAGAAGTGCACAGCCATTGGCAAGAAAATCATCGATCAGGAGTACGTGATCTTCCGGTCCGAGAAATTTCTTGGAAAGGATCACATCGTAAACTTTCTTGTGGGTGAAAGACTCTACCTTGGTGGTGTACATCTCGCCGTCAAGGTTCACACTCTGTGCTTTCTTGGCAAATACAACCGGTACATGGAAATACTGTGCCGCAATACAGGCAATACCGATACCGGAAGCCTCGATGGTAAGGATCTTGGTGATTGGACAGTGGTCAAAACGTTTCTTGAATTCTTTGCCGACCTCGTTGATCAGGTCAATATCCATCTGATGATTCAGGAAGCTGTCCACTTTTAAAATATTTCCTTCTTTTACTACGCCGTCTGTCAGAATTCTGTCTTTTAAAAGCTGCATGAAATTTATCTCCTTTGATTTATCACATTAATATATGTTTACTGCCCACGGACAGAGCAGTAATATTTTTAATATGTATCATACGACAATATTTGCGTGAGTGCAATTATTTTTGACAAAAAAACATAAAATTATTATAATGGATAGGATGACTAAGAAAGGAACAGGCACAGATGAAAGAGTACGAAGTAATCTGGGAAATTTTTAACAAATGTCCGAGAAATCAGATGCGTGATGTATTTGTGGAAGAAGTGGAGATTGCAGATCCGGAAGCGTATGTGAAACAGAAATTTCAGGGGAAGGATGTCTCCTACGAGAAGACAGTACTGGAAGACGGAACCATCATTTTTGACATTCAGACATCTATGATCCGGCAGCGCTGTTCTTTCACGGAGATCTGAAGGAGGAAATACACATGAAAGAAACACATGTGCACGTTCTCGAGGATGGAACCGTTCTTGAACATACCCACGGGGAACAGGAACATGTGCATACTCACGATGGCACACATCCTCATCATCACAGCCACGCACAGACCAAGGCCGTACTCAACAGACTTTCCAGGGCCATCGGGCATATGGAATCCATTAAGCGTATGGTGGAGGAAGGACGTGACTGCAGCGAAGTGCTGATCCAGCTGTCAGCCGTAAAATCTGCGATCAATAATACAGGCAAGATCATACTGCAGGATCATATAGAACACTGCATCGTGGATGCCGTGGAGCATGGAGACAGGGATGCTATCAAGGAACTGGAAAAAGCGATCGACAGATTTATGAAGTAAGGTAAGGAGTTCATGAGAGATCGTGAATGAGAAAAATACACGGACAGAGAGCCAGTTCTGTCTGTGTAAATACAAAGAATGAGAGGAATCTATTATGGCAAAAGAGTGTAGCAATACATCCTGCAACAAATCAAGCTGTGAAGGCTGCGGACAGAAACAGCCCCAGAGCCTCATGGCAGAACCAAACGTTTTTTCTGACGTAAAACATGTGATCGGAGTTGTCAGCGGAAAGGGAGGCGTGGGTAAATCCTTCGTAACAGGCTCCCTGGCAAACCTGATGGCTTCCAAGGGATATAAAGTGGGCATTATGGATGCTGATATCACCGGTCCGTCCATCCCGAAGATGTATGGCATCAAGGGCAATGCACAGGGCAGTGACAATGGGATCTATCCGATGCCAACTGCAAACGGAATCGAGGTTATGTCTGTAAACCTTCTTCTCCCGGATGAGGAGACACCGGTGATCTGGAGAGGTCCGGTCCTTGCAAATATGGTAAAACAGTTCTGGAGTGATGTGATCTGGGGTGAATTGGATTATCTCTTTGTAGATATGCCGCCAGGAACCGGAGATGTTCCGCTGACAGTATTCCAGTCCCTGCCGATCGAGGGTGTCGTGATCGTTACTTCTCCGCAGGATCTGGTCCGCATGATCGTCAAGAAGGCCTATAACATGGCTGATATGATGAAGGTTCCGGTCCTTGGAATCGTGGAGAACTATAGCTATGTGAAATGTCCGGACTGCGGAAAAGAGATCAAGGTCTTTGGCGAGAGCCATATCGATGAGATCGCTGCAGAACTGAAGGTTCCGGTCCTGGGCAAGATGCCGATTGACGTGAAGCTTGCAGAGCTTGCAGACAGCGGTCTGTTCAGTAAGATCGAGAATGAGTATATCACTGCGGCAGCAGACGTGATGCCGAAGGCTGAAGCGTAAGTAATAAGAATAATATCTGACCGATATCAATAACAGAAAAGACCACCGGAATTGAGTACATAAGGATCGTAATAACCTTATGGCAGATTCCGGTGGCTTTTTTACTGAATCAGGGAAGTATCCTGCTTCGATCGCGAAAAGCAGTAAGCGGCAGGAACTTGATCGTATCAGATCTGGGAAAAATATTTAAGAAAGCACTGGGCAGCCTGGGAAAGCTGCAGTGCTTCATGATGAGCAATCACGGCACTTCTTGCGGGCAGAGGTGTTTTCAGATGGACAGGTTCCAGACCCGGACGGTTGCGGAGCATATAATCCGGGATACAGGCAATACCAAGTCCGATCTCTGCAAGATCGATCAGCAGATCGTTGCTGTTCAGTTCAACCTCAGGCAGCAGCTTCAGTCCCTGGGCTGCAAACACCTGATGAAGATATTCGCTGGTGGTACTCTTTGGAGCGAGCATCAGGATGGGATAATCCAGAAGATTTTCCATGGAAAGAGGCGATTTGCCCATGGTGAAATAGTCCGGATTTGCCACGAAGATATCCCGGAATTCCAGCACAGTCTGAAGCTTGGTGTGGGCTGAAAGCCGGGAATTCGGGTAGTTGGTGACGATCAGCTCAGCTTGGCCGTTTTCCAGAAGCTCCGCACATCCGATGGAAGTACTGTTGATGATCTTGATCCGTACCTCCGGATGATCCTTGTGGAAACGGCGGAGATAGGGGATGAGAAAATAGCGGCACAGAGTATCGCTGGCACCGATCCGCAGCTGACCGGTAAGATTTCCTTCTCCGGAAAGGACAGCTTCTCCCTCGTTTAGCATGGAAAGAGCCGGCTTTACATGCTGGAGAAGAAGCTCTCCCTCCGGTGTCAGGATGACCCGTTTGGTGCTGCGCACAAACAGAGTATGGCCCAGCTTTTTTTCAAGGTTTTTGACGGCCTGGCTTACTGCAGACTGTGAGATAAAAAGTTGTCTGGAAGCCTCCGAAAAGCTCAGCGTCGTGGCCACGTAATAAAACACTTTGTAAAGTTCAAGATTGATATCCATATGTGAAAAATCCTCCGCTTATAAATGATATAAGATATATTAATTTTACTAATGATATTTCCTATGATACTATATTTTCAGCAGAAAAGAAAGACTGAAATGCTTTCTGCACGTTTACCATCCTTATTATCGGATATAGAGAAAGGAGCCTTCTATGAGCAACGTAAGACGTGTGTATGTAGAAAAGAAACCTGCCTTTGCAGTAAAAGCAAAGGAACTGAAACATGAGATCAAACATTATCTTGGTATCAGCACTGTGACAGCAGTCCGTGAGCTGATCCGTTATGACGTGGAGAATATCTCCGATGAAGTATTTGAGAAAGCCTGCAAGACCGTATTTGCAGAGCCGCCGGTAGATGATCTGTATCTTGAAAAATTTGATGTGACAGAGGGCGCACGTGTATTTTCCGTAGAATTCCTTCCCGGACAGTTTGACCAGAGAGCCGATTCTGCAGTGCAGTGTGTACAGTTCCTGGATGAGAATGCAGCACCGATCATCCGTTCAGCAACTACTTATGTAATCGAAGGAAACGTTACAGATGCAGAGTTTGAGGCGATCAAACATCACTGCATCAACCCTGTGGATTCCCGTGAGACAGGTCTTGAGAAGCCGGAAACACTGGTAACAGTATTCCCTGATCCTGAGGATGTGAAGATTTTTGACGGATTCAAGGATATGGCTGAGGCTGATTTGAAGGAGCTGTACTCTTCTCTGAACCTCGCCATGACATTTAAGGACTTCCAGCATATCCAGAATTATTTCAGAAATGAAGAGAAACGCGATCCTTCCATGACAGAGATCCGTGTTCTGGATACCTATTGGTCTGATCATTGTCGTCATACTACTTTCTCCACAGAGCTTACCAGCGTGAAGTTTGACGAAGGTGATTATAAGACTCCTATTGAAAAAACATACAAAGAATATCTGGATGCCCATAAGGATATGTACAAGGGCCGTGATGATAAGTTTGTCTGCCTGATGGATCTTGCACTTATGGCAATGAAGAAACTGAAAGCAGAAGGCAAGCTTGCAGACCAGGAAGAGTCTGATGAGATCAATGCCTGCAGTATCGTGGTACCGGTGGACGTGGACGGGAAAGAAGAAGAGTGGCTGATCAACTTCAAGAACGAGACACACAACCATCCGACGGAGATCGAGCCTTTTGGTGGTGCGGCAACCTGCCTTGGCGGAGCCATCCGTGATCCGCTTTCCGGACGTACCTATGTATATCAGGCAATGCGTGTGACAGGTGCAGCAGATCCTACCGTATCCGTAAAGGAAACTCTGAAGGGTAAACTTCCGCAGAAGAAGCTTGTCCGCAGCGCAGCCCACGGCTACAGTTCCTACGGAAACCAGATCGGTCTTGCAACCGGTGCTGTAAAAGAAATCTATCATCCGGACTACGTTGCAAAACGTATGGAGATCGGTGCGGTTATGGGTGCGGCTCCGAGACGTGCGGTCATCCGTGAAAATTCCGATCCTGGAGATATCATCATCCTTCTTGGCGGACGTACCGGTCGTGACGGTATCGGCGGTGCAACCGGTTCCTCCAAGGTCCACACAGAGGCTTCCATCGAGGTCTGCGGCGCTGAGGTGCAGAAAGGTAACGCGCCTACCGAGCGTAAGATCCAGAGGATGTTCCGCAGAGAGGAAGTCAGCCATATCATCAAGAAATGTAACGACTTTGGCGCAGGCGGTGTTTCCGTTGCCATCGGCGAGCTGGCACCGGGACTTCAGATCGACCTCGACAAGGTTCCGAAAAAATACGCAGGTCTTGACGGTACTGAGATCGCCATCTCTGAGTCTCAGGAGCGTATGGCTGTTGTAGTTGACCCGAAAGATGTGGATACTTTCCTGAAATTTGCAAATGAAGAGAATCTCGAGGCAATTCCGGTTGCAGTTGTAACGGAGGAGCCACGCCTTGTCCTTAACTGGAGAGGAAAAGAGATCGTAAATATCTCCCGTGCATTCCTGGATACCAACGGTGCACATCAGGAGACCTCCGTTGAGGTTGAGATCCCGTCAAAGGACGGAAATCTTTTCGAGGAACGTCCGGATGTAACAGATGTAAAGAAAAAATGGATGGATACTCTTGCTGACCTGAATGTATGCTCACAGAAGGGTCTTGTGGAGATGTTTGACGGCTCCATCGGCGCAGGCAGTGTATTTATGCCTCACGGTGGCAAATATCAGCTGACAGAGACACAGTCCATGGTTGCAAAGGTTCCGGTACAGAACGGAAAAACAGAGACTGTTACCATGATGAGCTACGGCTTTGATCCATATCTTTCCTCATGGAGTCCGTATCATGGAGCTGCCTACGCAGTAACCGAGTCTGTTGCCAAGATCGTTGCAACCGGTGGTGACTATAAGAAGATCCGTTTCACCTTCCAGGAATACTTCCGTCGTATGACAGAAGATCCTAAGAGATGGAGCCAGCCGTTCTCCGCACTGCTTGGCGCTTATGCGGCACAGATCGGATTCGGCCTTCCTTCCATCGGCGGTAAGGACAGTATGTCCGGAACCTTCAATGACATTGATGTTCCTCCGACACTGGTGTCTTTCGCAGTGGATGTTGCAAAGGTAAAAGATGTGATCACACCGGAGCTCAAAAAAGCAGGAAGCAAGCTGGTATGGCTCCGTGCACCGAAGGATTCCTATGATCTTCCGGATTACCCGGCTCTTATGGAGCAGTATGATAAATTACACCAGGATATCCAGGCAGGCCGTGTGATCTCCGCATATGCACTTGACCGTCATGGAATCGCTGCTGCAGTCAGCAAGATGGCCTTTGGTAACGGCATGGGTGTAAAGATCGAGCATAACCTTGATCCAAGAGATTTCTTTGCTCCGGCATTCGGCGATATCATCTGTGAGGTTCCGGATGGAAAAGTCGGTGAGCTTGCCATTACCTATACTGTGATCGGTGAGGTTACGGATAATACGAAGTTCACCTACGGTGATACAGAGATCACTCTGAAAGAGGCGCTTTCCACATGGGAAGGAACTCTGGAGAATGTATTTAAAACAGCAGCAGGAACCGAGGATGTCAAGGCAGATGACGGTTCCCTTTACAAAGCAGACAGCATCTATGTATGCAAACATAAGGTTGCAAAACCGCGTGTATTTATTCCGGTATTCCCTGGAACAAACTGCGAGTATGACAGTACCCGTGCATTTGAGAGAGCAGGCGCCGAGGTAGACGTAAAGGTATTCAAGAACCTTACAGCAGAAGATATCCATGATTCTGTAGAGCTCTTTGAGAAAGCCATCGATCAGGCACAGATGATCATGTTCCCGGGCGGCTTCTCAGCTGGAGATGAGCCGGACGGATCCGCGAAATTCTTTGCTACCGCGTTCCAGAACGAGAAGATCAAGGAGGCAGTTATGAAGCTCCTCAATGAGCGTGACGGTCTTGCTCTTGGTATCTGCAACGGATTCCAGGCACTGATCAAACTGGGACTGGTACCGTACGGTGAGATCTGCGGACAGAAAGAGGATTCTCCGACACTGACCTACAACACCATCGGACGCCACGTATCCAAGATGGTTTACACCAAGGTTGTCAGCAACAAGTCTCCATGGCTTCAGAAAGCACAGCTTGGCGGTGTATACTGTAATCCGGCTTCTCATGGTGAGGGACGTTTTGTCGCAAACGATGAGTGGCTGAAGAAACTCAAGGAAAACGGACAGATCGCAACGGAGTATGTACCGGTAGATGAGACTGGATATGAGGGTGAGTTTAACGTAAACGGCTCTTATATGAACATCGAGGGAATCACAAGCCCGGATGGACGTGTTCTCGGAAAGATGGCACACAGTGAGCGTCGTGACGCAGGCGTTGCTGTCAATATCTACGGAGAGCAGGATATCAAGATTTTTGAATCTGGTGTTGAGTACTTCAGATAATACCAGGGGGAAAAGGTCAAAAAGTCGTTCGTGCTTGCACGATAAGACTTTTGAACTTGGACCCCGCCAAACATGAGGAAGTAGCAATTTACGTAGTAAATTAGCGGATTCCGAATGTTTGAGGATTGCGTGAGCTGCGTGCAGCGGAGCAATCCGGGAGTATCAAGTTATGGGCAATACTTTGCCCATAACATCCTTACAGCGGCAGGGGATTTCAGACCTCCCTGCCACTGTAAAAATACAAAAAAGCATATATTTTTTAAAAAATTAAAAAAAGTGAAAAAAACTGTTGACACAAGTCACAAACCATTATATAATAGCAAAGCGAGTTGCGGAACGGAAGAGTTCCTAAGACGAACAACTGTTATGGGATCTTAGCTCAGCTGGGAGAGCATCTGCCTTACAAGCAGAGGGTCATAGGTTCGAGCCCTATAGGTCCCATGTTACAAAAAGATATGGCGAGATAGCTCAGTTGGCTAGAGCACACGGTTCATACCCGTGGTGTCGAGGGTTCGAATCCCCCTCTCGCTATTTATATGGGATCTTAGCTCAGCTGGGAGAGCATCTGCCTTACAAGCAGAGGGTCATAGGTTCGAGCCCTATAGGTCCCATGTTACAAAAGAATATGGCGAGATAGCTCAGTTGGCTAGAGCACACGGTTCATACCCGTGGTGTCGAGGGTTCGAATCCCCCTCTCGCTACTTAACAAAAGGTCTGAAGATTCAATTTTATTGGGTTTTTGGACTTTTTTTGTTATAAAATTCCGGCTGCTTGTGGTAAGACCAGATGTGAAAAGTTAAGATTGACATTTTACATCGTTTTTTTTATCATAGTAAAAGAATAGACATAACGAATCATTTCGGGAAATGAGGATTGTATAATGAAAAAAAGAATGCTTTTTGTTTTCAACCCCAAAGCAGGAAAAGGAAGAATCAAGATGCATCTGCTGGACATTGTGGATATCTTTAATAAAGGTGGGTACGAAGTGATCATCCGTGCCACGCAGGGACCGAAGGATGCTTATGAACAGGTGAAGGAATATGCAGATCAGGTAGATCTGATCGCCTGCAGTGGAGGTGACGGTACACTGGATGAGGTGGTTACCGGAATCGTGGAAGTGGGCAGCCAGACACCGATCGGGTATATCCCTGCAGGAAGCACCAATGATTTTGCCAACAGTCTGTTTATGCCGAAGAGTATGACTGCAGCTGCCTCCATGATCATGGAGGAGCAGATCTATCACTGTGATATCGGTAAATTTAATAACCAGACATTTGCCTATGTGGCTGCGTTTGGACTGTTTACCAATGTTTCCTATGAGACAGACCAGGATCTGAAAAATATCCTGGGACATGTTGCCTATGTGCTGGAAGGGATGAAGCAGCTTTTTGAGGTGAAATCCTATCATCTGAAGGTAACCTCCGATGAGCTGACTGTGGAGAATGATTTTATCTACGGTATGATCAGCAATTCCAGATCTGTAGGCGGATTTAAGAATCTTACCGGAAAAAACGTGGATATGAATGACGGACTGTTTGAGGTGACACTGATCACCAATCCGAAGAATCCGCTGGAGCTTCAGGAGATCATGACTGCGCTTCTTACTGCAGAGGATAATACAGATCTGATTTATTCTTTTAAGTCTGCGCATGTTGTGATAGAGTCAGAGGAGGCTGTTCCATGGACGCTGGATGGAGAGTTCGGTGGAGATCAGACCCGTGTGGAGATCGATAATCTTCATGAGGCCATGAACCTTTATCTTACCAGTAGTAAGAAACAGAAAAAAAGCCGGCTGAACCAGAAAATGCAGGAGATCAAGGAGATTACCCAGAAGAGCGAAGAATGATCCGAGTATCCGAAGACAAGGTGATCATACAGAGGTGAAAATGTCTTTCCTCATAAGAAAGACTGGATATACAGGAACGAAAAGGAGGAAGAAATGGGAGATTATATCAACGTAAAGGAAATCTTTGGCTGCGATGTATTTAACGATTCTGTTATGCAGGACCGTTTGCCGAAGAAAGTATACCGCGAACTGAAAAAGACAATAGAAGAGGGTAAGGAGCTGTCCATGGAGATCGCTGATGTGGTTGCACATGAGATGAAGGAATGGGCTATTGAGAAAGGTGCTACTCATTATTGTCACTGGTTTCAGCCGCTGACAGGTGTTACTGCCGAGAAACATGACGCATTTGTCACAGCGCCAAGAGAGGACGGAAAGGTACTCTTAAGCTTTTCTGGCAAGGAGCTGATCAAGGGTGAACCGGATGCATCCTCATTTCCATCCGGAGGACTTCGTGCAACATTCGAGGCAAGAGGCTATACAACATGGGATTGCACATCACCTGCCTTTGTACGTCATGACGCAGCCGGCGGGATCTTATGTATCCCCACAGCATTCTGCTCCTACACAGGAGAGGCGCTTGACCAGAAAACACCGCTTCTTCGTTCCATGGAAGCGGTCAATACACAGGCGCTTCGACTTCTTCGCCTTTTCGGAAATACAACATCAAAAAAAGTAACTCCTTCCGTTGGAGCTGAGCAGGAGTATTTCCTGGTTGATAAGGAGAAATGGCTCCAGAGAAAAGACCTGATCTATACAGGAAGAACTCTTTTCGGTGCTATGCCGCCGAAGGGACAGGAGATGGATGACCATTATTTCGGAACCATCCGTCAGAGAATCTCCGCATACATGAAGGAAGTCAACGAGGAGTGCTGGAAGCTGGGCGTAACAGCAAAGACACAGCACAATGAGGTTGCACCTGCACAGCATGAGCTGGCACCGATCTACGCACCGGTAAATATTGCAGCAGATCACAACCAGATCATGATGCGTATCCTCAAAAAAGTTGCAAGTCGCCATGGTATGCGCTGCCTGCTTCATGAGAAACCGTTTGCAGGAGTTAACGGTTCCGGTAAGCACAACAACTGGTCCCTGACAACGGATGACGGGATCAACCTTCTTGAGCCGGGAAAAACTCCTCATGAGAATATCCAGTTCCTTCTTGTTCTCACCTGTATCCTGAAAGCCGTTGATGAGCATGCAGATCTTCTGAGAGAGTCTGCAGCAGACGTTGGAAACGATGAACGTCTCGGAGGAAACGAGGCACCGCCGGCAGTTATCTCCGTATTCCTTGGTGAGCAGCTTCAGGATGTTCTGGAGCAGCTGATCAGCACAGGTACCGCCACACACAGTAAGACCGGCGAGATCCTGGATACCGGTGTTAAGACACTTCCGGATTTTATGAAGGATGCTACAGACCGAAACAGAACATCACCGTTTGCGTTCACAGGAAACAAATTTGAGTTCCGTATGGTTGGTTCCCGTGATTCCATTTCCGAGTGCAACGTAGTTCTGAACACGATCGCAGCAGAAGTATTCCGCGATGCATGCGACCGTCTGGAAGCAGCAGACGATTTTGATACTGCAGTACATGACCTGATCAAGGAGTATGCGATCCAGCATCAGCGTATTGTATTCAACGGAAACGGATATGCACCGGAGTGGGAGGCAGAGGCAAAGAGACGTGGACTTCCGATCCTTCCGTCCATGGTAGATGCCATTCCTGCGCTGACTACAGATAAGGCTGTGAAGCTTTTTGAATCCTTTAATGTATTTACAAGAGCAGAGCTTGAGTCCAGAGCAGAGATCCAGTATGAAGGCTATGCAAAGGCTATCAACATTGAGGCCAAGACCATGGTGGATGTAGCTACCAAGCAGATCATCCCGGCAGTGATCCGTTATACAACGGTTCTTGCAGAGTCCATCAATTCTGTGAAGGCAGTGAGCGCAGCGCTTGATGTCAGTGTACAGACAAGTCTTCTGGAAAAAACCTCCGCACTTCTTGCTGAGACCAAGACAGCTATGGATAAGCTTTCCGGACTGATCGCTGAGTCGGAATCCCATGAAGAGGGACGTGACCGTGCTGTATTCTTCAGAGAGAGCGTGGTACCGGCAATGCAGGCTTTAAGAAAACCTGTAGACGAGCTTGAGATGATCGTAGATAAAGATATGTGGCCGATGCCATCCTACGGTGATCTGATCTTTGAGGTATGATCGGTTAAATAAAATACAGGAAATAAGAGATGTTCCCTGGGTGCAGCGGCATCTTTGAAATCAAATGACGGGACAGATGTAAGATCTGTCCCGTTTTTTACCTGGCGGAGAAAAAATCTGTAAGCGGTTATCCGTCATAGGATCATATAATAACTGCGGATGAGGATATCTGCGGTATTCAATCAGATTCAGGAGTAAGTATATATGATAGAATTAGAATTTTTAAAAGAACAGAACGTTTCCGAAAGCCTGATCCACGGTATCGAGGAGTTTCGAAGAAATTATAACGTTGATGAGGGGGCTGCAGCCAGAGTTACCAGACCGTCCATACCGTTCTACGGAAAAGAAATCCTGGAAATGGCCATTGCAGGACTTCTGGAAGGAGAAAATCTTCTTCTTGCAGGCCCAAAGGCCACGGGAAAAAATATCCTGGCAGAAAATCTGGCATATGCTTTTGGCCGTCCGGTTTATAATGTATCTTTCCATGTCAATACAAACAGTGGAGACCTGATCGGAACGGATACCTTTGTAAACAATGAAGTCTGCCTCCGAAAGGGCAGCATCTATCAGTGTGCCGAGTATGGTGGCTTCGGTATTCTGGATGAGATCAATATGGCAAAGAACGATGCGGTCTCTGTCCTTCATGCAACTCTGGACTATCGCCGCTCCATTGATGTTCCGGGCTATGACCGGATCGACCTTCATCCTGCGGCACGTTTTATCGGAACCATGAACTACGGATATGCAGGAACAAAGGAGCTGAACGAAGCTCTGGTTTCCCGTTTCCTGGTGATCGATATGCCAGCGCAGACAGAAGAAACCCTGGGATTTATTTTCCGCAAAATGTTCCCGGAGGCAAAGGAAAAGGCAGTGGAACAGTTTATCGGTGTATTTATGGATCTTCAGAAGAAATCCGTAAACAGTGAGATCTCCACAAAAGCGCTGGATCTTCGAGGACTTCTGGCTGCCATGAAGATTGTTCGTGCAGGACTTTCTCCCCTGGCAGCAGTGCAGATGGGAGTGGTGAACAAAACCTTCGATATTTTTGAAAAGGAGATCGTGGACGATGTAGTCCGTACAAGGATCCCGGAAGAGTGGACAAAGGACGATGTCTATGCATAAAGATCTGACAGAAGAACTTTCTATAGAAGATTACAAGATGGAGCTGGAAAACCGGATCCGTAATCTCCTCTGGACGGTAAGCGGCGACTATACACTGGATGTGAAGCCGGATGTATCGCTGTTTCTCCGCTCAAAAGAGATCGCTCTTTACGATGGGATCAAACAGGGGGCTTTTGCCAGATATTTTGACAAAAATCTGCTTGGCCTTTATCTTGTAAAAAAAATCTATCTGGATGCCTCTGAGACGGAGCTGACCGGGCTGACACAGCTCTGTATCGAAGCGGCAGTGGGAGAGCGGATCTGTGAAGAGCGCCCCGGGGTTCGCCGCATGAGAAAAAAAGCTCTGGAAGATATCCTGGATCAGGAATATGAAACCCTGCCTTCCTACGATAAGCTGTTAGACAGGCTGAAAATTGCAGTATTCCGTGATGTACTTACAGGAAGCGTACAGCCTCTGGAGAAAAAACTGTCTGCATTCCGGGATCAGATCTATGCCTGCGCAGAAAGCAGAGACACCATGGAACTGATTCGGATCATCGACAGCCTCTATAATGCGGTCATCGATCCGGACTTTGAGAAGAAAAACGGTTCCCTTGAACGGGTAATGGCGGTGACGCTGGAAGAACTGACGGAATTTGGCTGGGAAGACTACCTTAATGAAGAGATGTATGAGGAAGCTCTGGAAAATTACGTGGAAAAGCTCACAGACCGGATGACAGATATTGAAGATTCCTCGCTGACACAGGATATGGAAGAAAAACGTAAGGTGAAAAACAAGATCACGGTGATTTCAGAGGAAGCTCTTCAGAAAGCTCATACCTATGTGGAACTGAATTTTGGAAAAACCTATCTCACACCTGCGGAAGAAAAAAGAATGAACCATCTTATGTGCCGGGGAATACACGGAGACTGCAGCCTGTATTTTACAGAAGGAATCCTGAAAAATCCGGTTCGTGATAATTATCAGTACCAGTATGCAAAGCGTCTGCGTAATAAGAACATATGGATCTATCATGACAAGCACAGAATTGCAAAACGAAATATTGCCATATTGACTGAACTCCTGAAAAAAGCACTGGTGATCCGAAGTGAAAACCAGGAAGTCCTATCAGACCGGGGAACTATCGTTCCTTCCAGGCTGTGGCGTATAGGCAGAAGCGGTGAGGCAAATCTTTTTAAGAGGATTCTTCGTGGAGACAATACGGATTTTGTGGTGGATATACTGATCGATGCCAGTGGTTCACAGATGAGCCGACAGGGAGATGTGGCACTGCAGGCTTATATGATCAGCTCTGCCCTGAGCAATGTGGAAATCCCTCATCGGGTTATGAGCTACTGCACATTCTGGGATCATACGATCCTGCACAGGTTCCGGGAATATGATGATCCGGTTTCGGCAGATGAGGATATTTTCAATTATGTGACTTCCTCCAATAATCGGGACGGGCTTGCCATAAAAGCAGCGGGATACAGTCTTTTGCAGAGGGAAGAGGAAAAAAAGATCCTGATCATCTTAAGTGACGGACGCCCCTACGATGTGATCATAAACCGCCCCAATGCAAAAAATCCGGCCCCTTATCAGGGAAAATATGCCATTTCAGATACTGCAACAGAGGTGCGGCGTCTTCGGAGCCAGGGCGTCAGTGTTCTGGGGGTATTTGCAGGTGAAGAGAAGGATCTTCCGGCGGAAAAGAAGATTTTTGGAAAGGATTTTGCCTATATCCGGGATATCGGAAATTTCTCAAAGATCGTAGGACGATATCTGACAAAACAGCTGGAAACGGACAACTGAAAAAAAAAAGTATTTTATTTTAAATGTATAATATTCAATTGTAAGGAATAAGGTCACTATGTTAGCATAAAAGCTGCATAGTGACCAATTATTTGCTTATAATTATACAGAAAATTGTAAATAATATATAATATCTCAGATATAATTTCTTGCAAAATACTGCGAAATTTGCTATACTATATAACGTTACTAATTTACTAGATAAAGGGAGAGGAAATATGAACAAAAACACAGAGTTCAAACCTTACATTCCTGCGGAGAAAATCACTCCGGAGCTCACAGTTACATCTGTGATCATGGGATGTATTCTTGCTGTCATCTTCGGCGCAGCCAATGCTTACCTTGGTCTTCGTGTTGGTATGACAGTATCTGCCTCCATTCCGGCGGCAGTTATCTCCATGGGTGTTATCCGCGTGATTCTTCGCAGAAACTCCATTCTGGAGAGCAATATGGTCCAGACTATCGGTTCAGCCGGTGAGTCTCTTGCAGCAGGTGCTATCTTCACCATGCCTGCACTGTTCCTCTGGGCAGAGGAAGGACTTACAAGCAAACCAGGCATCGTTGAGATCACTCTGATCGCACTTTGCGGTGGTATCCTTGGTGTACTTTTCATGGTACCCCTTCGTAATGCCCTCATTGTTAAAGAGCATGCAACTCTTCTCTATCCGGAAGGAACTGCCTGCGCAGACGTTCTTCTTGCCGGTGAGGAAGGCGGAGCAAATGCTTCCACAGTATTCTCCGGTATGGGACTTGCTGCCATCTTCAAATTTGTTGTTGATGGACTGAAGCTTCTTCCGGCAGATGTTTCTGCAGCATTTAAATCCTTCAAGGGTGAGATCGGTATGGAGGTTTATCCGGCACTTCTCGGTGTTGGTTATATCGTAGGACCGAAGATCGCATCCTACATGTTTACCGGTTCTCTTATCGGCTGGATGGTCATCATTCCGCTGATCTGCCTGTTCGGACCTGATACATGGATGTATCCGGCAGCAGAGGGAACGACCATTGCCCAGCTTTACGCAAACGGCGGAGCATCAGCGATCTGGTCTACTTATGTTAAATATATCGGCGCAGGTGCTATCGCAACAGGCGGTATCATTTCCCTGATCAAATCCCTGCCGCTGATCGTTACAACCTTCCGTGACTCCATGAAGAGTATGAAGGGAAGCAAGAACACAAGCACAGAGAGAACCGCACAGGATCTTCCGATGCAGTTCATCCTTCTCGGTGTTATAGCAATGGTATTTATCATCTGGATCGTTCCGGCAATCCCGGTAACTCTTCTTGGTGCAGTTATCATCGTAGTTTTTGGATTTTTCTTTGCAACAGTATCTTCCCGTATGGTAGGTCTTGTAGGAAGCTCCAACAACCCGGTTTCCGGTATGGCTATCGCTACTCTTCTGATTGCTACATTTGCGATCAAGAGCTCCGGTAAAACAGGTATCGACGGAATGACAGCAGCGATCGCTGTTGGTTCTGTTATCTGTATCATCGCAGCGATCGCCGGTGATACCTCTCAGGACCTTAAGACAGGATACCTTCTTGGTGCTACACCTAAGAAGCAGCAGATGGGCGAGATGCTCGGTGTTGTTGTTTCCGGTCTTGCTATCGGCGGTGTTCTGTATCTTCTGGATGCAGCATGGGGCTACGGTACAGCAGAGATCCCTGCTCCGCAGGCTCAGCTTATGAAGATGATCGTTGAGGGAATCATGGGCGGAAACCTTCCATGGGGACTTGTATTTGTAGGTGTATTCCTTGCAATCTGCCTTGAGATCCTCCGTATCCCGGTAATGCCTTTCGCAATCGGTCTTTACCTTCCGATTTACCTGAACGCAACCATCATGATCGGTGGTATCGTTCGTGGATTACTTGACCGCAGAAAAGGTGTTGACGAAAAAACCAAGACAGCTCAGGCCACAGATGGTACTCTGTACTGTGCTGGTATGATCGCCGGCGAGGGTCTTGTTGGAATTCTTCTTGCGATCTTTGCAGTTGTCGGTATCAGCCTTGATATGTCCGGCGTTGTAAACCTTGGAAATATCGGCGGTGTTGTGCTGATGATCATCATGATCCTGTCACTGCTTAAATTCTCTATCTGGAGAAAGAAGAAAGCCTGATGAGAAAAAACAAAAAGGATAAGAAACAGGATATCAACTATCTTGATCTGATCCCGGAAACAAACCAGTCGATCCGGTGGCACCGGGACCTGAAGCAGCGGATCATTCTTGAGATAGAGAATAAGGGTATGTTCAATACCATCGCGCAGAAGGTTTTTGGCAAGCCAAGGTTTTCCAAGGTTCATCTTGATGAAATGGGAACTTTTATCTGGCCTGAGATCGATGGAGCCAAAACCGTGCAGGAGCTTGCCCTGCTGGTGAAAGAGCATTTCGGAGATAAGGCAGAACCGCTTTATCCGAGAATCGTAAAATACTTTCAGATAATGGAAAGCTATGAATTTGTTCATTTTATAAATAAAAAGACAGAAAAATAGCATGGAGAACGGGAACGGACGCAGAATAGTGTACGGTCCCGTTCTTTTTATGACACGTCAGTGCGGGAAACTGATGCAGTTGTCATATGATACTATAGCATTTCTGGGATTTTCACAGCGGAATAGAAATATTGAGGACATTTCAAGACAGAAATTCCGGGAATTGCTGTAAAAAATGAAAGGAGCACTTTATGAGTCTTGTGAAAAAAAAGGACTGGTATCTGGATTATCTTCTGATCATAGTAGGAACCGGGCTGATGGCACTTGCCATCAATTCCGTTTTTGATGCAACCGGGCTGGTAACCGGAGGCTTTTCCGGTATTGCGATCCTGGTGAAGCACTGGACCGGTGGGATCGTAGATGGCGGGGTTCCACTGTGGCTTACCAATATCACGCTGAACATCCCGCTGTTTTTTCTGGGATGGCGGATCAAAGGCTTTTCCTTTGTAAGAAAAGCTCTGGTCGGTGAGATCTCCCTCTCAACCTGGCTTGCCATTCAGCCGGTGTGGAATATTGCGGGAGATGATCTCCTTCTGGCTGCTGTATACGGTGGTGTGATCCTGGGAATCGGCATTGGAATGGTTTTCCTTGGACAGGGAACCACAGGCGGAACGGATATGATGGCAGCACTGATCCAGAAGTATATGCGTCATTATTCCATCGCACAGATCATGCAGTTTATTGATGGGCTTATTGTGATCGTAGGAATGTATGTGTTCGGTATCCAGCGGGCCCTGTATGCCATCATTGCGGTTTATCTGGTAACAAAAGTATCCGACAGTCTGATCGAAGGTCTGAAGTTTTCCAAACAGACATTTATCGTCACGGAGAAGCCGGATGAGGTTGCCAGAGTTATTATGGAAGACCTGGATCGCGGAGCGACAGGAATCTGTGGCAAGGGGATGTATTCCGGTCAGGAGAAGACGATCATCTTCTGTGTGGTAAACAAAAAGGAAATTGTGAAGCTGAAAGAGCTGGTAGATGATATTGATCCCAACGCTTTTGTGATCGTTTCCGATGCAAGAGAAGTTCATGGAGAAGGTTTTATAGAGAAAAATTAGGCGGATTTCAACAAAAATTTGTAAATTTTTTCAGTTTTACTCTTTCATTTTTGGTGATTTTGTATTAAAATAGCCATAGATAGAGAGGGAAAGACAGAAGATAAGCATACACATAAGTGAGAAGGGATTGAACGGAATGATATCGAATCAGGTGTTACAGAATACGCTCGAGGGACTTAAAGAAATATCAAGGACGGAATTTTGTGTCATTGACACAGACGGCAAGGTACTTGCGTCTACCTTTTCTGATTTTGAGATCCAGCCGGCAGATATCCAGGCTTTTGTAGAATCCCAGGCGGACAGCCAGCTTGTCAAGGGATTTCAGTACTTTAAGGTCTGTGATGATTATCAGTTGGAATATGTCCTGGTAGCCCACGGAGATGATGAGGATACTTATATGGTAGGCAAGCTTGCAGCCTTCCAGATCCAGAATCTGATCGTTGCGTACAAGGAGCGTTTTGACAAAGACAGCTTTATCAAGAATCTTCTTCTTGATAATCTTCTTCTGGTGGATATTTACAACAGAGCGAAGAAGCTTCATATTGAAGCAGATGTCCGTCGTGTAGTTATGATCCTGGAACTGAACCAGGAGAAAGATCACAGCTCTGTAGAGAGCGTGAAAAGCCTTTTTGGCGGAAAGAGCAGAGATTTTATCACTGCTGTTGATGAGAAGAGCATCATTATAGTCAAGGAACTGGAAGAGGGAGAGGGCTATCCGGAGATGGATAAGCTGGCTCATACGATTATGGATACTCTGGATCTGAATAAAGATGGTGAGGATGTCCACATGGCATACGGTACCATTGTCAATGAGTTGAAAGAAGTTTCACGTTCCTACAAGGAAGCGCGTATGGCCCTTGATGTAGGCAAGATCTTCTTCGGAGACAGGGAAGTTATCGCATACAGCTCACTTGGAATCGGACGTCTGATCTATCAGCTGCCTATTCCTCTGTGTAAGATGTTTATCCGCGAGATCTTTGACAACAAATCTCCGGATGATTTCGATGAGGAGACACTTGTCACCATCGATAAATTCTTTGAGAACAGTCTGAACGTATCGGAAACTTCACGTCAGCTGTATATCCACAGAAATACGCTGGTATATCGTCTGGATAAACTCCAGAAGAGTACAGGCCTTGATTTGAGAGTGTTTGAGGATGCCATTACATTTAAGATCGCGCTGATGGTTGTTCGATATATGAAATATATGGAGACATTAGAGTACTAATAGCATTCGGAATGCAGGATGATAGTTTGATATATTAAGGCAACATATTAGAACTTTTAAACTGCCGCTTATTCCTTCCCGGAATAGGTGGCAGTTTTTGTATGAGCGTTTTTCATCATGGAATATTGTTGTAAATGTCCCTCCTGTTTGGAAGCATTCACGAAGTGTGTTACTGAGAACGGAGTGAGCAGTAACGAATTCACATGAACTTCACAGATAACATCCATGACTCTATTGTAATTTTGGTATTTTTACGTTAAAATAAATAATTTGAAGAGGGCTGTTGCTTACTGTTCACTGGTAATATTCCGCGGAGCGCATTAATGAGAATGGAGTGAACAGGTTACTGTTCACTGATAATGTCCCGCGAGGTGTTTTTTGTGAGCGAAGGTCACAGAAAACCCGAGACATATCGCGCGAATTTATGCGATCAGCATAAATTCTGTGCATCGCGAAGCGGGTTACTGAGAACGGAGTGAACAGTAACGTGAACAGTAACCGTTGTAGGGCCCGGGAAATTTATTCTTGCATTTAAACAGAATATATATTACAATAATGTTACAAAAAAATTAAGAAAATTATGTTTTTATAATATAGAGGAGGATATATATGATCGATCTTGTAGATGTGAGCAAATCTTACGGCCCGGGTCTTCCGGCTGTGAATCATGCGAACTTACATGTTGATAAAGGGGAATTCGTATTTGTAGTAGGAAGCAGTGGCTCCGGTAAATCCACACTGATCAAGCTGCTGATGAAAGAACTGGATTCTACCAGCGGAACGATCACAGTCAGCGGGGAACGTCTGGAGAAGATGAAACACAGACGCGTTGCCAAGTATCGCAGAAAGCTTGGGGTAGTATTTCAGGATTTCCGTCTTTTAAAAGACCGTAATGTATATGAGAATGTAGCATTTGCGCAGCGTGTCATAGGAAGACCTACCCGTGTGATACGCAAACGTGTGCCGGAGGTTCTCCAGGAGGTAGGACTTGCAGGAAAGTATAAGGCATACCCGGATGAGCTTTCCGGTGGTGAGCAGCAGAGAGTTGCTCTTGCCAGAGCACTGGTAAACCGCCCGGACATCCTTCTGGCAGATGAGCCGACCGGAAACCTGGATCCGAAAACCTCCGAAGAGATCATGGCTCTGATGGAGCAGATCAATGACAGAGGAACCACAGTTCTGGTAGTTACCCACAATAAGGACATCGTCAATGCCATGCGCAAGCGAGTAGTCACCATGCACAACGGCAAGATCATCAGCGATGAGAAAGAGGGAGGATATCATGAGGCCTAGTACGATCTGGTATACCCTGAAGCAGGGCTTTAAGAATATAAAAAGAAACTGGATGTTTTCCCTGGCATGTATCATCACGATGGCAGCCTGCATTTTTCTGGTAGGCATTTTCTATTCCATCGTGAACAACGTCGGTAATATTGCCCATAAGGTGGAAGAAGAAGTACCGATCACAGTATTCTTTGATGAGGGCACTTCAGAGGAAGAGATCCAGGCGATCGGCGATGCTATTCAGTCCAGGCCGGAAGTGGCCAGGATGGACTATCAGTCCGCAGATCAGGCATGGGAAGAATACAAACAGAAATATTTTGGAGATGAAGATGCGGCAGATGGATTTAAAGATGATAACCCTCTTGCCAATTCATCCAATTATCAGGTATATCTTAATGATATTACCAAGCAGACAGAACTGGTGAATTATATCCAGGGACTGGAACATGTCCGGAAGGTAAATCAGTCTGAACAGGCATCCAGGACACTTGGTTCCATTAACAAGCTGGTTTCTTATGTGTCGATTGCCGTGATCGCAATCCTTTTGATCATTTCCATATTCCTGATCAGCAATACAGTATCTATGGGTATTTCTGTCCGCAAGGAAGAAATCGGAATTATGAAATACATAGGAGCTACAGATGCTTTTGTACGACTGCCATTCCTTCTGGAAGGTATGATCCTCGGTGTGATCGGTGCGGCGATACCGCTGATCTGCCTGTTTTTCCTGTATAATTCCGCTGTAGAGTTTATTCTGACAAAATTCAATGTATTGACAGGAATCGTGGATTTCATTCCGATCTGGCAGATTTATGAGGGTCTGGTTCCCATGGGACTTGGACTTGGTGTGGGAATCGGTCTTTTGGGAAGCTTTTTCACAACAAGAAAACATCTCAGAGTATAACCAAATAGCAGAGAATCTTATGTATCCGCATGATGTGTGATCATAAGATATACAGCGGCTGTCGGAATATCGGCAGCCGTTTTCGGTATATAAAAACCGGACGGCGCACAGAGGAGTACAGAAAATCTGTGATCTTATCGGCTTTACCGGCTGTGCAGAAGAAAGGAAAAATATGAAAAATAAAGAATTCAAAAAAGGTATAGCCATTGGAGTGGCAGCAACGCTGGTTGTGACAGGCGCTGTTTTTACCAGCTATCAGAAAGTACTGTTTCCGAAAGGCAATGCGCTTTCCGATGTGAAAACGGTTCAGAAGCTGAATTACCTGGAAGAACTGATCGATGAAGAATATCTGGATGAAAAAGACGAAAGCAGCCTGCGTGAGGGGCTTTATGCTGGCCTGCTTGCCGGCCTGAAGGATCCGTACTCCACCTATTACACAGCAGAACAGTATAAAGAGCTGAATACTTCCAATGAAGGCTCCTACGTAGGGATCGGTGCCGTTCTTCAGAAGGATGACACCGGAGGGGCAAAGATCATACAGCTTTATGAGGGCGGCCCTGGAGAACAGGCGGGACTGAAAAAGGGAGATGTGATCAAGGCAGTAGATGGAGCTGATGTTACAGACAAAGAAACTTCCGATATTGCTTCCATGGTCCGTGACAGTGAGAAAGATTCCGTAATGCTGACCATACAGCGGGAAAACGAAGAGAAAACCCGGGATGTCAAAGTGGAGATCCGGGATGTGGAGATTCAGACCGTTTCCCATGAGATGCTTTCCGGAGACACCGGCTATATCCGGATCTCCGAATTTTCTGAGGTGACCAGCGATCAGTATAAAAAAGCATTTGCAGATCTGAAGGATCAGGGAATGAAGAAGCTGGTTGTGGATCTCCGTGATAATCCGGGAGGCCTTCTTACTGCAGTCTGCGGCGTACTCCGCCAAATACTTCCGGAAGGACTGATCGTCTATACAGAGGACAAAAACGGAAAAAGGGAAGAGGAAACCTGCGACGGAAAAAATGAACTGGACATGCCGCTGGCTGTTCTGGTAAACGGAAACAGTGCCAGTGCATCGGAGATCTTTGCGGGGGCGGTAAAGGACTACGGGATTGGAACGATTGTAGGAACAACTACCTATGGGAAGGGCGTGGTGCAGACCATCCAGCCTCTTACCGATGGCAGTGCGGTAAAGATCACCATCGCAAAATATTTTACGCCAAAGGGCAATGATATCAACAAAAAAGGAATCACTCCGGATGTGGAAGCAGAGCTTTCCGGAGACATCACAGACTGGACAGAACTTACACATAAAGAAGACGCGCAACTTCAGACAGCCCTGAAAGAGATCGGACAGAGCTGACGCGTTCGGAGGGGAGAAAAAATGATAACTTTACAATTATTGCAGCAGATCATCGTATTTTTTCTGATGATGTCCTGTGGATTTACAGTGGTAAAATGCGGACTTATCGATGCAAAAAGCAGCAGGACACTTTCAGTCATCTGTATCTACATCATCATGCCCTGTGTAATGATCAATGCTTTTCAGATCGAATATTCCAGAAGCATCCGGAATGGCTTCCTTCTGGCAGTGGCAGCGGCCATCCTGATCCATATTTTTCTTCTGGTATTTGTACAGATCATCGGCAAGCCACTGAAATTAAGTGTGGTAGAAAAAGAATCCATCATCTATTCCAATTCCGGAAATCTGGTGATCCCTCTTGTAACGGTAGTTCTTGGTGAAAAATGGGTGATCTATGCCAGTGCTTTCCTGAGTGTGCAGATGATCCTGATGTGGACCCACGGACAGTCGCTGATGGAGGCGAAGGCCGGCATCAACTGGAAAAAAATCCTCTGCAACATCAATCTGATCGCTATTGTCCTTGGCATCGTTCTGTTCTTCACGCAGATCAGACTGCCGGTGATTCTTGGAAATACCATGAGCCAGATTTCAGCCACCCTGGGACCGGTATGTATGATCATGCTTGGAATGACCATGACGGAGGTAAAATGGAAAGATATTTTCAGCCATTCCAGGATCTATCTGATCACGATCTTGAAAATGGTGGTGACTCCACTGCTTATACTGTTGTTTTTGAAGTATCTGCCCTTGGCTTCAATGGTAAAGGATGGAAAAACCATTCTGCTTATCAGTCTGATGGCAGTGATCACACCGTCGGCAACAACGATTGTACAGCTGGCACAGCTCTACGATCAGGACCCGGTCTATGCCAGCACCATCAATGTAATGACAACGCTGGTAAGTATCATAACCATGCCACTGATGGTCATGTTGTATCTTGCCTGAGCATCTCAGGGAATCGTTACGGATAACTTTGTGTCAGGCAACACGCTTTGCGGAATATTATCTGGTTACTGTTCACTGGTAATATTCCGCGAGGTGTTTTTTGTGAGCGAAGGTCACAGAAAACCCGAGACATACCGCGCGGATTTATGCGATTAGCATAAATCCTGTGCATTGCGAAGCGTGTTGCTGAGAACGGAGTGAACAGTAACATTACCTGTGAACAGTGATCGGAAATTCTGCCCTCATAATTGTAAAAACAAAATAAAAGTGATAGAATCAAATCATATGAGGGCAGAAGAACTACATCTGCTCATAGTAGAAAACATAGCACAGGATCATCAAAACAGGGGGATAGCATAAATGGAACGACATGCTTTTGCAATGAAAGTAAAAGAAGGAAAAATGAATGATTACCGTAAGACCTTAGGCGAGATCTGGCCGGAGCTTACTGCATATCTTGACCGTAACGGCATCCATAATTTCAGCATCTGGAATGCGGCAGACCTGATCTTCGGATATTACGAAAATGCAGACGGAGAGGTGATCTCTCCGGAAGAGGAGAAAGTAAAGGCAGCATTGACTGAAAAGATCGGAGATACCTTTACCTGGATCTCTACTCCTGGAAAAGACATGCGCCTGATGTATCATAATTTTGGTGTTGTGAGAGAAAACAAAGAGCTGATCCGCCACAGAATGTTCATGACAAAATTAAAAGACGGCTGTGAGGAAGAATATAAAGCCCGTCATGACGGACTTGTGGCGCAGAGAGGCGAAACAATAGATCCGGGCCCGGACAGCAACTTCAGCATCTGGAGTGCAGGCGGATATATTTTTGGATATGATGAGATCGACACAACTATGGAAGTGGAAGAAACACCGGAAGCAAGAGAGGCAACCATCGCATGGGAGACACGCCAGCTCGGGATCATGGACTGGATCACCAACGATGTGGACTGGATGACAAAAGAAGTACATCCATCCAGTGTACGTCTTGCATGGCATAATTAAAAAATGGGAAAATAAAAAGGAAGGAGGCCGGGGCTTTGTTTGGAGGTAGCCCCGGCAGTATGAAAAAGAAAAAAGTGTTATCAAAGGTAGTACCCTTTGCACATCTAATAATATACTCATATTTTGTGGTCATTCTGTGACGTCATTCTGAAAAAAGTATGAACAAAAAAGAAAAAATAACTGAACTCAAATCTTAACAATTCTTAAACTTTCCATATTTAGTTGAAACCATACGCCCCGACTGTTATACTGTGACTAGCAGATGTTAGCAGGAGAAGAATATGTTTTATTCCTGATATCAATAAAATAATGAGGCGTGAATTTATGAAACGTTTTTGGAAATATGTAACAGGGATCGTACCTGTGTACGGGCTTTTTCCCCTTGTTTTTTCATTTGTATTTAACTGTCTTGTATATTCCGGTTCAAGGGCGATCGCAGGCGGTTGGTATCATCACAATATAGAAAGTAATCTTGATCTGCGGCTCCCATTTGTGCCGCAGTTTTTGATTATCTATTTTGGATGTTATGTATTTTGGGCAGTGAATTATATCCTTGCGGCAAGGCAGGAGCGGGAACAGGTTTACCGTTTTTTTACTGCGGATATTATATCCCGTTGTGTGTGTCTGATCATATTTCTGGCATATCCCACTACCAATACAAGACCGGTGATCGAAGGAAACGGGATCTGGGATCTGCTGGCCGGCTGGCTGTATTCCATTGATGCGGCAGATAACCTGTTTCCATCTATCCATTGTCTGGTAAGCTGGTTCTGTTTTCTGGGGATCAAGGATCAGAAAAGAATTCCGACATGGTATAAGGGGGTATCGTTTACACTGGCTGTGCTGGTTTTTCTGTCTACCATTTTTACCAAGCAGCATGTACTTGTGGATGTGGCAGGTGGCGTGATCCTGGCTCAGGTATGCTTTATTCTGGGACAGAAAACAAAACTCTGGCATATTTATGAACGGTTTGGAACTAAAATTGAAAAGAAGATCAACAGCTATACAGAAGGTGTCAAGTGATGAAGAGCAGAAAAAAGATCATATTTAACGGAGTGTTCCTGGCAGTAGTTTTTGCCCTGACTATCTACGGCGTTTTTCACGGAGAAGACCTGTCTTCCATGATGGATGCCATACATAGGGCAGATAAACGGTGGCTGCTTCCGGGAATTGCACTGGTAGCATTTTTTATCTGGGGGGAATCCATCATTATCTGGTATATGATGCGTTCCAGCGGGATCCATCTGAAAAAAAGAACCTGCTTTCTGTTTTCGTCTGTAGGATTCTTTTTCAGCTGTATCACACCATCCGCCAGCGGCGGACAGCCCATGCAGATCTACTATATGAAAAAAGAGAAGATTTCCATTCCGGTGTCAACGGTGATCCTGATGATCGTGACGATTACCTATAAGCTGGTGCTTGTGGTGATCGGTATTGGGATCGCGATTTTCGGAAGAGGATTTCTTCACAAATACCTGGAAGGAATCCTGCCGGTGTTTTATCTGGGACTGATGCTGAATATCTTCTGTGTCACTTTTATGACCATTCTGGTATTTCACCCGCTTTTTGCAAAAGCGATCCTGGTGAAGGGAATGAAGCTTCTGGAACGGTTTCATCTGATACGGAAAAAAGAGGGACGGCTGAAAAAACTGGAAGCTTCCATGGATACTTACCGAAATACTGCGGCATATCTGAAGAATAATCCGCTGGTGATCGTTAAAGTAATAGAGATCACTTTTATCCAGCGTATGGCACTGTTTGCAGTAACCTGGTTCGTATATCAGGCTTTTGGACTCCATGGAACCGGTTTCTGGGATATCCTTTTTCTCCAGGCAGTGATATCGGTATCTGTGGATATGCTGCCGCTTCCGGGAGGAATGGGAATCAGTGAGACTTTGTTTCTTACCATTTTCAGTCCGGTATTCGGTGGCCTGCTGCTTCCGGGAATGGTGCTTAGCAGAGGGCTGGGATATTACGGAGAGCTGCTGATCAGTGCGGTGTTTACTGCGGTGGCTCAGCTCACTATCGGAAAAAAGGAATCCTGAATAGATTTGATCGAATGCAGATCGCGGAGATCTGCTTGACCCAGATCAGGTAAGTCTCCTGTGGGACTGTGAATATAGCCTGACATGAAAAAGAAAAAAGAGGTGTGCAAATGATAGGATTTTATGATTACACGGTAATAATGACTTACATAAGCGTAGTTTCTTCCATGATCGGAATCTTCTGCGCTGTGACGGACCATATTTCAGCAGCGGTGTGCTGTCTTGCATTTTCCGGACTGTGCGATATGTTTGACGGAAAGATCGCAAGAACTAAGAAGAACAGAACGGAGGAAGAGAAATGCTTCGGGATCCAGATCGATTCCCTTGCAGATATCGTCTGTTTCGGGATCCTTCCCATTGTGCTAGGATTTAAGCTTGGAATGTGTCATATTTACGGAATAGCTATTCTTTTATTTTACGGTCTGGCAGGCCTGATCCGTCTGGCATACTTCAATGTTATGGAGGAAAAACGTCAGAATGAAACCTCCGAAAACCGAAAATATTATCAGGGACTTCCCATCACATCCATGTCTGTGGTCCTGCCGCTTCTATTTGTGGTATCCCTGCTTTTTCCGGAGTATAAATGGTTTGTGGTGCTCCTTCATATCGCAATGCTGACGGTAGGACTTCTGTTTATCCTGGATTTTAAATTCCGTAAGCCCACCAACAGGGAGCTGGTGATCATTGTTGCGGTAGTTGCTGTGGCAGTTCTTCTTGTACTTTTCTACAACGAAGGATGGTGGAAGTTCAATTATCTCTATAAGCTTTCCATGGAGAGAGGGGGTAATCTATGATCCGGACAGCGGACAGAATGGGGCATATTACAGAGGAGGATTCCTTTCAGAACAACCTTCTGGAAAAAATCTACGGTTCTGTAGCCGGACGCATGCTGATCCGGCCGCTGGTCACTCCTGTTGTTTCCATTGCCATGGGATGGATTCTGGATTCCAGGCTTTCGGCAGCAGCGGTGAAACCCTTTATACGGTTCAATCATCTGGATATGAGTGATTATGAAAAGCGTAAATATACTTCCTACAATGATTTTTTCAAGCGGAAGATCCGGGAGGGTGCCCGCCATATTGATATGGAACCGGGACATTTTATTAGTCCCTGTGACTGCAGGGTGAGTGTGTATCCGGTAGATGAAAAAGCCCGTCTTCATATCAAACAGACCGAATATACCATAGAGGAGCTTCTCAGGAATCCTTTTCTTGGAAAGAGATATCAGGGTGGCTATGTGTGGGTGCTTCGTCTCTGTGTTCAGGATTATCACAGATATATTTATCCGGACAATGCGGCGGAGTCCGGACGCATCAGGATCCCGGGGATCCTGCATACAGTCAACCCCGTGGCCAATGATGCCTATCCGATCTACAAGGAAAACAGCAGAGAGTATTCTCTTTTGAAAACAGAGAATTTCCGTACCGTGCTGATGATGGAGGTAGGTGCTCTTCTTGTCGGAAGAATCGAAAACCGGCCAGGGAAAGCATTTGTGAAACGGGGAGACGAAAAAGGAAATTTTGCTTTCGGCGGCTCCACCATTGTGCTGATCACCGAAAAAAATGCGGTAAAGCCGGATGAAGATATTTTAAACAATTCCCGTGAAGGAATTGAAACAAGAGTATTCATGGGAGAAAAGATCGGAGAATCCTTTTAGAGGGTTCTCCTTTTTTGCGGATAAAATTAAAAAAATGAAATTACGTTCACACACACAACACAAACCTGTGATATATTATGAGCAGTAGCAAAGCGGAATGGAAATATCCGCTTTAGAATGAACCGGAAGTAAAAGCTCAGCTTTTTGTAAAGAGGGATGATACAGAGCATTTCGGGCTGTCAGCAGCTGCCCGGAACAGCGACTGAGAAACGGAGGAAGATAGAATGGATGCATTAAAAATTCTTGTAGTAGATGACGAGAGCAGAATGAGAAAACTGGTAAAGGATTTTCTCACCAAAAAGAATTTCCAGGTATTGGAAGCAGGTGACGGTGAGGAGGCCATGGATATTTTTTATAAAGAAAAGGATATTGCGCTTCTGATCCTGGATGTGATGATGCCGAAGATGGATGGCTGGGAAGTATGTCGTGAGATCCGCAAAAATTCCAAGGTTCCCATCATTATGCTGACAGCAAGAGGAGATGAGCGTGATGAGCTTCTGGGATTTGAACTCGGGGTGGACGAATATATTTCCAAACCCTTCAGCCCCAAGATCCTTGTAGCACGTGTAGAAGCCATTCTTCGAAGAACGGGACAGAGCAACCCGGATGAGATACTTTCAGCAGGTGGGATTGTCATTGACAAGGCAGCGCATCAGGCAACGGTAGATGATAAACCGATGGATCTGAGCTTCAAGGAATTTGAGCTTCTGACTTATTTCCTGGAGAATGAGGGAATCGCTCTTTCCAGAGAAAAGATCCTGAATTCTGTGTGGAATTATGATTATTTCGGAGATGCCAGAACCATTGATACTCATGTCAAAAAACTGAGAAGTAAAATGGGCGATAAGGGCGAGTATATCAAGACAGTCTGGGGGATGGGCTATAAGTTTGAGGTAGGAGAATGAAAAAACCGAAGGAAAAAATAAAAAAGATCCACAGTCTCCGCCATCAGATCACAGCATACTTTATCGGTTTGCTGTTTTTATCCATTCTGACTATTACCGTGATCAACGGCGCCTTTCTTGAAAAATATTATGTGACAAAAAAGATCGATGTACTTCTGGACCTCCGAACAACTCTGGAAAATACAGATATTGACAAGATGATGAACAGCAACAGCTCGAAAGGTATGGAGAGTATTCCCGATGAGATCCAGAGAGCCTGCTCCAGAAACAATCTTTCCTGGGTTATCATTGACAGCAGCAATACCAGCTGGCTTTCCTGGGGCGAAAATGAAAAAATGCTTCAGAGCAAGCTGTTCGGATATGTCTATGATCTGGATGAGGACGGAGATAAGAGCCGGACCTTGAAGCAGGGTGACAATTATACCATCCAGCAGTCGCATGACCGGTTTGCGGGAATGGATTATGTGGAATGCTGGGGACAGCTGGATGAGGAACATTATTTTATCATAAGGACACCCCTTGAGAGCATCCGGGAGAGCGCTGATATTTCCAATAAGTTTTACTTTGCGGTAGGTCTGATGATCATAATCTTAAGTGGTCTGGTCATTATGGTCGTGACCAGGAGGATCACCCGTCCCATCAGTGAGCTTACGGAACTTTCCAGAAAAATGTCAGATCTGGATTTTGAGGCAAAATACGAGAGCAAGGTCGGCAATGAGATCGATGTTCTGGGAGATAATTTCAACCGGATGTCCTCACAGCTGGAGACTACCATCAGTGAACTGAAATCTGCAAATAATGAATTGCAGCGTGACATTGAGGACAAGATCAAGATCGACAAGATGCGAAAGGAATTTCTGGATAACGTATCCCATGAACTGAAAACTCCCATTGCCCTGATCCAGGGCTATGCAGAAGGCTTAAAAGAAAATATTTCTGATGATCCTGAGAGCAGAGAGTTCTATTGCGATGTCATTATGGATGAAGCCTCCAAGATGAATAAACTGGTAAAAAATCTTCTCACACTGAATCAGCTGGAATCCGGCAAAGATGCAGTTGTAATGGAGCGGTTTGATATCGTATCCCTGATCCGCGGCGTGCTTCAGACCATGAATATCATGATCGGGCAGAAGAATGCAAAAGTGATCTTTGAGGCGGAGAAGCCGGTTTATGTATGGGCCGATGAGTTTAAGATCGAAGAGGTTGTGACAAACTATGTAAGCAATGCCCTGAACCATCTGGAGGGAGAGAAAGAAATCGAGATCAAGCTGCAGGATGAGGGTAACCGTGTGAAGATCAGTGTGTTTAACACAGGGACTCCGATCCCTGAGGCAGATGTACCGAATCTCTGGAATAAATTTTATAAAGTTGATAAAGCGAGAACTAGGGAATACGGCGGAAGCGGTATCGGTTTATCCATTGTAAAGGCCATTATGGAAAGCATGAACCAGGAATATGGCGTGCAGAACTTTGATAATGGCGTGGAATTCTGGTTTACACTGGACCGGAAATAATAAAACTTTACCGTGATAATGTGAAAAAATGGGCGGCAGCAGAGAAAAGTCTTTGCAACCGCCTGTTTTTGCGTTATACTAAAGCAATGTAAATCGAAGGTGAGAGAGGAATATCGAGATACAAAAGAGCAGGAGGAAGCATTATTATGATAGGAATCATTGACTATGATGCAGGAAACATCAAAAGTGTGGAAAAAGCACTTCAGTATCTGGGACAGGAGACTGTCGTCTCAAGAGATCCCCAGGTGCTTCTGAAAGCGGATAAAGTAATCCTTCCGGGGGTTGGAAGCTTTGGTGATGCTATGGAAAATCTCAAAAAATACGGACTTGTTCCGGTAATACATGAGATCGTGGAAAAGGGAACACCCTTTCTTGGGATATGCCTGGGACTGCAGCTGCTTTTTGAGAGCAGTGATGAGACACCGGGAGTGGAAGGTCTTGGAATCCTGAAGGGGAAAATCCTGCGCATCCCGCCAAGTCCGGGACTGAAGATTCCGCATATGGGCTGGAATTCCCTGCATATTCAGAACAGCGGAAGATTATTTAAGGGTATTCCGGAAAACACCTACGTTTACTTTGTACATTCCTATTATCTTCAGGCAGAGGAGGAAGAAATCGTGAAAGCGACCACTCAGTACAGCACATGCATCCATGCGTCTGTGGAGAAGGGAAATGTATTTGCGTGTCAGTTCCATCCGGAAAAAAGCAGCCGGTGGGGCTTGAAGATCCTTGAGAATTTTGCGGCACTTGAGTCAGGCACCGGAAAGGAGGCATAATCATGTTTACAAAAAGAATCATTCCATGTCTGGATGTAAATAAAGGACGTGTAGTAAAAGGCGTGAATTTTGTTGATCTTAAGGATGCCGGAGATCCGGTGGAAATTGCCAAAGCTTACGATGCAGCCGGTGCGGACGAGCTTGTTTTTCTTGATATCACTGCCTCCTGCGAGGAGCGTGATACCGTGGTGGATATGGTAAGAGCTGTTGCAGCCAACGTATTTATCCCGTTTACCGTAGGCGGAGGAATCCGTACCGTAGATGATTTCCGGAAGCTTCTCCGTGAAGGTGCAGATAAGATTTCTGTAAATTCCGCAGCTATCGACCGTCCGGAGTTGATCCATGAGGCCGCACAGAAATTCGGAAGCCAGTGTGTAGTAGTTGCCATTGATGCCAAGAGAAGACAGGATGGCGGCTGGAATATCTACAAACATGGCGGAAGACTGGATACCGGTATTGATGCTCTTGAATGGGCAAAGAAGGTGGAAGAACTTGGCGCAGGTGAGATCCTTCTTACCAGCATGGACTGTGACGGAACCAAGGCCGGGTATGATATTGAACTTACAAGGGCCGTTGCAGATGCGGTTTCCATCCCGGTGATCGCCTCCGGTGGTGCCGGAACCCTGGAGCATTTTTATGATGCACTGACAGAAGGCGGAGCAGATGCGGCACTGGCAGCATCTCTGTTCCACTACAAAGAGCTGGAGATCCGGGAAGTGAAGGATTACCTTGCGGAAAAAGGAATTTCCGTGAGAAGATAAGTTGGATGAGAGGTGATAGATATGGCTCCTATAGCAGGAGACTGGCAGGAGGCACTGAAAGGTGAGTTTCATCAGCCCTACTATGCCAAACTTTATAAAACCGTGATGACAGAATACAGAACAAGAAAGATTTTTCCGCCGCCGGAAGATATGTTCAATGCGTTTCATTTTACGCCTCTGCATCAGGTAAAGGTTGTGATCCTGGGACAGGACCCTTATCACAATGACGGACAGGCTCATGGGCTTTGCTTTTCCGTAAAAAAAGGTGTGGAAACACCGCCATCTCTGGTGAATATTTATAAGGAACTTGAGGATGATATGGGATGTTATATCCCAAACAACGGTAATCTGGAAAAATGGGCAAAGCAGGGCGTGCTTCTTTTGAACACAGTGCTGACTGTACGTGCACATCAGGCTAATTCCCACAGAGGGATCGGCTGGGAACAGTTTACCGATGCGGCCATCCGGATCCTGGACCAGGAGGATCGCCCGATCGTGTTTCTTCTCTGGGGGCGGCCTGCTCAGATGAAGGCATCCATGCTTCATAATCCGAAGCATCTGATCCTGGAAGCACCACATCCAAGTCCCCTTTCTGCCTACCGGGGATTTTTCGGATGCAAGCATTTCAGCAAGGCTAATGAATTTTTGAAAGCCAATGGGGTAGAACCTGTTGACTGGCAGATTGAGAATATTTAAGTTAAGGAAAGTAAAATGGGTAAAAAAAATGATAACACACTTGTGAAAAACGCATCTTTTCTTATGGTTGCGGCGCTGATCTCCAAGATCATCGGAATGCTGTACAAGAGTCCGCTTTCAACTACACTGGGAAGTCAGAGCTTTGCACTTTTCCAGTTTGCACAGAATGTATATTTTATCCTGCTGATGATCGCGTCCTTCAGTATTCCTCAGGCTGTATCCAAGATCATGGCAGAGAAGATCGCTTTTCACAGATATAAGGATGCACAGAAGGTATTTTACGGTGCACTGATCTATGCGGCAGTTGCCGGCGGTATCGTGGCGCTGATCTGTGTATTTGGTGCAGGAATCCTGGTTCCGGACAGTATGGCTAACGCCCGTCTGGCACTGCAGATGCTTGCGCCCACAATTTTCATGTCCGGTCTCTGCGGTGTATTCCGTGGATATTTTCAGGCATACCGCAATATGATGCCTACATCGATCTCGCAGATCATTGAGCAGATCTTTGTGGCAACCTTTGCGCTTCTGATGTCACATGTATTTATCCAGCATTTTTCCGCAACAGGAGATATGGATCTGGTCCATCGCTGGGGTGCGGCAGGTGCTACCATGGGTACCGGAGCAGGTGTGGCTTCCGCGCTGATCTTTATGCTGATCGTTTATGGGGTAAACCGTAAGATCATCCGGAAAAGGATCGTCAATGACCGCCATTCTGTAAATGAGAGTATGGGTCATGTAATGAGTAATATCGTGCTCATCATCATGCCGATCATTCTCAGTGCTTTTATTTATAATGTAAACGGATATATCAACAGCTATATGTATTCCGGTATCATGGATATCAAGGGTGCTGCCAAGGACGTGATCCAGACCTTGTATTCCGAGTACGGATATTATATGACGCTGATCAATATCCCGCTTACCCTGGCAAGTACAGCACCGACATCTATGATCCCTGAGGTTTCCGCGCATTATGCAATGCACGATATTGAAGGTGCAAATATGAAGACAGACCGTGCCACATGGATCAGTATGCTGATCTCCATTCCGGCGGCAGTAGGTCTTGCAGTTCTTTCCGGACCGATCACGAGACTGATCTTCCCGGGAACCAATGGCGTAGGCGGACAGCTTCTGATCCTGGGAGGAATCACCATTATCCTGAATGGCAACTCCAATATCACCAACGGTGTACTTCAGGGAATCGGCAAGCCGAAGCTCCCGATGATCCATGCAGCCATTGCACTGGTGGCAGATGTGATAGCCATGGCCCTGCTGCTGGTATTTACCAATCTTGGTGTTTATACCATTGTCATCGCCCAGATCGTTTATGCAGTTGTGATGTGTCTTCTCAACGACCGTTCCATCAAGAAATATATGGGCTATAAGAATCCGTGGAGAAGTGCTTATTTAAGCCCGTTCCTTGCATCTATCCCGATGGGGGTTGTTGCGGGAGTGGTGTATTACGGTCTGTATGCACTGATCCATTCCAATGTGATCTGCCTAGGCATTTCCGTGATCCTGGCAGCAGTTGTATACTTTATTGTATATCTGTTTGTAAGCAAGCCCGGTGAAGAAGAGCTGGGTATGATGCCTGGTGGAAGATATATGAAGAAGCTGGCGAGAATGATGAAGATCATCTGATCTGTAAGTCCGATCAGTAAACGGCAATACAGTTATTCGGTGCAGAACTCAAAGTGAACACAGCTAGCATAGAAAAAAATACTCACAGATCTGTTTCGGCAAATTTCCAGCCGGAGGATCTGTGAGTATTTTTTCATTATATCAGATTTCAGGGAATGCAGACTTTCGAAGAAAAGTTTCTTTTCAGTCTTTTCTCTGTGAAAACAGTCTTATGATCTCCAGAGTAACGTTCACAGCGGCATCCATTCCTTCTGCTGTAATATGCTCATAAGGCCCGTGATAGGCATGTCCGCCGGTTCCGAGATTCGGGCAGGGCAGTCCCATAAAGCTTAACTGTGCACCGTCTGTGCCGCCGCGGATAGGCAGGATCAGCGGTGTGACACCGCAGCTGTGGCAGGCTTCCTCTGCCAGAGATATCAGCCATGGGCAGGTATCGATGATTTCTTTCATATTGCGGTATTGCTGGGTGATGGTAAGAGTTACGGTACCTTCCCCCCATTTTTCATTGAGGATCTCCGTGATATGTGTGAGCGTTTTCTGACGGATCTCAAAAGAAGCGGCATCGTGATCCCGGACAATATACTGAAGCTCAGCCTGGGAAACATCTCCTTTCATGGAACACAGATGGAAAAATCCTTCGTAGTCTTCTGTATTCCTGGGAGTGTCCGCTGCCGGAAGCATGGAGTTAAATTCCATGGCAACGAGGGCTGCGTTGATCATAGTATTTTTGGAAGAACCGGGATGTACATTAACACCCTGGAAGGTTACTTTTGCATTGCAGGCGTTAAAGTTTTCGTACTGGATCTCGCCTTCCGTATCACCGTCCAGGGTATATGCATAATCCGCACCGAATTTTTTTACATCAAAGTGGGCCGGTCCCATGCCGATCTCTTCATCCGGAGTAAAAGCAACGCAGAGAGGTCCGTGAGGTATTTTTTCCGTAAGGATATGCTCCAGCGCAGTGAGGATCTCTGCAATGCCGGCCTTGTCGTCTGCGCCCAGGATCGTGGTTCCGTCTGAGGTGATCAGGGTACGCCCGGCAAGTGAAGCAAGATGGGGGAACATTTCCGGGGAAAGAGTTCTGCCGCTTGTGCCGAGAGGGAGCTCTTTTCCATCGTAATCTTCTGTGATCATCGGTGTGACTGCATGGTCGCAGAAATCGGAAACCGTATCCATATGAGCAATAAAACCCAGTGCTTTGCAGTGCTCCAGACCTTCTGTAGCAGGAAGATGTGCATAAACGTAACAGTGTTCATCCAGAGACACATCAGAGATCCCAAGATCTTTCAGTTCCTCCACAAGAAGCCGGGCCAGGTCAAACTGGCACTGGGAAGAGGGGGAAGAAGAGCTTTCTTCATTGCTGGGTGTGGATATTTTTACATAGGATAGAAGTCGTTGGTATGCTTTCATAGAAGAATATTCCTTTCTGAAAAATTCCTTCCGGAACAGACGGCAGCTGTATTTATGGAATCCGCCTGTTTTTCCGGAGATAATAACAGTATACCACACAGTATCCGTATATTTTCAGAAAAAATCTCCCACGATGTGAAAACCTGTGCTATAATCTGTGAGATAATAAAAAACAGGAGGATTTGAGAGTGGAAAAAAGAATCATACAGGTCGAAGAAAAAGTACCTGCAAAGATGCTGATACCGTTAAGTATCCAGCACATGTTCGCCATGTTCGGAGCATCCGTACTGGTGCCATTCCTTTTTGGTATCAGTCCGGCTATTGTGCTTCTGATGAATGGTGTGGGAACACTCCTTTTTATTTTCATCACAAAAGGAAAGGCACCGGCTTATTTGGGCTCCAGTTTTGCCTTCCTTTCACCGGCTCTTCTGGTGATCAGCAAGTATGGATATGAGTATGCCCTTGGTGGTTTCGTTGTTCTGGGTATTGCTGGGATGTGTGTGGCAATGATTGTCCGCCAGTGCGGAACAGACTGGATTGATATCGTGCTTCCTACAGCGGCAATGGGACCGGTAGTGGCACTGATCGGTCTGGAGCTTGCGGGAAATGCGGCAAGTACGGCAGGGCTTCTGGACGATAAGGTAGATCCGAAGAATGTGATCGTATTTCTGGTCACACTTGGAGTTGCGGTATTCGGACAGATCCTGTTCCGGGGCTTCCTTTCTGTTATTCCGATCCTGATCGCGATCATTGCGGGATATGTGGCAGCAGGTGCATGTGGGCTTCTGGATTTTACACAGGTAAGGGAAGCGGCATTTTTGGCTCTTCCCAACTTTACATCTCCCAAATTTAATTTTGAGGCCATTATGACGATCTTTCCGGCCCTGCTTCTGGTAACCTCCGAGCATATCGGCCATCAGATCGTAACCGGAAAGATTGTTGGAAGGAATCTTCTGAAAGATCCGGGTCTTCACAGATCCCTGTTTGCAGATTTCTTCTCTACCACAGTTTCCGGATGCCTTGGTTCTGTGCCGACAACTACTTACGGTGAGAACATCGGTGTCATGGCAGTGACAAAGGTTTACAGTGTACAGGTGATCGGTGGTGCGGCAGTGCTTTCTATCTGCTGTTCCTTCCTTGGTAAACTGGCAGCCCTGATCAGTACCATTCCCGGTCCGGTGATCGGTGGGATTTCCTTCCTTCTTTACGGAATGATCGGAACCTCCGGCCTTCGTATGCTGGTTGACAATCACGTGGATTACAGCAAGTCCAGAAATCTGACGCTGACAAGCGTTGTCTTTGTTGTAGGTCTTTCCGGAATTGCCCTGAAGCTTGGAAATGTTGAGCTTACCGGTATGGTGCTGGCATGTGTGGTTGCCATGGCATTAAGCCTTGTATTCTATATTCTGGACAAACTGAAGCTGACAAACGATCAGTGACAGAAAATATATTGCATAAAAAGCAGATGAAGAGGGAAATCTTTTTATCTGCTTTTTTGCATTCAGAGAGAAAAAAGAAATCATGTATTGGAAGCCTTTTGTCGGATTTTCAGAGATCCTGTCAACAAAAAAACAGAGAGATTTTCAAGTATCTTATTGACAATCATTCCGTTTTATAATACTATGTAATACAGAAAACACGAACAAAGGTTCGAATTAAAGGAAACCTGATTAGAAAGAGAATAAAGAATAGGAGATTACATAATGATCAGTGAAGAGAAGCAGAAGGCGCTGGAAGCGGCTCTTGGAAATATTGAGAAACAGTTCGGTAAAGGCTCTGTCATGAAGCTGGGAGATTCCAGTTCCCATATGCAGGTGGAGGCAGTTCCCACAGGATGCTTAAGCCTGGATATCGCCCTTGGTGTAGGTGGTGTTCCCAAGGGACGTATCGTGGAGATCTACGGACCGGAGTCCAGTGGTAAGACAACGGTAGCCTTACATATGGTCGCTGAAGTGCAGAAGAGAGGCGGAATTGCAGGATTTATCGATGCGGAGCATGCTCTTGATCCTGTTTATGCCAAGAGTATAGGTGTTGATATCGACAACCTTTATATTTCACAGCCGGATAACGGAGAGCAGGCGCTGGAGATCACAGAGACTATGGTACGTTCCGGTGCTGTGGATATCGTGATCGTGGACTCTGTTGCAGCCCTGGTCCCCAAGGCTGAGATCGAAGGAGATATGGGAGACAGCCATGTAGGTCTGCAGGCCCGTCTGATGTCACAGGCACTCCGTAAACTGACAGCTGTTATCAGCAAGTCCAACTGCGTGGTGATCTTTATCAACCAGCTTCGTGAAAAGGTTGGAGTGATGTTTGGCAATCCGGAAACTACAACCGGTGGACGTGCGCTGAAATTCTATGCATCTGTCCGTATGGATGTACGCCGTGTGGAAACATTGAAGCAGGGTGGAGAGATGGTTGGAAACCACACCCGTGTGAAAGTAGTTAAGAACAAGGTGGCTCCGCCATTTAAGCAGGCAGAGTTTGATATCATGTTCGGAACCGGTATTTCCAGAGAGGGAGATATCCTGGATCTGGCTGCAGAATGCTCCATCGTAAACAAGAGCGGAGCCTGGTATGCATATGAAGGGGATAAGATTGGACAGGGACGTGAGAATGCCAAATTATTTCTGAGAGAGCATCCGGAGATCCGCGATGAGATCGAGAAGAAGGTTCGTGTACATTATCATCTGGATCCGGCAGATGAGACAGTAGAAGCAGCAGTACAGGCAGAAGATACAGAGAAGGAAGAGTAATCCATGCTGGATCTGGAAGAACGAAACCGTGCAAGAAAGAAAGCCATGCGGCTTCTGGAACATATGGACCGCACAGAGAAAGGCCTGACGGATAAACTCCGTCAGGCTGAATTTTCACCGGAGGCAGTAGAAGATGCCATTGCTTATGTGAAGTCCTATGGGTATATCAACGATGCCCGTTATGCCAGAACCTATATCTCCTTCCGCATGGAAACCAGGAGCCGTCAGAAGATCCTCTCGGAACTTCAGTTAAAGGGTGTGGACCGTCAGACTGCCCTAGATGCCTGGAATGAGATGGAAGAGCTTATGGAACCGGACGAGCGGGAGATATTACGCAGGACGATCGAGAAGAAATATGCGCCGGACACAGAGCTTGGTGAAGGACAGATGCGAAGGCTGTATGGATATCTGGCCAGACGAGCGTTCCGGTATGAGGATATTTCCCATACCCTGGAAGAAATGAACATCCGGGTGAACCGTGATATGGAATGACTCTGCGGAGAAAAAGAGCCAGTTTATATATGCTAACCAAAATCTGCTTTTTCATGAGAAAAACTTGACATAAATGTGAAAAACAGCTAAACTTGTATTGTTGTATTTGTACAATGAAAACTAAATAAGGAGGTGCTCCTGTGGCAGGCACAATTATCGGTGTTATTGTCGCTGTGGTAGTCACGCTACTTATTGCAGTTCCTGTTACTTGCAAGGTTGCTGTTGACAAGAAAGTACGTAAGGATGCGGAAATCATAGGTACAGCAGAGGATAAGGCAAGGAATATTCTTGATGAAGCATTGAAAGCAGCAGAGACCAAGAAACGTGAAACTTTACTTGAAGTAAAGGAAGAATCTCTGCGAACTAAAAATGAACTGGAAAGGGAAACCAAGGAACGGAGAAACGAGCTGCAGAGATACGAGAAGCGAGTTTTGTCAAAAGAGGAATCTGTTGACAAAAAAGCCAATGCAGTGGAGAAGCGTGAGCTGGAATGTACAGCGAAATTTAACGAGTTACAAGAAAAAGAAAAACGAGTAAATGAACTTGAGGAAAAAGGAGTACAGGAACTGGAACGAGTTTCAGGTCTTACCTCCGAACAGGCAAAAGAAGAATTACTGAAATCTGTAGAAGATGACGTAAAGGTGGATGTTGCAAGACTCTATAAAGAGCTTGAGAACAGAGCAAAGGAAGATGCCAATAAGAAAGCCAGGGAATATGTAGTCAATGCCATTCAGAAATGTGCAGTGGATCATGTTTCCGAGACAACGATTTCTGTGGTACAGCTTCCAAGTGATGAAATGAAGGGAAGGATCATCGGTCGTGAAGGCCGTAACATCCGTACACTTGAGACACTTACCGGTGTGGATCTGATCATTGATGATACACCGGAGGCAGTGGTACTCTCCGCATTTGATCCGATCAGGAGAGAGATCGCCAGAGTGGCTCTTGAGAAACTGATTGTGGATGGCCGTATCCATCCGGCAAGAATTGAAGAGATGGTAGAGAAAGCCCAGAAAGAAGTGGAAGCACAGATCCGGGAAGACGGTGAGAATGCTGCCATGGATGTAGGGGTACACGGAATCCATCCGGAACTTCTGAAGCTTCTTGGACGTATGAAATTCCGTTCAAGCTATGGACAGAATGCTCTGAGACATTCAATTGAGGTTGCACAGCTTTCCGGACTTCTTGCAGGAGAAGTTGGTGTGGATGTGCGTATGGCCAAGCGTGCCGGACTTCTTCATGACATTGGTAAATCCATTGACCATGAGGTAGAAGGTTCTCATATTCAGATCGGTGTAGATCTCTGCAAGAAATACAAGGAGTCCCCGATCGTTATCAACACGGTTGCGTCTCATCATGGTGATGTGGAGCCGGAATCTCTGATCGCGTGTATTGTACAGGCTGCTGATGCAATTTCCGCAGCAAGACCTGGAGCAAGACGTGAGACCCTGGAAACCTATACCAATCGTCTGAAACAGCTTGAGGATATCACCAATGAATTCAAGGGTGTAGAGAAATCTTTTGCTATTCAGGCAGGAAGAGAAATTCGTGTTATGGTCGTGCCGGATCATGTAAGTGATGCAGATATGGTTCTCCTTGCAAGAGATATTGCAAAGCAGATCGAGGCAGAGCTTGAGTATCCTGGACAGATCAAAGTTAATGTGATCCGTGAAAGCAGAGCGGTTGACTACGCAAAATAAGCTTTCAATGGAAGAAAGTTCTGGAAATATCAAAGGCCGGACAGCTTTTTAGCTGGCCGGCCTTTTTTTGTCATGTGGAAAAACGGTCATATTACTGGAAAAACAGGCGTAAACTGGTACAGGGTGAGTAAATGGAGAGTAAGACAGAGAACCGGAAGTGGAAAAATGCCGGACGTTTTCCGGCGGAGCTTCTTTTTATGACCGGATTTTTTGCGGGAAATGTGTTGCCGAATCTGATCTGGAAAATGGAGTGGAAACAGAAAACCCTGGCTTCTTTTTATCTGATCCGCAGCTTTGCAGGAAAAGATATTTCCGGCGGAGCTTATTTCCTGGAAGTGCTGCGACGAAGAGGAGGTTTTTTTCTTCTGTTGTTTTTATGCGGATTTACAATATTCGGAGTGCCTTTGACGGTCGCATATATGCTGTTTTTGGGAATGGAGACAGGAATGATCCTGGCATTATCGGTTCTGGAATTTGGTATTTATGGCGGTGTGGCCGGCGCCGGACTTCTGATGCCGCAGTATCTGGTCTATATTCCGGCGTATTTTTATCTTGCAGGTATCGTATACAGACAATCGTATGGGATCTGGAAAAATTATGGACTTGTGCCGCAGAAAACAGGGGCTTATTTTCGGCAGGGGATCACAGTTTTTCTGCTGTATACAGGAGGAATCCTCGCAGAAAGTTTTCTGAATCCTTGGATCGTAGAAAAAGTTATAAAGGGCCTGAAATTTTTTTGAGGAAAATTTCCACAATATCTAGTGATGGTTTCCATAAAATCTGCGATATTTGGTGGTTTGTGCCGGAAAGTGTTGAAATTGTGCGGTTTTACGATGAAAAACTGTTTGATTTTATGTAAAATTCACAGTATAATTCAGTCATAAACGAGTATGATTTTAGAGAAACGGGATGCAGAGAAATGGACATAGAGATACGGGAATTTATTACATATTTACATAATAGAAAAAGGACGTCACATAATACAGAAGTATCTTACCAGAGAGACCTGAAGAAGATGGCAGTGTATTTTGCAGATCGTGGGATCTATGATATCCGAGATGTAGGAGAACTGGAGCTGGAAGGCTATCTCAGCTATATGGAGAGAGGACAGTTCGCTTCCTCAACGATCTCCAGAAATGTAGCATCTATCCGTGCCTTGTTTCAGTATCTTTATCAGGAGAACAGGATCGAGAGGGATCCGTCTCTGGAACTGAAGCCGCCCAAGGTTGAGAAGCGGATGCCGGAGATCCTTACTGTGGATGAGGTAGACCGCCTTTTGAAACAGCCGGATCTGAATACACCGAAGGGAATCCGGGACAGTGCCATGCTGGAGCTTTTGTATGCTACAGGAATGCGCGTCAGTGAACTTTTGCGGCTGAATCTGGAGGATCTCAATCTGCGGCTTGGTTATGTAGTCTGTCACGATGAGGATAAGGAACGGGTGATCCCGATAGGAAATGTATGCAAAACAGCCATGGAGAAATATCTGAAGGAAGCCCGTGGAAAATTTGTGAAAGAAAATGAGACGGAGAGTCTTTTTACCAACTGTTCAGGAAAATCCATGAGCAGACAGGGATTCTGGAAGGTTCTGAAGGGATATGCAGAGGAAGCCGGGATTCAGCATGATATCACGCCGCATACACTGAGACATTCTTTTGCCGCACATATGCTGCAGAATGGAGCGGACGTGAAGAGTGTGCAGGAAATGCTTGGACATTCGGATATTTCCACCACACAGGTCTATCTGAATTTTGGCGTTGCGAAAATGCGAGACGTATATATGAAAGCACATCCGAGGCATTGATCTGTAAGAAATAATATAAAAAACGCGTTCAAAAAAGAACCGGCAGCTTCCAAAATGGAAGAATGCCGGTTCTTTTTTTGAACATAAAGTGTAAAAGGATCACAAATGTCTGTTCCCTGAAGTGCAGATCAGACAGAACTTAGCAATTTTCAGCGATCGTGTAAAGCAGCTTCTCAGACTCATCCCAACCAAGGCAGGCATCTGTGATGGATTTTCCGTAGATGTGATCTCCGCCGATCTTCTGGTTGCCTGGCTCGATATAGCTCTCGATCATGAGACCCTTTACCATGGAGTGAAGCTCAGGATCTACCTGACGGCTGTGAAGAACCTCACTTGCGATACGAACCTGCTGCTCGTAATGCTTGTTGGAGTTGGAGTGGTTGGTATCCACGATCACTGCCGGGTTGGCAAGGTTCTTTGCATGGTATTTGTCATAGAGAAGACGAAGATCCTCGTAATGGTAGTTCGGGATCGCTTCCCCATGCTTGTTTACTGCACCGCGAAGGATTGCGTGAGAGAGTGGGTTGCCGGTAGTCTCAACCTCCCAGCTTCTGTAAATAAAACGATGAGCGCCCTGTGCTGCAACAATGGAGTTCAGCATAACGCTGTAGTCACCACTGGTAGGGTTCTTCATACCAGCCGGAACATCCATGCCGCTGACAGTCAGTCTGTGCTGCTGATCTTCAACAGAACGTGCGCCTACAGCAACGTAGGAAAGCAGATCAGAGAGATAACGGTAGTTCTCCGGGTAAAGCATCTCATCTGCACAGGTGAAGCCACTTTCGCGGATAGCACGCATGTGCATCTTGCGGATCGCGATCAGTCCGGCAAGAAGGTTCGGTTTTTTCTCAGGATCCGGCTGATGGACCATTCCCTTGTATCCTTCACCGGTCGTACGTGGCTTGTTTGTGTAAACACGCGGGATGATAAGGACTTTATCCTCGATCTTTTCCTGAACTTTGCGAAGTCTTAAAAGATAATCGCATACGGCATCTTCGTTATCTGCAGAACATGGTCCGATGATAGCGAGGAATTTATCGGATTTTCCGGTGAAAACGTCGCGAATCTCAGCATCGCGTTTCTCCTTGAGCGCCTGAAGTTCAGCATCGAGCGGATACTGATTGCGGATTTCCTCAGGAGTTGGCAGTTTTTTTATGAATTCAAAACTCATAGTACTTTATTCCTCCATAACTATAGACATTTCGATTATTTATTATAAACGATTATTGGCCGATTGTCGATAGGGAAATTTTAGCGCTTTCACGTGTAGAAGAGTAAGCAGCAGCTCACCCAGAAAAATTCCGTAAAAATAGCCTCGGATCCCCGTTGCCGGAATTATAAAAACAACGGAGAAAATACGGATGAGAATGCCGGCAATACTGTGGATCAGGCAGAGCCCCGGTTTTCCAAGTCCCTGCAGGATGCTGGTGAGCATGGTGTTTGTATAAAGAAAAGGACAGATAAAAGACAGATACCGTATGTAGGTTCCGGCAGTCTGGCTGTGAAAAAGCAATGCTCCGAGGAATGGGCCAAAAAGAAAGAATCCGCTTCCGCATAGAAATCCCAGGAACATGCACAGAAAAAAGGTCTGTTCTGTGACACGGCGGATCTGCTTCTGCTTTCCCAGTGCATCAAGCTGTGCGATGGAAGGCATCAGCATTACAGCGGCGGAAGACGTAAGTGTGGAAGGAAACAGGAGCAGGGGCAGTGCCATTCCTGTAAAGATCCCATAGATCTTCAGTGAGTCTGAGGCTGTCATGCCGGAACGCAGAAGCATCTGTGGGATCAGGACCGCTTCTATGCTGCCGAGAAGTGTCAGAAGGATCCTGTTCAGGGAAATGGGAAAAGACAGTGTGAAAAGGTCCTTTATCAGCGGAAAGATCCTGACGGGAGTCTTTTCGTGTACAGGGTGATTTCCGAAATGAAAGGAAACTACCAGCAGCGACACCAGCGAAGCGGCAGTCTCTCCGGCAAGGGAACCTCCCGCTGCGATCAATGCAGTGATCGGACGTCCTTCGGAAAGAAAGATCAGATACAGGATATAGGTAGTGCCGATCCGTGCAGACTGCTCCGAGAGCTGCACGGCTGCCGGAACAGAGGCTTTTTTCCGGGCATAATAATAGCTGTCAATGCAGGAATGAATGGCACAGAGAGGAATACTGACAGCTGTTATGCGAAGAAGACCGGCAGTTTGCGGTGTTTTCAGAATTGCGGAAGCAAAAAAATATGCGTGCTGAAAAAGCAGAAAACCGGCTGCAGCAGAAAAAAAGACAGCCATAAGTGTTCCTGTGACAAGCGAAAAACGTGCCTCCTTTTTCTCCTGAAGGGCAAGTCTGGACGCGATCAGGCGTGAAAGGGCAGACTGGATCCCTGTATAGGATAAAGCGGCCATAAGTCCCTGGAGAGGAAGAACCAGCTGATACAAACCAAGACCTTCCGCACCAATGGCATGGGAGAGGAATATTCTATAAAAGAAACCTGCGATACGGCTGATAAGGCCTGTGCAGGCAAGAATCAGGGTTCCTTTGAGAAATATTTTTTTTGACATGGATAACCTTGAGTCTTTTTTGTCAGTATATGAAGAAGTTAGTCTTGACAGAACCATATGTTTCTGATAGAGTAAACATGAAATCCGAGGGAAACACTGGGAATTGAAAAAAAGAGGTGAGCGGATGAAACTGTCAACAAGAGCAAAATACGGACTTAAGGCTTTGATAGACCTTGGTCTTTACAGTGAAAAAGAAGCGGTCTCGCTTCAGAGTATTGCGGGCCGTCAGAATATATCAGTCAGCTATCTGGAGCAGCTGATGGCACTTTTGAAGAAAGCGGGCCTTGTGAAGAGTGTCCGCGGCGCAGCCGGAGGATACTTTCTTGGAAGACCGGCAGAAGAGATTTCAGTGGGAGATATCCTTCGTGTCCTGGAGGGTGGCCTGGAGGCTGCAACATGTCCGGGAACAGAAGGTGACGGTGGCTGCCAGGGTTCTGATCTCTGCGTGGCTAAATTAGTGTGGAAGAGGATCAACGACAGCATCACAGATGCAGTGGATACCCTGATGCTCAGTGAGCTGATCGAAGAAAGCCGGAGAATACACGAAAAATAATTATCCTGAACAGGAGGAAAAGAAAATGGGAAAAATGATATATCTGGACAATGCGGCTACCACAAAGACCGCACCGGAAGTTGTGGAGGCTATGCTGCCGTATTTTACAGAGTTTTATGGAAATGCTTCAACCGTTTATGATTTTGCGGCAAACAGCAAGGCTGCCATCGCAAAGGCAAGACAGCAGATCGCAGATGTGATCGGAGCCAAAAAAGAGGAGATCTATTTTACAGCAGGTGGTTCCGAGTCTGATAACTGGGCTCTGAAAGCGACCTTTGAGGCATATAAAAATAAAGGAAACCATATCATCACAACAAAGATCGAGCATCATGCCATCCTTCATACCTGCGAGTACCTTGAAAAAGAGCGTGGTGCCAAGGTCACATACCTGGATGTAGATGAGAATGGTTTCATTGACCTGGATGAGCTTCAGAAAGCCATTACACCGGAGACCATCCTGATCTCTGTTATGGCTGCAAACAATGAGATTGGTACTCTTGAGCCGCTGAAAGAGATCGGACAGATTGCACATGAGCATGGAATCCTGTTCCATACAGACGCTGTTCAGGCATTCGGCCAGATCCCGATCAATGTAGATGAGTTCAATATTGATATGCTCAGCTCCAGCGGACATAAGATCAACGGACCGAAGGGAATCGGCTTCCTCTATATCCGTAAGGGTGTTAAGATCCGCTCCTTCGTACATGGCGGAGCACAGGAGAGAAAACGTCGTGCAGGTACAGAGAACGTTCCTGGTATCGTAGGATACGGTCTTGCAGCAGAGCGTGCAAACAAGTCCATGAAAGAGCGTACTGCAAAAGAAATCGAGATCAGAGATCATATGATCAGCAGGATCCTCACAGAGATCCCGTACGTACGTCTCAATGGAGATAAAGTAAAACGTCTTCCGAACAACGTAAATGTAAGCATCCAGTTCATCGAGGGAGAGTCACTTCTTCTGATGCTTGATAATTTCGGAATCTGTGCATCCAGCGGTTCCGCATGTACATCCGGTTCTCTGGATCCGTCACACGTTCTGTTAGCTATCGGTCTTCCTCATGAGATCGCACACGGATCTCTCCGTATGACCTTAAGCGAGGAGACAACTATGGAGGATGTTGATTTTGTAGTAGATAAGCTGAAAGATATTACTGCAAACTTAAGAAGCATGTCTCCATTATATGAAGATTTTATTAAAAAGCAGAAAAAATAATAAAAATACTTGCCAGGAGGAAAAAATAATGTATAGTGAAAAAGTAATGGATCATTTTCAGCATCCACGTAATGTCGGTGAGATCGAGAACGCAAGTGGCGTGGGTACTGTAGGAAATGCAAAATGCGGTGATATTATGAGAATATTCCTTGATATCGATGACGAAACTCATATTATCAAAGACTGCAAATTTAAAACATTTGGATGCGGTGCAGCAGTTGCAACAAGCAGCATGGCAACAGAACTTGTAATGGGCAAGACCATTGAGGAAGCTATGGAAGTAACCAACAAGGCCGTTATGGAGGCTCTGGACGGACTTCCGCCGGTAAAGATCCACTGTTCCCTGCTTGCTGAGGAAGCAATTCATGCAGCTCTCTGGGATTATGCAGAGAAACATCACATTAAGATCGAGGGTCTTTCCAAACCGAAGTCTGATATCCACGAGGGTGAAGAGGATACAGAAGAGGAGTATTGATTCCTTTTATTTACGATCATAACCGGGGCATGAGCAAGCTTCAGTTGAACAGAACCGTAAGCCATTGAAAGGACAGGTAAGTAAGAAGCATGACAGGACTTACGAACGAAGAAGTTCAGGAAAGAATTGCGCAGGGCCAGGTAAATAATAACGAAAACCCCAACACCAGGACATATAAGCAGATCATTCTGGAGAATACGTTGACATTCTTCAATTTTCTGAACCTGGTGCTGCTGGTTCTCGTACTGCTGGTTGGTTCCTACAAAAACTCCATGTTTGTAGGAATCATTTTTATTAATACCGTGATCGGGATCATTCAGGAGGTCCGTGCCAAGAAGACGATTGACAAGCTGGCCATCCTGACAGAATCCAAGACGGTTGTTCTGCGTGAAGGAAAAAAATGGAAAATTTCTACAGAGAAGCTGGTTGTCGATGATCTGATATTCCTGAAGGCCGGAGAACAGGTTCCGGCAGATGCGAAGATCCTGGAGGGAAGCCTTGAGGTCAATGAATCTCTGCTTACCGGTGAGGCAGACAATCTTCCGAAGAATCCGGGAGATGAGCTTTTTTCCGGAAGCTTTGTGACGGCGGGACAGGCCTGCTGCCAGATCATCCATGTGGGAAGTGACAACTATGCGTCAAGGATCACCAGCGAGGCAAAGGAATTCAAACGACATAATTCAGAGCTTAGAAATTCCCTGAATGCCATTCTGAAGGTGATCAGTATCATTATCGTACCAATGGGTGCGCTGCTTTTTTATAAACAGTATTATTTTGTGGGAGACAATATCCGGGATTCTGTTGTCAATATGGTTGCAGCGGTCCTGGGAATGATCCCGGAGGGACTGGTCCTTCTTACCAGTGTGGCACTGACTCTGGGTGCGCTGAAGCTGGCCCAGAAGAAGACGCTGGTGCAGGAGCTGTACTGTATAGAAACTCTTGCACGCGTGGATACGCTCTGCCTGGATAAGACAGGAACTATCACAGAGGGTACCATGTGTGTGGAGGCGGTGGAGAGCTATCCGCCGGTGTATGATGAGATTTCAGAGAAAATATCCGGGAAAGATCCTGAATCCGGCGAAGGTGACAGCGATGGAACTGAGAGTTCTGCGACTTCTGCAGTTTCAGCAACAGATGCGATCGCAAAGGAGGATGGAAGCGCGAATCTCGTATTACAGGAAAAGTCAGAAGCTGACCCGGAGAAACATAGTCAGGAAGATCCGGAGAAGATCCGGGAGATCGAGCATATCATGGGAAATCTGCTTTCTGTGCTGAAGGATCAGAATGCCACTGCCGATGCACTCAGGGCAAGATTTAAAGTATCTCAGGATATGGAGCTGGATCATGTGATCCCGTTTTCTTCTGACAGGAAGTACAGCGGAGCTGCATTTACAGATACAGGTACTTATCTGATGGGCGCAGCGCAGTTTCTTTTTCCGGAAGGGAACCCGGAGTTGATGGAGTATTGTGGCAGATTTGCAGAGGAAGGTCTTCGTGTGCTGGTTCTTGCCCATAGTGTAAATGTGAGTGAGGGAGCGGAGCTTCCGGAGGGACTGGAACCTGTCGGACTTTTGCTTATTACCGATGTGATCCGTGCAGAGGCGCCGGATACACTGGCATATTTCGAAAGTCAGGGTGTTGATCTGAAAGTGATCTCCGGTGATGATCCGGTGACGGTTTCTGCAATTGCCAGACGTGCAGGCCTTAAAAATGCAGAGCATTATATCGATGCGACAACGATCACAACCCAGGAACAGATGGACGAGGCAGTTGCAGAATATAGTGTGTTCGGACGTGTAACACCTCAGCAGAAGCAGGCAATGGTGAAGGCTTTACAGGCTCAGAAGCATACGGTTGCCATGACCGGTGATGGTGTCAATGATGTTCTGGCGCTTAAAGAGGCGGACTGCAGTATTGCCATGGCTGAGGGCAGTGATGCTGCCAAGAATATTGCCAATGTGGTATTGCTGGATTCTAATTTTGCAGCAATGCCGGAAATTGTGAATCAGGGACGCCGGGTTGTAAATAATATCCGTACTGCGGCATCTATGTTTTTGATCAAAACGATTTTTTCCGTGCTGCTGTCACTGATCACGATCTTCTTCGGGGATTCCTATCCCTTTGAGCCGATCCAGATGTCTCTGATCAGTGCCTGCGCTGTTGGTATTCCTACATTCCTTCTGGCACAGGAGAATAATTATGAGAAGATCGACCATACATTTTTGCGTCATGTATTTATGAATGCATTTCCGGCTGCTGTGACCATCACGGGCTGTGTGTTCAGTGTGATGCTGGTATGCCAGAATGTATACCATTCCAATGCTATGCTGAATACAGCCTGTGTGCTTGTAACAGGATGGAATTATATGGCGGCACTTAAGACAGTTTACGCACCTCTGAATAAGTATCGAAAGGTGATCATTTACAGTATGCAGGTGATCTTTTTCGGTGCGGCGGTGGTTCTGCAGAATCTTCTGACACTGGGATCGCTGGAATTCGGAATGATCATTCTGGTGTTCCTTCTGATGACATTTTCTCCGATCCTGATCGATGTGATCACGGCCTGGCTCAGAAATATTTACAGCCGTTCGCTGGATAGTGGGGAACAGGGGAAATTTGCTGCATTTATTGATAAGCTGAGAAAATAATAATATGAGAAATAAAAAAGGACACTGCCCGTTGAAAATGGCAGTGTCCTTTTTTGGCAAATAAACTGTGAAGCAGTTATCCAGTTATCCGGTGCAGAGCTGTGTAGAGAATGCAGATTGTGGATATCCGCCTGACAAAGCTATTATTTTGTGTGCATAAGCCAGATAAATCCGAAAGCCGGGATCTCTACAGCCTGTGCGTCTCTCTGAACTCCTGTGAGAAGATCTGTGTAGGTACCGTCCTGTTCGTTGATCCAGGCTACCTTATCCTGGTCGCTGAAGTTGTAGATGCAGATCAGCTTTTCTTCAGAAGTTTCTCTTACCAGGGCAAGGAGAGCTTTTTCCCAGGTTTCCAGTGTATGTGCAGAAACTTCAGGTGCAAATACCGGATGGCTGGCACGGATGGATTCCAGCTGCTCAAGACTGTTGAAAATGCGTCCCTGGATCGTTTCGGCATCGGCTCTGTTCCGGGCAAGTGCCCAGTTGAAACGTCCGTTGTGGAGCCAGCGGGGATCAGCTGCTTTGGAAATGTCTGTTTTATAGGTGTAGTCATTCAGCTGTCCGACCTCGTCACCGCTTCGAAGTACCGGAATTCCGGGGAGGGAAAGAAGCAATGCATGAAGTGCTACGTCATAGCGGATTCCCCGGCTGACACCCTCCATATTTCCTTCATAATCAAAACGCTCGATTCCTGCAAGAGATGCGGTTGTTCCGCAGAGCTCAGATTTCTCGGTTTCCGGATTTACATAAATTTCACCCCGGGCAAAGGAATCAGGGAAAATACCTGCCAGGAATTCATTCAGATAATCTCTGTGAGGCCCTTCTGTGATAAAGCTTCCTTTCAGGAAATCATAGTCCAGATTCCAGCGTACCGTGTTGCGGTTACGGAGGTAATTCTGGAATACCGGTGCCTGCGGAAGGTCTGCAGCTCTGTCGATTCCCCGGCGGAGAAGGGCAGTGTCCTTTGTGGCAACGGTATGCCAGAGATCGGACATCAGCTGGGTGCTGTTTACAATGTGAAGTTCCGGCATATCGGAAGTTCCGCCAAATGCAGCAGCCTCTGCAGGTGGGCGGTCTGTTTCGCCAAGGAGAAGAATTCCGGGGCATACGATCTCACACACCATTCGGGTCATACGCAGCAGAGAGTGAAGCTTCCAGAGATTTTCTTCCGGCATCATCGGAAGGACACCAAGGCTGAATACAGAAGCACCTTCATTTGCAAGCTCCAGGATCTGAAGAAGCATTGCATTGAAATAAGCCGGAGTCTGGAGCACACATGGCGCACCGGACTGTGGGTCATCCACAGAAAGACTTAACGGGATCTCAAGAGCCAGGCGGATACCTGCTTTCCTACAGTTAGCTGCAAGTGTGTACAGATCTTCGGAAGTTCCGATCTCCGGGATAATGCGAAGAGAGCAGTTGGAGGTTGCCTGGAAAAGATCTGTCAGGTACAGAGTGTCTGCTTTGCATTCACTGATATAGTCCAGCTTATCGGACAGCCCGGAAAGAGTATCTGCGAAGTCAGCAGGATTTACAGCCATTCCGGTGAAAGTAGTCTTACGGAACCAGTCAGGATCTGCAGCGCAGTTCTGGTCGGCTTCCTTCATGGAAAGAGAACGCTCACGGTAGATTTCTTTCATCTTTTTTGTGAGGCTTGAGAATGTGCCGGTAACTTCCGGGTGATCGCGGAACAGTTCGCAGTAGAGCCATTTCAGATCATTGTAGTAGTATTTCAGACGTTTCTCGTAGAGGGCATCGTAAGCTGTGTCCTCCTTGGAAGTTTCGACTTTCAGAGGCTCGGTCTTGGAAGTAGTAACTTTCGCCGGTTCAGTCTTGGAGGTCTCAACCTTGATCGGTTCGGTCTTGGAAGTCTCGACCTTGATCGGCTCGGTCTTGGAAGTCTCGACCTTGATCGGTTCGGTCTTGGAAGTCTCAACCTTGATCGGCTCAGTCTTGGAAGTCTCGACCTTGATCGGTTCGGTCTTGGAAGTCTCGACCTTGATCGGCTCAGTCTTGGAAGTCTCGACCTTGATCGGCTCGGTCTTGGAAGTCTCGACTTTGATCGGTTCGGTCTTGGAAGTCTCGACTTTGATCGGTTCAGTTTTGGAAGTTTCGACTTTAAGCGTTTCCTTCTTTACGGTTTCAAGTTTTTTCACTTCGGCTTTAGCATTTTCAACAGATTTGGCAGCACTGGTATTTTTTTTCAGCTGCTTTTCTTTTTTTGCCTGCATGGCAGCTTTCTTTTTCTGGAGTCTTTTTGTTGACATATAGAGTTCCTCCTTAGATAAAATGATATTTTCGGTATAAAATGTAAACTCTCTCACCGGAGAGAGAAACAGAGCTACAGCTTATGAAAAACAGGACGGCGGTTTTTAAATACAGCATAATAGGAAAAACCACATTCACGGAGAACATCAGCCGCCTTGTCAAAAGCGTAGCCAATCTTATCCGGAGTATGGGCATCTGCACCGATGGTGATGATCTCACCGCCAAGCTCACGGTAACGTCGGATAATATTGACACATGGATTCGGTTCACCAAGCCCGTAGTGATAACCGCCTGTGTTCAGCTCGATTCCCACATTTTTGCGGATCAATGTCCGCAGGATCTCGTCCAGGATCTCCTTATATCTTCCATAAGAATACTGACGGTTCTGATTTGGACCATAACGTACTACATAGTCGATATGTCCGTACACATCCATCTCGTCAAAAGCAGCGATATTTTCCAGGATGGATTCAAAATATTCCATGTAGCATGCGGATTCCTTACGGCCCTCAAAATAAGAAGGATAATAAGGATCGTATCCGTGCACCACATGGGAGGAACCAATAACGAAATCAAAGGGAACTTCTTTCAGAAGATCGGAAAAAGATTCTGCAAGCTGAGGCTGAAGTCCAAGCTCGATCCCGAAGTTAACCTGGATCTGGTCTTTAAAAGCATCCGCAAGACTCTCAAGTTTCTGGCGGTATGCAGGGATGTTCAGGGAAAAATCAAGATTTTCCGGAGTATCGGGATAATCCGGATCAAAATGTTCAGTAAAACAGATTCCCGTGAGACCCTGGTCTGCGGCAGTCTGGATCATTTCTTCCATCGGTGTATCGGAATCTGCGGAAAAAGAGGAGTGCATATGGCAGTCCCATAAAATTTTCTGGTCCATTTTGTACCTCCATATTCAAGCCTTTATATTCTGTGACAATGATCGTATCTGCCTGTTATGAATCCGGGAAAGTCAAACTCCCAGCGGGAATATAGATATCCGTTTTAGGAATCAGCAGGACAGAACTTTCTATCAGAGAATTATAGCACATTTTTCAGAAATTTTCTTAATATTTATTTTAATGTTCTTTTTTATAAATAGCTCTTGAATTTTTGTTTGGAATTAGGTACAATATGAAACAGGTTGATGTTTCTTTAACAAAGGAACGATTTAATCACCATTCAATTCATAGGAGGAATTTATCATGGCAGTAAAAGTTGCAATTAATGGTTTTGGACGTATCGGTCGTCTTGCATTCCGTCAGATGTTTGGAGCAGAAGGATTTGAGATCGTAGCAATCAACGATCTTACATCTCCTAAGATGCTTGCTCACTTATTAAAATATGATTCTACACAGGGAAGATATGCTCTTGCTGATAAAGTAACAGCAGGCGAGGATTCCATCACAGTAGACGGAAAAGAGATCAAAATCTATGCTAAGGCTAACGCTGCAGAGCTTCCATGGGGAGAGATCGGTGTAGACGTAGTTCTTGAGTGCACAGGTTTCTACACATCCAAAGACAAAGCTCAGGCTCATATCGATGCAGGTGCTAAGCACGTAGTTATTTCCGCTCCGGCTGGAAACGACCTTAAGACAATCGTTTACAACGTAAACCATCAGGGTCTTACAAACGAGGACAAGATCATCTCCGCAGCTTCCTGTACAACAAACTGCCTTGCACCAATGGCTAAGGCTCTTAACGATCTTGCACCGATCAAATCCGGTATCATGTGCACAATCCACGCTTACACAGGCGATCAGATGACACTTGACGGACCGCAGAGAAAAGGCGATCTGAGAAGATCCCGTGCAGCTGCAGTTAACATCGTTCCGAACAGCACAGGTGCTGCTAAAGCTATCGGACTTGTTATCCCAGAGCTTAACGGCAAACTTATCGGTTCTGCACAGCGTGTACCTACCCCAACAGGTTCTACAACAATCCTTACAGCAGTAGTTGAAGGAAACGTTACTAAAGAGCAGATCAACGCAGCTATGAAAGCAGCTTCTAACGAGTCCTTCGGATACAACGAGGATGAGATCGTATCCAGCGATATCGTTGGTATGAGATTTGGTTCCCTCTTCGATGCTACTCAGACAATGGTACTTCCACTTGAGAATGGCACAACAGAGGTTCAGGTAGTTTCCTGGTATGACAACGAGAACTCCTACACAAGCCAGATGGTTCGTACAATCAAGCACTTCGGAAAACTTCTGAACGCTTAATTTTCTGCGAACGGGTGTAGAAGAATAGACTCAGAAAGGGTCCGGTCTGAAGAGGACCGGGCCCTTTTTTTCCAAAAGATCAAACAAAAAAATGTCTGAGGAAATGACTGTTAACAGAGCGGACAACAATACCGCTCGCCCTTATTCATCTGCTTTTGCAGAAATAAAAGTTAAGGAGATATAGAGATGCTGAACAAAAAAAGTGTTGACGATATCAATGTAAAAGGACAGAAAGTACTTGTAAGATGCGACTTCAATGTTCCGCTTCAGGATGGAAAGATCACAGATGAGAACCGTCTTGTAGCTGCTCTTCCTACAATCAAGAAACTGATCGCAGACGGCGGAAAGGTTATCCTTTGCTCCCACCTTGGAAAACCGAAGGGAGAGCCGAAACCGGAGCTTTCTCTTGCACCTGTAGCAGTTCGTCTTTCTGAGCTTCTTGGCCAGGAAGTAAAATTTGCAGCAGATCCTGAGGTAGTAGGACCGAACGCAAAAGCTGCTGTAGCAGAGATGAAAGATGGCGATGTAGTTCTTCTTGAGAACACACGTTATCGTGCAGAAGAGACAAAGAACGAAGACAAGTTCAGCGAAGATCTTGCTTCCCTCTGTGATGTATTTGTAAATGATGCATTCGGAACTGCTCACAGAGCTCACTGCTCTAACGTAGGTGTTACCAAATATGTAAAAACAGCAGTTGTAGGATATCTGATGCAGAAAGAGATCGATTTCCTTGGAAACGCTGTAAACAATCCGGAGAGACCATTCGTAGCAATTCTTGGCGGTGCTAAGGTTTCCAGCAAGATCTCTGTAATCAACAACCTTCTTGACAAGGTAGATACACTGATCATCGGTGGTGGTATGTCCTATACGTTCTCCAAGGCTATGGGCGGACATATCGGAACATCCCTCTGCGAGGATGATTACCTTCAGTATGCTCTTGACATGATGAAGAAAGCAGAGGAGAAGGGCGTGAAGCTTCTTCTTCCTGTAGATAACAGAATCGGTGATAACTTCTCCAATGACTGCAACATCCAGGTTGTAAAACGTGGTGAGATTCCGGACGGATGGGAAGGAATGGATATCGGACCGGAGACTGAGAAGCTTTTTGCAGACGCTGTAAAAGATGCCAAGACTGTTGTATGGAACGGACCGATGGGATGCTTCGAGATGCCGAACTTCGCTCATGGTACAGAAGCAGTTGCCAAAGCTCTTGCTGAGACAGACGCAACAACAATCATCGGTGGCGGCGATTCTGCAGCAGCTGTAAATATCCTTGGATATGGCGACAAGATGACACACATCTCCACAGGTGGCGGTGCTTCTCTTGAGTTCCTTGAGGGCAAAGAGCTCCCAGGTGTAGCAGCAGCTAACGATAAAGACTGATAAAAAATAAAGTGTTCCACGAACACAAAAAGGAGATAAAAACAATGGCAAGAAAGAAAATTATTGCTGGAAACTGGAAAATGAACATGACACCAAGCGAGGCTGTAAAGCTCGTTGAGACTTTAAAACCGCTTGTTGTTAACGACGAAGTTGATGTAGTATTCTGCGTACCGGCTATCGACATTATTCCTGTTGTTGAGGCAGCTAAAGGAACAAACATCCAGGTTGGCGCTGAGAACATGTACTTCGAGGAGAAGGGTGCTTACACAGGCGAGATCGCTCCGGCTATGCTCGTAGATGCTGGCGTTAAGTACGTAGTACTTGGACATTCCGAGAGAAGAGAGTATTTCGGTGAGACAAACGAAGACGTTAACAAAAAAATGCTTAAAGCTTTCGAGCATGGTATCACACCGATCATGTGCTGCGGTGAGACACTTACTCAGAGAGAGCAGGGCGTGACAATGGACTTCATCCGTCAGCAGGTTAAGGTTGGATTCCAGGGTGTTACAGCTGATCAGGCTAAGACAGCAGTTATCGCTTACGAGCCGATCTGGGCTATCGGAACAGGTAAGACAGCTACAACAGAGCAGGCTCAGGAGGTTTGCGCTGATATCCGTAAATGCATCGCTGAGATCTATGATGATGCTACAGCAGCAGAGATCCGTATCCAGTACGGCGGATCTGTAAACGCTGCAACAGCTCCTGACTTATTCGCTCAGGCTGACATCGATGGCGGTCTTGTAGGTGGCGCTTCCCTGAAACCAGATTTCGGAAAGATCGTAAACTACAAATAAGATTCACTTAAAAAGGGGCTTCGGCCCCTTTTTTTATATCTTTTTATAAAAAAACCAGAAAAACTCTCCCTGACACGGATAGCACAGCTAACAAAAAAGCTGCATCTGATCACAGTCAGAGAGAGTTTTTCTTATCTTCAGAGTAAGGATTGTTTTTCTCTGAAGCTTTTTCTGTATGTTCGTTCCTTTCGTCAGGCTCGGGAACGTGTTCCACAATGTCCTCGATCTCGCAGTGGAGAATGGAACACAGCCTGTCTATGGTATAAATTTCAACATTTTTATTTTTTCGAAGTCTGTCCAGAAGTGAACGGGTGATCTGGTAATGTTCATAAAGATCATACTGAGTGATCCCACGCTCCTTCATCGTGACCCAAAATCTGTCATATTTTATCATATATATATCCTGTCCGATTCATCCTTGAATTAATCTTATTATGAAGGTAAAATTGGAATCACAACAGTGTCCTTATATCGACACTGCAGAAAGGAGAAGCAATGAGGAAGTTTTTTAAAATCTTAATTTCAGTGGTGATCACACTGTATTTTTCAGCTACCATGTTCTACTGCTTTGTGGCAGGAACACCGGATGACGGAAAAGGGGCAGTGATCTATATGATGTCAGCAGCAGGCCTGTCGATACTGTTTCCAGCTTTTACCTGCGGCTGCATTCATTACATCCTTTATCTCAGAAAAAAAATGGATGAAAGGAGCAAATGATCAGGATTTATGGTATGATAACAATAAATATCTGGCAGGGTATGTCGTTTTAGAAAACGGTTATCTGATAACGGCAGAAACGCATCAGATGGCTGTGCTGTGATGCAGCCGTTACGTATTATAATAGAAAGAAAGCCTGCAGCTGTGCGTAAGACGCTTATATGATCATTTGCGGAGGATTTTATGGGGAATATTCTGGATTATCTTGACTGGAGAGGAGATCTTACCTTTGAGCAGTCACCCTTTAATGAAGTTGACAATCTGATACTGGCGTGTTTTTCCTATCTTGATCTGGATGAGAGGGCAGAAGTAAAAAACGGAAATACTCTTTCTGTAGAAGAACTCTTTGCGGCTTTTTCCAGACGGGAAATGAAGAAGGATCTGAAAGCAGAAAGTGCATTTCTGCAGAATACACCGGTGCTCCTTGAAAAAATGGCCTGTGCGGAGAGATTCCGGAAATGTACAGTAGGAGGCTTTGTCAATGAAATCCTTTCCAGTCAGGCTCAGCAGTTTGCGGCAGTGACTATAGGACTGGATGATGGAACCACATATATTTCCTTTCGGGGAACCGATGATACCATTGTGGGATGGAAGGAGGATTTTAACTTAAGCAACGGAGTTGTTCCTTCGCACAGAAAAGCGTTGGGATATCTGGAAACGCATGGAACTTATATACAGTCCATGCTGCGGATCGGCGGTCATTCCAAAGGAGGAAATCTGGCTATGTATGCAGCGATGCAGTGCAGTGACATCCTGCAGGAAAAGCTTCTTTCTGTCTATGATAATGATGGCCCGGGTTTTCCAGAAGGATTTTTCAGTCCCGGAAGAGTGGAAAGGGTTTTGCCAAAAGTCACTCGTATCATTCCCGAGGCATCTGTGATCGGTATGTTGCTCAGCCACCAGAAAGATCCGCGGATCGTAGCCAGTACACAGAAGGGAATCCTGCAGCATGATGCTTTTACCTGGGAGGTAATGGGGCCATCCTTTATAGAGAAAGAAAGTTTGACAAGAAGAGCTGCGGCGTCAGATCGAAGTCTTCATAAATGGATCGACCATATGGATGAAAAGCAGAGAGAGCATCTCATCGGGGAACTCTTTTCTGTGTTGGAAGCAACCGGAGCAGATACCATTTCCCAAATCCAGGAAGGTGGTCTGAAAAGTCTGGCTGCCATGGTGCGCCAGCTGGATAAACTGGAACCACAGTCAAAAGCTATGGTGCAGGAACTGATCACCGGACTTTTTGGCAGCTGGCTGGAATTGCTTCCTCTGCCGGAACTTGACAAAAAGCGTTTTCTGCCATAACATAGGAGTTACTCTGATAAAAATTGGAAAAAACGGAAAGGGGACATCAGAAAATGAACGAAAAAGTCGTAAATGCGGCCCTTCTTGGTCTCGGAACAGTAGGAACCGGTGTATATAAAGTGATCAAAAGCCAGGAGCAGGAAATGACAGCCAAGCTTGGATGCCAGGTAAAGATCACAAAGATCCTGGTGCGTAACCTTGAGAAAGCGTCCGGGAAGGTAGACGATCCTTCTGTTCTTACAACAGACTGGGCAGATATTGAGGGAGATCCTTCCATTGATATTGTGATCGAGCTGATCGGCGGCATCGAGCCGGCACGTACTTATATCCTTGCAGCACTGAAAGCCGGCAAGAACGTTGTAACTGCAAACAAGGATCTGATCGCAGTCCACGGAAAAGAGATCCTGGAAACTGCCAGGGCAGCGCAGAAGGATTTTCTGTTTGAGGCAGCAGTTGCCGGAGGAATCCCGATCATCAGCCCGTTGAAGAACAGTCTTGAGGCCAACCATGTAACGGAAGTTATGGGAATCGTAAACGGAACTACGAACTTTATCCTTACCAAGATGTCCCAGGAGGGAATGGAATTTTCAGATGCTCTTGCTCTTGCTACAGAACTTGGATATGCAGAGGCAGATCCTACTGCAGATATCGAGGGAATTGATGCTGGAAGAAAGGTTGCCATCCTTGCATCAGTTGCCTTTAATTCCAGAGTTACCCTTGATAATGTTCATATAGAGGGAATCACAAAGATCACGGCAAAGGATATCCGTTACGCAAAAGAAATGGGTTGCGAGATCAAGCTTCTGGGTGTTGCACGCTGTCAGGAGGACGGCGTTGAGGCCTATGTCTGCCCGATGCTGATCCCGGCAGAGCATCCCCTTGCATCCGTCAATGATTCTTATAATGCGGTTTTTGTACACGGAGATGCAGTAGGAGATACCATGTTCTACGGACGTGGAGCAGGTGAGCTTCCTACAGCAAGTGCGGTTGCCGGTGATGTATTTGAGGTAGTCCGTAATATGAAGGCAGATTGCTGCGGAAGAGTAGGCTGCACCTGCTATAAGACACTTCCGGTAAAAAATATGGCAGATACCCATAACCGTTATTTCCTCCGCCTGCAGGTAGAGGACCGCTGCGGTGTGCTGGCTGAAATCCTGGAGCATTTTGCAAAATATCAGGCAAGCGTGGCACAGATCATGCAGAAAGAAAGCAAGAGACCGGATACCGCAGAGGTTGTTGTGATCACCAAACTTGTAAGCGAGGGCGCTTTCTTTAAGGTTAAGGAAGAACTGGAAAACAGCGCATCTGTAAGAAAGATTTCTTCTATGATCCGTGTATACCAGAAATAATATCTTTCGCGTAAATTTACAGATCAGCCGTATCAGTTGTCGGGAAATTGAAAACAGACAAATTTTTGTCAAAGAAAACGTTGCAAAATTTCTGGATTTTGGTACTATATAAAATGGAAAACAAAAGAATCCTGAATGGTACAGAGGGTTTCAGAATCAGTGAAGAGCTGTGCCGGACAGATTTTCGATCAAAGATAAGAAGGGGAAAATTATGAGCAAAAAACCAACAGTTTTAATGATCCTTGATGGATACGGACTCAATGACAGACATGACGGAAATGCTGTATATGAGGCAAAAACACCGGTTATGGACGGACTCATGAAAGATTATCCGTTTGTAAAAGGCAATGCCAGCGGCCTTGCGGTAGGTCTTCCGGACGGACAGATGGGTAACTCCGAGGTTGGTCATATGAACATGGGCGCAGGCCGTATCGTATACCAGGAGCTTACAAGGATCACAAAAGAGATCCAGGACGGCGATTTCTTCAAGAATGAGGCACTTCTTTCTGCTATGAAGAATGCAAAAGACAACGATTCCGCGATCCATTTTATGGGACTTCTTTCTGACGGTGGAGTACACAGCCACAATACACATCTCTACGGACTTCTTGAGATGGCAAAGAGAGAGGGACTCAAGAAAGTTTACGTACACTGTTTCCTGGATGGACGTGACACACCGCCTGCATCCGGTAAAGAGTTTGTAGAGCAGCTGGAAGCTAAAATGAAAGAGATCGGCGTTGGCGAGATCGGTGTGATCTCCGGACGTTATTATGCAATGGATCGTGATAACCGCTGGGATCGTGTTGAGCTTGCATATAAAGCTCTTACACAGGGCGAAGGCGTAAAGGGAACAGATGCTGCAGCAGCAGTTCAGGCTTCCTATGATGATGACAAGACAGATGAATTTGTGCTTCCGACTGTTATCGAGAAGGACGGCAAACCGGTTGCAACTATTTCTGATAAGGATTCCGTTGTATTCTTCAACTTCCGTCCGGACCGTGCAAGAGAGATCACAAGAGCTTTCTGTGATGACGATTTTAAGGGCTTTGAGAGAGCAAAGAGACTGGATACCACATTCGTATGCTTCACAGAGTATGATGATACCATCCAGAATAAGCTGGTAGCATTCCACAAGGTTCTTCTTCACAATACCTTTGGTGAGTACCTTGCAGCTCACGATATGACACAGGCACGTATCGCCGAGACAGAGAAATATGCACATGTTACATTCTTCTTCAACGGTGGTGTTGAGGAGCCAAACAAAGGAGAGGACAGAATCCTTGTAAAATCCCCGAAGGTTCCGACCTACGATATGCAGCCGGAGATGAGTGCACCGGAGGTTTGTGAGAAGCTTGTAGAGGCGATCAAATCTGACAAATATGATGTGATCATCATCAACTTTGCGAACCCGGATATGGTTGGCCATACAGGTGTTGAGGCAGCTGCGATCAAGGCTGTTGAGACTGTTGATGCGTGTGTTGGTAAGGCTGTAGAGGCAATCAAAGAGGTTGACGGACAGCTCTTTATCTGCGCTGACCATGGTAACGCAGAGCAGCTTGTAAATTATGAAACAGGTGAGCCATGGACAGCTCATACAACGAACCCGGTACCGTTTATCCTTGTAAACGCAGATCCGAAATACACACTTCGTGAGAACGGATGTCTTGCAGATATCGTTCCGACTCTGATCCAGCTTATGGGTATGGAGCAGCCGAAGGAAATGACAGGAGAGTCTCTTCTTGTTGAGAAATAAATAAGCTTCACGGAATCCCGGCAGATTTTTACGGATCTGCCGGGATTTTTTCATCCGATTGTTTCTGTTTCCACATATGAAAAAAATTTTCAAAATCATCTTGTAAAATCATTCCATTTCAACTATAATCCCTCTGATACATAAAAACAGGTAACTTTTGAGCAACTGTAAAGTTACAGAAAGAATAATAAAAAGAATAACAAAAAGCAGCACAAAGTTTAGGAACGATCAAATTAAATGGGGGGGAAAAAAGATTTCATGAAAACAGACATGACACAGGGAAAACCGATAAAAGTGCTCCTGGGATTTACGATCCCGGTATTTATTGGTAATGTATTTCAGCAGTTCTACAATATGGTAGATGCGGTGGTTGTAGGAAAATTTGTAGGAACAAAGGCACTGGCGGCAGTTGGCTCAACAGGAACTATCATCTTTTTGATCATAGGCTTTCTTCTGGGACTTACTGCCGGTTTTACCGTACTGACTGCACAGAAGTACGGTGCGGGAAAAATGGATGAGATGCGTCAGACCGTGGGAAATGCACTGATCCTGACAGCGCTGATCTCGGCAGTGATGACAGCAGTCAGCATGACAGGTATGCATGCACTTCTGAAATTTATGCATACGCCGGATGATATTTTCAAGGATGCATATGCTTACGTTATGATCATCTGCGGAGGGATTTTTGCCCAGGCATTATATAATATCCTGGCCAGTATCCTCCGTGCACTGGGAAACAGTAAGGTACCACTGTATTTTCTGATCTTATCTGCAATGCTGAATATTGTGCTTGACCTTGTATTTATCATCGTGTTTAAGCTGGGAGCGCCTGGAGCAGCCTGGGCTACCATTATTTCCCAGGGAGTTTCAGGAGTCTTATGTCTGGTATATATCTGGAAGTTTGTGCCGGAGCTCCGTATGAAAAAAGAAGACTGGTATTTCAGATGTAACCTCGCAGCCAAGCAGATCGGTGTGGGAATCCCAATGGGACTGCAGTATTCCATTACGGCGATCGGAACCATGATGGTACAGTCAGCCTTAAATATGCTTGGCTCTTATGCGGTGGCGGCGTTTACAGCAGGAAGTAAGATCGAGCAGATCTTCACCCAGGCATATGTGGCACAGGGAACTGCCAGCGCTACCTACAATGCACAGAATATCGGAGCCGGAAAGCTTGAGAGAGTGCGGGAAGGCTTCCGGGCTTCGCATTTTATAGGAATTGTATATTCTGTTGTTGTTGGTAGTTTTCTGTTCTTTGCGGGAAAATATTTTGCATATCTGTTTATCTCAGATAACATTGAAGAAGTGCTTCCTATGGTAGCAATCTATGTAAAATGTGTGGCACTGTTTTTTATTCCTCTGTATTTTGTCAATGTACTGCGAAACGGGATCCAGGGAATGGGATATGGTCTTCTTCCTATGATGGCCGGTGTGGCTGAGCTTGCAGGAAGAGGGATCACCGCTACCATTGCAGCCGGAAAAAGCAGCTATATCGGTACCTGTCTTGCAAGTCCGGTGGCCTGGATCTTTGCGTCAGTGCTCCTTTGGGTAATGTATTTCTATGTTATGAAAGATATGGCGCGGAAGCTGTACGGTACAAATAAGTTATAAAAAAACCGTGAAATGAGATGCAATTTCCGGAAAGTATGATATAATGAAAAAGCTGGTGAGTAAGACCAGAAAGTATCAATGGAAAGATGCCTTTTTTAAAGGCACATGAACATAGAGGTGAATAAATATGAGCAACGATGAAAAGAGGGATATCGAGGACAGGATCAATGATGCCATGGCAAAGATCGTCAGTGATACTGCAGGAGAGCCTCAGCCTGAAAATAAAAATAACAGATCAGCTGCTCACAAGTCGGCACGACCTTCGAAATCAGCAAGGCCAAGGAAGATCACCTACGTACCTATCGATGAATCTGAATTTGAACCTATTGTTATACCCGAAAAGAAAAAGCATAAGGCACTGAAGGTAACCGGAATGATCGCCGCCATGGTTTTGGTAGTGGCAGGCTGTGCATATGCAGGAGTATCTTATTATTACACCAGTCATTTCTTTGAGGGCACAACGATTAACGGGATCGACAGCTCCAACAGGACTGCATATGAGGTTGAGCAGGAGATCGCAAAAAAAATGGAAGGCTATTCCATCCAGGTAAAGGCCAGAGATCAGGAACCGCAGACTATAGAAGGAACGGATATCAGTTATCGTTATATATCCAGTGGTGAAGTTCTGAAGCTTTTGAAAGCGCAGAAGCCCTATGAATGGGTGAGAGGATTTTTTGAAAAGACGACTTACACAGCCAGTGAGCAGACAGCTTTTGACAAGTCAAAGCTGGAGTCAGAAGTGAAAGCACTGAACTGTGCCCAGAAAGAGAATCAGGTAGCACCGGAGAATGCGTACGTAAGCTTTAATGATTCCGAGTTTACGATCGTGCCGGAGACAGAGGGAAGTGAACTGAAGGTAAAAGAAGCCTATCAGATGATCAGTGATGCTATCAGCAGCGATGACGGGGAAGTAGATCTTGGCAGTAACCCAGATGCTTATGTGAAAGCAGATGTGACCAGCGACAGTGCAGATCTGCAGGCAACGGTGGATGCATATAATAACTTTGCGAGGGCAAGTATCACCTACACATTTGGAGATGAGACAGTAACACTTGATGGAAGCACCATCAAGAACTGGCTGCAGTTTGACGAAAAGGGCCAGCTGATCCAGGATGATGCATCCTTCAAACAGCATATCGTGGATTATGTGGCACAGCTTGCAGCGGATCATGATACAGTAGGTACAGAGCGTCAGTTCCAGACAACAAGCGGAAGAACCGTTTCGGTTTCCGGTTCTGCATATGGCTGGAAGATCGATCAGGACGGAGAGGTGGCACAGCTTACCCAGGAGATCCAGTCCGGAGCTCAGACGACCAGAGAGCCGGTTTATTCCATGAGAGCCAATTCTTATGGTGTGAATGATCTGGGAAATACCTACATTGAAGTGGACCTTACAGAACAGTATATGTGGTATTATCAGGATGGAAATGTGATCTTTGAATCAGATATCGTATCCGGACTTGCAAGTGATCCGGAGAGAAAAACACCTCCTGGAATCTTCACCTTGTACTATAAGAAGAGCCCGGATGTGTTACGTGGCACCAAGAAACCAGACGGAACCTATTCCTATGAACAGCCGGTAACCTACTGGATGCCGTTTAACGGAGGCATTGGATTCCATGATGCAGACTGGCAGCCGTACTTTGGAGGCGACCGGTATCTAACCGGAGGTTCCCACGGCTGTATCAATATGCCGCCGGATAAAGCGGGAGAGCTTTACAACATTATCCAGTATAATGTTCCGATCGTCTGTTTCTATTGATCGGATCTGTAGTCAAAAAACAAACAGGAGCCAGCCGGTGATCCGGTGTGTGGCTCCTGTTCTTTAGCAGGAGGAAAATATTATGTTTGATCAGTCATTCAGCTTTATACTTACAATCGCAGCACTGGTAGTAGGATTTATGCTTTTTACCGGACACGGTTCCTTTTTTATGAAAGGCGGAAACACACAGGCCAGAGCCCAGAAGTATGATGAGAAAAAAATGGAAAAGGTTTCAGGAATCTGTCTGATACTTATCGGAGTGGCTACAGGAGTTGACGCATTTACCACAAGTGTAGCAGCAAAGATCGCCTATGTAGTAATTCTGTTTGTGATACTTGCGGTATTTCTGTTTGTACTCAGAACAAAATGTATCAAAAAATGATCAGAAGTATCAGAACTATCCTTTAGGTAAAAAAGCAGAACTCCCCGTGAAACGGTAACCTGTCTGATCAGGCTCCGGTATCCGCGGGGAGTTTTTCTGTCTGTATTTAGTTTAATTTCGTTCGGCTGGTCTGCCGGAATGTCAGAGTAAAGATGATTCCCTTTACGATGGAAGTAAGGGAAAGTGCCCACCAGATACCATTAAGTCCCATTCCCGCATGAGTCAGCAGCATGGCAAGCGGGATTCTGGCCCCTGTCAGGATAATACTGATGATACTGCAGAGCTTGGTCATACCAAGGCCGGACAGTGCACCGATGGTCATCAGCTCAATGGACATGAAAGCCTCACAGAAGCCGATGATGATCAGGTAATTTACAGAAATCCCAAGGGATTCCGGATCATGGAAAAACAGTCCGGAGATCGGGCGTGGGAGCAGCACAAAGGCTGCAGTTATGATAAGGCCCCAGATTGTCAGGATACCAAAGGAAATACGGTAGCCCTGGCGGATGCGGTCGTATTTTTTTGCACCGAAATTCTGTGCGGTAAAAGCATTTAAGGCAGAGGCAAAGCCGTCCGCGGTGTTCCAGGAAACGGATTCGATCTGTCCGCCCACACGCTGGACAGCAATGGCAGCAGCACCGAAGGCGGAAACCATTCTGGTCAGTACCATGGAGATCATACAGTAGAGCATGCTCTGGATAGCGGTTGGAAAACCAATGCGGAAGATATTTTTATAAAATTTTCCCGGAAAACGTGAAAAAAGATGAAGTTCACGAAGTACATTTGTTTCCAGCCCGGAAGTAAAGATCCGGAAAACCAGCACTGCAAAAACCAGAAACTGTGCAGTTACTGTGGCAATGGCAGCACCTAACGTTTCAAGCCGTGGAAAAGGTCCAATGCCAAGGATCAGGAGCGGATCCAGGAGCATATTTCCCACAAGTCCAAGAAAATTGGCCATCAGCGGAGATCTGGAATCTCCCTGGGCTGTAAAAAGTCCGGTGAGAGTCAGGTTCAGGAAGGAAAAAATGATCAGTCCGCAGGTGATCAGCATATAAGATCTGGCAGAAGAATATGCTTCCGGGTCTGTCAGATTAAAAAATCCGATCAGAGGATCAAGAAATATAATACTTGCTGCAGAAAATAAGAGACCGAACAGAATGGTCATCTGCAGGGCACTGGCCGCGTAGGAACGTGCCTCTTTATAATCCTTCCGGCCGCAGGATTGTGCGGTGTTTACCTGTCCGCCCATTCGTGGAAGGGCTACCAGTCCCTGGGAAAGCCACACATACATGCCGCCCACACCGACACCGGCAACTGCCTTGGAGCCCAGAAGCCCGATCCAGGCCATGTCTGTGATATTATAGGCAGTTCCAAGAAGGGAAGATGCCATGATAGGAAGAGCAAGCTCTGAAAGCGTTTTCAGGATCGGACCGGAAGTAAGGTCTATGGATTTTGATCTTTTCATACTCATCTGCATATCTCCGTAAGGTCAAAAGGCCTGGTGATCCGGTAATCCGGTTTATCCACCTGACCGAAACCGTATTCAGCAAAGATAAAAGGAACTCCTGCTTTCCGGCAGGCATTAAAGTCTCCTATAGTATCACCGATATAAACCGGATCGGAAAGATTATTATCCTCGCGGATCTTCATGATATTTTCCGCTTTGGCCATGCCGGTGTCACCGGGACAGAGATGGCCCTTGAAATAGTGTCCGAAGCCTGTGGATTTCAGGAACACTTCAATATATCCGGCCTGGCAGTTACTGACGATAAAAAGAGGAAAACGGCTGGAAAGAATCTTCAGTGTTTTCTCAAGATCCGGATACAGCGGAGCACATTTGCGAAGCAGTGCCTCGTGCTCTGCCTGGCAGCAGCCGTCGATGATACGAAGCTGTTCTGCTTCCGGAAGCTCAGGGAAAAGAGCCTTTGCGATATCCGGCAGCAGCTGGCCGAAAAGCCCCATCAGTCGTTTGGCGCTTACGTCGGTATCCATGTGCTCCGTATGGATAAGGTAATCACTCCAGGCCTCAGCTACGATCCCGGTGGAATCCCAGAGCGTACCGTCAACATCAAAAATAACACTGTCCATCAGAAAAACCTCCCCAAAAAACTATGATATGTAAAAAAAAACAACCCTTTGTACTGGACATAGTACAAAACAAGTTACTGTTCACTCCGTTCTCAGCAATACGCTTCGCGATGCACAGAATTTATGCTAATCGCATAAATTCGTGCGGTATGTCTCGGGTTTTCTGTGACCTTCGCTCACAAAAAACACCTCGCAGAATATTACCAGTGAACAGCTATCAAAACAATTCTATATGAGAAAAGAAAAAAAAGCAACTGCGCTTTTGAAGATTTTATGTTATAGTAAGGGTTACGAGGGAAAAACTATGAATTATAAGAATACGATCAGAGGTATATTCAAAGACAGGCCGAACCGTTTTATCGCTCATGTGCAGATCGGAGATCAGCTGGAAACGGTCCATGTGAAGAATACAGGCAGATGCCGGGAACTTCTTGTTCCGGAAGCAGAAGTGATCCTGGAAAAGAGTGATAATCCTGCCAGGAAAACGAAATACGATCTGATCAGTGTGAACAAGGAGGGCCGCTGGATCAATATGGATTCCCAGGCCCCAAATAAAGCAGCAGAAGAGTGGGTGGCGGCCGGAAATCTTTTTCCGGAGAAAGTGACTGTCAGGAGAGAAAAGACATACGGAAATTCCCGTTTTGACCTGTATGTGGAATCCGGGAAGCGAAAGGCTTTTATCGAGGTAAAAGGCGTCACTCTGGAAGAAAATAATATCGTGCGCTTTCCGGACGCACCTACAGAACGGGGGATCAAGCATCTCTGTGAGCTGATGCATGCAGCAGCTCACGGCTATGAGGCGTATCTTCTTCTGGTGATCCAGATGAAGGATGTAAGGTATTTTGAACCAAATCGGGAGACACATCCGGAATTTGGAGAAACACTTAAGACGGCAGCAGATGCCGGTGTTCACATCCTGGCCTATGACTGTGCTGTCACGGAAGATTCCATGAAGATCTGTGATCCGATACCGGTAAGATTATAGAAAGGAAACGATATGCCTGAAAACATTGCAGAACCCCTTCTGAAATGGTACGATAAAAACAAAAGGATCCTGCCCTGGAGAGATAAAGACAATGCCTATTATACCTGGGTATCTGAGATCATGCTCCAGCAGACCCGAGTGGAAGCGGTGAAACCTTATTTTCAGCGCTTTATCCAGGAACTTCCGGATGTAGCAGCCCTTGCGGCGGCACCGGAAGAGAGGATCATCAAGCTGTGGGAAGGCCTTGGCTATTACAGCCGTGTCCGCAACATGCAGAAAGCGGCTGTTCAGGTCATGGAAGAATATGGAGGCAGGATCCCTGAGGATTTTGAGACACTTCTCTCGTTAAAAGGAATAGGAAGATATACGGCAGGTGCCATTGCGTCCATTGCCTACGGAAAGAAAGTCCCTGCAGTAGATGGAAATGTGCTGCGGGTATACGCAAGACTCACCGAAAACCGTGGAGATATTATGAAACAGTCTGTACGGAAATCGGTGGAAAATGATCTTACAGAGCAGATGTCTGAGGACAGACCAGGGGATTTCAACCAGGCTATGATGGAGCTGGGAGCTGTAGTCTGTGTTCCAAACGGAGCAGCAAAGTGCGAAGAATGCCCGCTGGGGCATTTTTGCCTTGCCAGAAAGCATGGAACTGTAGAAGAACTTCCCGTAAAAGCACCGAAGAAAGCCCGCACCATAGAACAGCGAACGGTCCTTGTGATCCAGGATGGAGCAGGTACAGCGATCCGTAAACGTCCGGATACAGGACTTCTGGCAGGCCTTTATGAACTTCCAAATGTGGAAGGACATCTGACGGAGAAGGCGGCACTTGCCCGGGTAAAAGCCATGGGGCTGGAACCACTGCGGATCGAAGCACTGCCGGATGCGAAGCACATTTTTTCCCATATTGAATGGAGGATGTGTGCTTATCGTATCGCTGTATCCTCTCTGGAAGAAGCACCGCAGGGGGAGTTCCTGTTTGTGGATAAGAGAGAATCCGATAAAAAATATGCAATACCATCTGCGTTTCGCGCATACACCAGATATATGAAGGAGGAAAACTCATGAAACTTTTGAGCGTAGCAATACCATGCTATAATTCAGAGGCTTATATGTCAAAATGCATCAATTCCCTGCTGATCGGAGGAGAGGAAGTGGAGATCATCATTGTAGATGATGGCTCCAGTGACCGTACTGCCGAGATCGCAGATGATTATGCCGAGAAATATCCAACTATCGTAAAAGCTATACATCAGGAAAATGGCGGCCATGGACAGGCAGTCAACACAGGAATCAAAAACGCAACAGGACTTTATTTCAAGGTTGTGGACAGTGATGACTGGGTAAATCAGGACGCCTACTATGAGGTCCTGAAAACACTTTATGAACTGACACGTGGGGCTGAGACCGTGGATCTTCTCATCAGTAATTTCGTTTATGAGAAGCAGGGAGCTACCCGCAAAAAGGTCATGCAGTACAGACACTGTTTTCCGACAAACCAGATTTTCGGATGGGATGAGGTACGCCACATGAAAAAAGGCCAGTATCTCCTTATGCATTCCATGATATACCGTACAAAACTTCTCCATGACTGTGGAATGGAGCTTCCGAAGCATACGTTCTACGTAGATAACCTGTTTGCGTTTGAGCCGCTTCCCTATGTAAAAAATCTCTATTATCTGGATGTAAATTTCTATCGATATTTTATTGGAAGAGATGATCAGTCTGTCAATGAGAAAGTGATGATCAAGCGTATCGATCAGCAGATCCGTGTAAACAAACTGATGGTGGACGCCTATCTGAAGGCTAATGTGAGCAACCGCAGACTTCGTGCTTATATGTTCAGCTATCTGGATATCATCACAACCGTTTCTTCGATCATGCTGGTAAGAGCTGCAACGCAGGAATGCCTGGATAAAAAACAGGAGCTGCAGGATTACATCAAAGACCAGAATATGGGACTGTATCGGAAGCTTCGGAGAAGTCTCTTCGGAAGGGTGTCCAATCTTCCCGGAAGAGGTGGAAGAAAGATGTTTGTGGCAGCTTATAAGATCTGTCAGAAGTTTTATGGATTTAATTAAAAAAAAGCCCCCAACGGGGCTTTTTTTATAAATTCTGTTCCGGCTTCTTCTTGCGCATATTGGATAGGGAGCGCTGTTCCTCGTAATCCTCCACTCTCTGTGGATAGAACAGGAGATGTCCGAACAGTGCCAGTGTGGTACCAAGACATACATCGATCACGGAGTGCTGCTTGATAAACATGGTGGACAGGATGATCAGAACAGAAAGGATCAGGGCTCCTCGCTGAAGCCATTTCCTGTCTTTCAGTGCCTGGCAGTGATGAATGGCAAAATAAACAGCCAGGGAATTAAATACATGGATACTTGGCAGGATGTTGGTGGGAGTATCTGTCCGATAGAGCTCGGCCACCAGTCGTGTAAAGATGTTGCTTCTGGGGAATACCGCAGGGCGGAGATACTGAACGTTCGGATAGATGTAGGAAACAACAAGGAAAACCGTCATTCCCATCATCAGGTTGAAGATCAGCTGGAAATATTCCTTTTTATTCTTATTGCGAAACAGGAAATACACAACCGTTATTACCACATATGGAAACCATAAAAGGTACGGAATAATAAAAATCTCGCAGAACGGGATCATATCATCAAAAACAGTATGTACAACATGGTAGGCTCGTACAGGCCGCTGCTCCAGATATCCAAACAGGATAAGATAGGCAACGAAATAGATTGCTATGATAAAACCGTGCCTGTATTTTTTTATTTTACTCAACATTTTGCCGCTCCTTTTCTTGAGGTATGGCTGATGTCAGCCTTAAGCTTCTTTTTTGTTAAGTATCTACCTGCTACTATAACACAGGCATTATGATTTTTAAAGGTTTCTTTTCAATGGTCACAGAAAATTCACGCTGGATTCCGCCGGATTCTCCGTCTTTATGCACAGGAAGGGAATGGGCACTTGTAATATGTACGTTCCTGCACTGTAAAATATGTACACCGCGAATGCGGGTATGTCTTCCCCAGAGAGCGCTCGGCAGGCAGAAAAGCATTTTCAGCTTGGAGATTCCTTCAATAACGATCACATCCAGTAAACCATCCTCCGGACTGGCGTTTGGACAGAATTTAAAGCCTCCGCCTTCATATTTCTGGTTCATTACAGCCGCAAACCAAGTCCTGCTGAAGGTTTGTGGCTTGTTCCCGTCAAGTGTTATCGTGACCGGGGACGGAGTAAGGAAGAGAAATTGCTTCAGTGCCACCATAAGGTAGATGAGTTTACCCATATGGAGACGGTTGAGAAATTTTTTGCCAGGTGTGATCAGGACTTCCTGACAGATTGCCGCATCGTAGCCCATTCCTGCACTGATGCCGAAACGGTAGGAATGGCTGCCAAGGTGGAGAACAGGAACATCCATGGAAATGGTCCGTCTGTTCTCAAGGATAGAGCGAAGCGCTTCAAAAGGATCAAAGGGCAGGCCCATACTGCGGCAGAAATCGTTGCCGGACCCGACCGGGATAAATCCGAAAACAACCGAAGACAGATCAATGATCCCGGTAAGTACTTCATAAATAGTGCCGTCACCGCCTACTGTTACCAGAGTTACCGGATCCTCCGGTGTTCCGGCGGCACTGATCCTTCGTGCCAGTACTGTGGCGTGTCCCACATATTCTGTGAGAAAATACTGATATGAGATCCCCTGACTTTCCATGATGCTGCGAAGCCGGTTCCAGACATTACGTCCCTCACCGGATCTTGAATTGGGATTCACAATAAAAGAATACATAATAAAAAACCTCCAAACAACTCTCTGCTTTATCATAACATTGACGTTCGGCTTTTACAAATTAAAATTTCTTAAGGATTTCTATATTTTACATAAACTTAACCTTTTTTCTATGTTGGATTTTACGAATGCACTTTATACTTGCACGTATCAGATGAAAAATGAAGCTGGAGGAAAATTATGATATATCTTGTGGAAGATGATGAAAGTATCCGTGAACTTGTTGTATATACATTAAACAGTCAGGGTCTGGAGGCACAGGGTTTTGAACGGCCATCACTTTTCTGGAAAGCGCTGGAAAAAGAACTGCCTTCACTGGTGCTTCTGGACATTATGCTTCCGGAGGAAGACGGACTGTCTATTTTAAAAAAAATCCGTATCCGTCCGGATGTGCGGAAACTTCCGGTGATCATGCTTACTGCAAAAGGAAGTGAGTTTGATACCGTGGTAGGTCTGGACAGCGGTGCAGATGATTACATTCCGAAGCCGTTCCGCATGATGGAACTGATCTCCAGGGTACGTGCCCTTCTTCGGAGATCAGAGGACAATGGCGCAGAGGAGTATCGTATGGAAAATCTTTATGTATGTCCGGGAAGACATGAGGTAACTGTTGATCAGGAGCCTGTGAATCTGACACTGAAAGAATACGAGATGCTTTGTCTCCTTCTGAAAAACAGTGGTACGGTTCTTTCCAGAACACAGCTTTTAAATCAGATCTGGGGATATGAATTCGACGGGGAGAGCAGAACCGTAGATGTACATATCCGTACCCTTCGCCAGAAGCTTGGCTCGGCAGGAGATCTGGTGGAAACAGTTCGTGGAGTGGGCTATAAGATCAGTGGAAAATGTGCATGAACAGCTGCTGAGAGTAATATGAAAGTAAAGAGCATTTCGACGGAAAAAGGCTTCGGCCCTTTTCTGGACGAAGTGCTTTTTTCATGCTATAATAATTGAACCCCGGAGCCATTAGGAAACAGGCTCCAAAGAGTAAGAGGTGAAAGAAAAAATATGAAATCATTAGTAATTGCGGAGAAGCCATCCGTTGCCAGAGACATTGCCAGAGTCCTCCACTGCAGTCAGAAGGGGAACGGAACCCTGGAAGGAAAAGACTATGTAGTGACCTGGGCTCTGGGACATCTGGTAACACTGGCAGATCCGGAAGAATACGATAAAAAATATACCAAATGGGAGCTTTCCACGCTTCCCATGATGCCGGAGAAAATGAAACTGGTGGTGATACGCCAGACCTCCAAGCAGTACAATGCGGTGAAAACCCAGCTTTACAGGAAGGATATCGGGGAGATCATCATTGCCACAGATGCCGGACGTGAGGGAGAACTGGTAGCAAGATGGATCCTTGCAAAGGCAGACTGCCATAAACCTATTAAGCGTCTGTGGATCTCATCCGTAACGGACAAAGCAATCCGTGACGGCTTTGCCCACCTTAAAAACGGCCATGATTATGATGATCTTTACCGTGCGGCACAGGCCAGGGCGGAGGCGGACTGGCTGGTGGGAATGAACGGGACCAGAGCGCTGACCTGTAAATATAATGCCCAGCTTTCCTGCGGACGTGTGCAGACCCCCACCCTTGCCATGATCGCAAGAAGAGAGCAGGAAATCCGGGAATTTAAGCCGGAGGATTATTACGGGATCACTCTGCAGGCGGGAAATGTACGCTGGACCTGGCGTGACGGAAAAAGCGGAAGCCTCCGCACCTTTAAGAAGGAGCGTGCCCAGGAGATCCAGACAAAGGCAGGAAAAAGCAGCCTTACCATAACAAAGGTTTCCAGAAAGCCGAAGAAGACCTATGCGCCGGGGCTTTATGACCTGACCACTCTTCAGAGAGAAGCCAATCAGAAATACGGCTTTTCTGCAAAGGAAACTCTGAATATCATGCAGAGGCTCTACGAGAATCACAAGGTCCTTACCTACCCAAGAACGGATTCCAGGTATATCGGAAAGGATGTCGTTCCTACCATTAAAGAACGTCTTCAGGCATGCGGAACCGGCCCCTACCGGAAACTTGCCGGAGCTCTTGCCAATAAACCAGTCCAGGCCAATGCAAGTTTTGTAGACGATAAAAAAGTCAGCGACCATCATGCTATCATTCCCACAGAACAGTTTGTACAGCTGGATCATATGACAAACGAGGAGCGGAAGATCTACGATATGGTTGTGCGTCGTTTCTTAAGTGTTCTGTATCCGCCGGCTGTTTATGAGCAGGTTAATATGGAAGGAACAGCAGCAGGAGAGACTTTTGCAGCAAGCGGACGTATTGTAAAAAGTGCCGGATGGAGAGAAGTCTATGAAGGAGGCTGGCAGGATGAGGAAGAAGAGGATTCATCGGATAAGCTGAAAGACCAGCAGCTTCCGGAGCTTACGGAAGGCCAGAAACTTACCGTGGAATCCGCATCCCTTACAAACGGAAAAACAAAACCACCGGCCAGATTTACAGAGGCCACACTTCTTGGTGCCATGGAAAATCCGGTTCATTTTATGGAAAGCCACGACAAAAAAGCGGCAAAAACCCTTGGTGAGACCGGTGGACTTGGAACGGTAGCCACAAGAGCGGACATCATCGAGAAGCTTTTCAACAGCTTTATGATGGAAAAAAGAGGCAATGAGATCTACATTACCTCCAAGGCGAAACAGCTTCTGGAGCTGGTTCCGGAAGAACTGAAAAAGCCGGAGCTTACCGCAGACTGGGAGATGAAGCTCAGTGATATTGCAAACGGAAAGCTCCGTCAGGATAAATTCCTCACAGGGATCCGTAAATATGCCTGTGAGATCGTAGATGAGATCAAAGGCGGACAGGGAACCTTCCGCCATGACAATATGACAAACAAGAAGTGCCCCAATTGCGGCAAACATCTCCTGGCAGTCAACGGAAAGAATGCCAAAATGCTGGTGTGCGAGGACCGGGAATGCGGATACAGAGAGACAGTATCCAGGACCACCAATGCGCGCTGTCCGAAATGCCATAAGCGTATGGAGATGCTTCTGAAGGGAAAAGAAGAGACCTTTGTATGTCAGTGCGGCTATAAAGAAAAGCTTTCATCCTTCCAGGCAAGACGAGCCAAAGAGGGTGCAGGTGTGAATAAGCGTGATGTGCAGCGTTATCTTAAGAAACAGCAGAAAGAGGCCAATGAGCCGGTGAACAATGCATTTGCGCAGGCGTTGTCAGGAATTAAACTGGATTAAATAAATTGCCTGTCCAGATATCCGGGGTTCGGATGAGCGGAGGACCGGATGCAGATACGTCGGTCGGAGAAATGTGTCTGGCAGAACAGGACAGCAGAAAGAGAGGAAAACGATTTGGGATTACAGGATGACAGAATGTCAGGAAATATTCAGGATATCGCAAGACTGATCACAAGACTTCTTCTTAAGGGAGATATGCCGCAGTATACACTTCCTGCAGCAGAGGCAGATTATACAGAGGCAGACCAGCTTTTTAAGAAGGTTATCGGACTTGCTGATGAGGGTGACATCAACGGAGCGGAAAATGAGCTTCTTATGAACATGGAGGAAGATGATCCGGATTATCTGGAGCTTGCCCTTACCTTTTATCTGCATCTCAATGATATGGACGTAGATTACTTGGATGATCACGATTATTCCAGGGAGGAGATCCTGGACGGGTTGAAAAGCCTGGCTGAGGACTGGGGAGTTACAGGACTGGAGGCACTTGTCTGATGCGGCGGGAGGTTACACTGGAGGAAATTTCCGACGGTCGTTTATACGAGGCAAATGACATGGTAAAGGCAGACTGTCAGGATTGTAAGGGCTGTTTTGACTGCTGTACGGGAATGGGAGATTCTGTTGTACTGGATCCGCTGGATGTATGGCGGTTAAGTCAGGGACTTCACTTAAGTGTGGACCAGTTGCTTGCCGGAAAAATAGAGCTTGGCGTCACAGACGGAAATATTCTGCCGCATCTTAGGATGACAGGGGCAGAGGAACGATGTGTATTTCTGGATGGCAACGGAAGATGCTCCATCCACAGCTTTCGTCCGGGCTTCTGCCGTTTGTTCCCGCTGGGAAGATACTATGAGGACGGTGGTTTTAAATACATCCTTCAGATCCACGAGTGCAAAAAGACCAGCCGCAGTAAGATCAAGGTCCGGAAATGGGTAGATACTCCGGATTTTCGAAATTACGAAAAATTTGTCTGTGACTGGCATTATTTTCTTCTGGATGTCCAGTCGGTTCTCTATGAGAGCGAGGACAGTGATCTGATCCGAAACCTGAACATGTATGTGGTAAACCAGTTTTACAGGAAGCCTTATGATGAGAAGCGGGATTTTTATGAGCAGTTTTATGAGAGACTTGCGGCGGGAAAAGAACTCCTGAGCCTTGGAGTGTGAAACAGACCAGGCAGCGAGGTGTCTGAGCTTACCTGCCTGAAAGTCTCTCGCGCGGAGGAAAGAAAGGATTTTTTGACATATGAACTTAAATCAGCTCACATATTTTGTGACTCTTGCCCAGATCGAAAATTATACCAGAGCAGCCAAGAGGCTGGATATAACCCAGCCAAGCCTGAGCCATGCGATTTCCAACCTTGAAAAGGAACTGCAGGTCCCACTTTTTGAGCGTCACGGAAGAAATGTGACCATGACCAAATACGGGGAAATGTTTCTGAAATATGTGCAGGACTCCTTACATATCCTGAATCTTGGTGTGGAGAGGATACAGGAAGCGGCAAGGATTCCGGGAGGAAGTATTTCCATCGGGTATATCCATACCCAGGGACGCAGATTTATCCCGGAGCTTGTCCGGGGGTTCCTTAATGAACAGGAGGGGAAGAAGATTGATTTCCGTTTTCAGAATGCAGCTACCGGAAGTCTGATCCGGGGTCTGAAGGAAGAGAAATTCGACGTGATCTTCTGTTCCCGGGCAGAGGGCGAGAAGGAGATCAGCTTTGTGCCGGTGTCAGAAGAAAAGCTGGTGGCTGTAGTGCCTGAGAACCATGCTCTTGCAGACCGAAATTCAGTGACCATAAAAGAGCTGGGGCAGTATCCGCAGGTGACCTTTACCCCTGCAAGCGGACTGTATTTTGTGATCCGGGAGCTTTTCGAAAAGGAAGGACTTTCACCGGAGACGGCCTTTGAGGTAGAAGAGGATGGTGCACTGGCAGGTATGGTGGCGGAGGAATTTGGTGTAGGCATTGTGCCGGATGTACCGGTGATCCATACACTTCCTGTGAAAATCTTAAATATTGAGAATCTGCACTGCCGTCGTTACATATACATGGGAATGATGAAAAACCGGTATCCAAGTGCGCTTGTGGAGCAGTTCCGGGATTATATATACAAGCATTACCGGATCTATGAAGTGATACAGTAGAATCTTGGTGATAAAATTTCTGTAAAAAATCTCTGCTTCTGTAATAGGGCGGAGATTTTTTTGACACAGATCCTGGCGTGAATACTATAGCAATTCCATAAATTACTGCAAACAATTCAGTCCATCATAGCGTGAAGTCTTGCGTCAGATATCTTTGCCGTGCCTAAAAATTATAAAAATAATCTATAGATCACATGCGTAAATTCAATGAAAATTTGGGTTGAGATAAAAATGACCAGTTGGTATAATAAGGACAGATACTTGATTTAAAGTGATAAAGTGATGACGGAAATCCGTAATAAAATGAACGAAGTAAAGGAGATATTATGAACCAGTTAGAAGTATTAAGAGAAAGCCTTGGACAGTGCGATGAGATCATCCTGGACGCACTCCTTATGAGAAACAGGATCGTAGAGGACATCATGGTATACAAGGAAGCTAACGATCTTCCGGTACTTCAGCCGGAACAGGAGGCGAAGCAGAAAGGATGGCTGGAAGCCAGAATGGAAGGCAGACGTCATAAGAAAGAGGTCAATGATGTTTTTGCAAGCATCACACAGAACAGTAAAAGAATCCAGTCCAGAAATCTTTTCAATTATAATATCTTCCTGATCGGATTTATGGGAGCTGGTAAATCTACGATCTCCGACTATCTGAAGAATGTTCTTGCCATGGATGTTGTGGAGATGGATCAGTGTATCGTGGAGAGACAGGGAATGAGCATTTCCGATATCTTTGAGACTTACGGTGAAGAGTATTTCCGTGAGCTCGAGACAAATCTTCTGATCGAGATGCAGTCCAGATCTAATGTTGTAGTATCCTGTGGCGGTGGTGTTCCGATGCGGGAGCGCAATGTTACCGAGATGAAAAAAAATGGCCGTGTTGTACTTCTGACTGCAAAGCCGGAAACGATTCTGGAACGTGTAAAGGATAATCATGACCGTCCTTTACTTGAGAACAACAAAAATGTTTCATTTATCGCTGATCTGTTGGAAAAACGTCGCGCGAAATATGAGGCAGCAGCAGATATAGTTGTTGAGACAGACGGAAAGAGTGAGCTTGAGATCTGCGAGGAGCTGATCCACAGACTTCGTGAGGCAGAGGCAAATAAATAACTGCTGATCATAAAACAGAATAGTTTTACATATAAAAGGGACAGCTGTCCGATAAACCGTACAGAAACAGAACGGAGATCGGACAGCTGTCCTTTATGATATAAAAGATCCGGACCATATATTTGCAGATGAACAGATCGTTTAATTGGTCTTATAAAAAATCTCCCTCGAGGTTTCCTCGATCACAAATTTTTTAAAGGCTTCCACGACCGGCGGATGGTATACATCCTTCAGCATGGCCATGTAGAAATTCCGCTGCCAGCTTGGAGAGACAAGGGGCAGGATCTTAAGGTTCAGAGAGTGAAGGATCGGGATATCCGGTGCAATGCAGATGCCGAAATCATTGGCAACAAACCCTGCGGCAACCTGATCCTCATCGATCTCAAAAGCCACATCCGGGTACTGACCGATGCTCTTAAATAACTGGTCAATGATCTGGCGGAGACCGCTTCTCTTCTTGAAGATGATCTGCTTGTATGGAAGCGTTTCCTCCAGATGGATCTCGGATTTCTCAGCAAGAGGATGTTCCGGCGGAACGATGACGACCAGATCCTGCTTGGCAACCGGAATAAATTCGATCAGTGGTTCGTCGTCAAATTTGGAACAGAAGCCGATATCGTATTTCTTCTCTTTCAGTCCGGTGAGGATATCGCCGGTAAGAACCTTATCACAGAACAGATTGAAATGGATCTGTTTTCCCTTATTGGCATTAAGAAAGCTGCGGATGATCTTTGGCATAAAGTCAACACCCAGAGTTCTGAGAAAAGCCACATCGATCTGTCCTTCTCCCTTTCCTGCAAGCTGGAGACCGTTTACGGAGGAATCCAGCCGGTTCAGGGTTTGTTCCACATCCTCCAGAAAAGACTTGCCATATTTGGTGAGAGAAACATTCCGTCCGTTTTTTTCAAATAATTTCACTCCAAGCTCTTCCTCCAGAGAAGAGATCGCGTGACTTAGGCTGGGCTGTGTGATGGCCAGAACATCCGCAGCTTTTGTATAATGTTCCAGATGAGCCAGTGTCACGAAATAGCGAAGATGATACAGATTCATTTTTCAATACTCCTTTCGTAAGTTTATCTGAATGTTTTACTTCGAACAGATCCCCGGTAAGTCTGACAGACATAAGAGATTTGCCGGGCCGTATGCAGTGACGGCGGCAATACGGCTGAATATGTTTTATATAGTATAACATGATATATTGATAAAATCTATGGATTCTCCTGGTACAATCAATTTGTTTTGTATTTAACAAAGTTATATAATGCTTATAGAAAAAAGATACAAAATAATTTAAAAAAAACAAATAAAATTATTAAAATTTTCAGGAGGAATTATCATGTCAAAAGAATTTCCAATCACAATCAGTTCCTGGACACTGGGAGATCAGTGCAAATTTGAGGACCGTGTAAAAGCTGCCAAAGAGGCTGGCTATGAGGGAATCGGCCTGAGAGCAGAAACCTACGTAGATGCCCTGAATGAGGGACTTTTCGACGAGGATATCCTGGCGATCCTGGATAAATATGACATGAAGGTAACAGAGGTTGAGTACATCGTGCAGTGGGCAGAGGAGCATCGTTCCTATGAGCAGAAATACAAAGAACAGCTCTGCTTCCATATGTGTGAATTATTTAACGTAAAACAGATCAATTGCGGACTGATGGAGAACTATTCCGTAGAGTACACAGCACAGAAGCTTCGTGAGCTTTGCCACAGAGCAGGCAAATACATCATCGGTGTTGAGCCAATGCCATACAGCGGAATCCCAGATGTGAAAAAGGGCTGGGCTGTTGTAAAAGCTGCTGACTGCGAGAATGCGAAACTGATCCTTGATACATGGCACTGGGTAAGAGCAAACCAGCCGATCGAGCTTTCCGTACTTGAGGGAATCCCGGCAGACAAGATCGTATCCATCCAGATCAACGATGTATGGGAAAGACCATATGCAACAACGATCTTAAGAGATGAGTCCATGCATGACCGTCTTGCTCCTGGAACAGGAATCGGAACAACAGTACCGTTCGTAAAAATGATCAAAGAAAAAGGCATCAGACCAAATGCCATCGGCGTAGAGGTTATCAGCGATGCAAACCTTGAAAAGGGTATCGAGTATGCTGCAAAACATACATATGAGAACACAAAGAAGGTACTGGAAGAGGCTTGGCCGGAAGTACTGTAATTAATATAAGAAACGAATATTTCAGACGGGCCCCTGTTTCCGACGTCATACCGGTGACAGGGCGTTACCATGAAAGAAACAAAAAGATTGTTTCAAAGGAAAGGAGAACGCATATGAAATTCAATGCGATGTTTCAGCCGATCGAGATCGGTCCTATGACAGTAAAGAATCGTTTTGTTGTTCCGCCAATGGGAAATAACTTTGCAAACACAGACGGAACAATGAGTGAGCAGTCCGCTGCATATTACAGAGAAAGAGCAAAAGGTGGATTTGGTCTGATCACCATCGAGGCTACTGTAGTTCACAAGGGCGCAAAGGGCGGCCCGCGTAAACCATGTCTTTATGACGACTCTACGATCGAGAGCTTCCGCAAGGTTATCGACGGATGTCATGCAGAAGGAGCAAAGGTGTCCATCCAGCTTCAGAACGCAGGTCCGGAAGGAAATGCAAAGAACGCAGGAGCACCGATCACAGCAGCAACCAGTATCCCGTCAGTGTGCGGCCGTGATATTCCGAAGCAGCTTACAACTGAGGAAGTTTATGAGCTGATCAAAGGCTACGGTGAGGCAGCAAGAAGAGCAATGGAAGCAGGAGCAGATGCTGTTGAGATCCATATGGCACACGGTTATCTGGTAAGTACCTTCCTTTCTCCGAGAACAAACAAGAGAGTGGATGAGTTTGGCGGATGTTTTGAGAACCGTATGCGTTTCTCCCGTCTGATCATCGAGGAAGTTAAAAAAGCAACACAGGGAAAAATTGCAGTTCTTGCAAGAATCAACTGTGCAGATGAGGTTCCGGGAGGACTTGATGTCCACGACAGTGCAGCAATCGCAGCATATCTGGAAAGCTGCGGACTGGACGGACTCCATGTATCCCGTGCCGTTCATATCAAGGATGAGTTTATGTGGGCACCGACTGTTATCCACGGTGGATTCTCTGCAGCAGAGGTTGAGGAAATCAAACGTGCGGTAAATATCCCGGTGATCACAGTTGGACGTTATACAGAGCCACAGTTCGCAGAACTGATGGTAAAAGAAGGAAGAGCAGACCTTGTAGCATTCGGACGTCAGAGCCTTGCAGATCCGGCTATGCCGAAGAAAGCACAGGAAGAGCGTCTTGAGGATATGACTCCTTGTATCGCCTGTCTTCAGGGCTGTGTTGCAAACATGTATGCAGGAAATCCGGTATGCTGTCTGACAAACCCGTTCCTGGGTCATGAGGCAGAGCCGCTTGAGAAAGCGGAGGAGCCGAAGAAGGTTATGGTTATCGGTGGCGGTGTTGCAGGACTTTCCGCTGCATTTATCGCAAAAGAGAGAGGACATGAGGTAACGCTTTATGAGGCAGGAGATGTTCTCGGCGGAAACATGAGACTTGCTGCATATCCGCCGGGAAAAGGTGACATCACAAACATGATCCGCAGCTACATCCATCGCTGTCAGAAGGATGGCGTTAAGATCGTGATGAACTGTGAGGTAACTCCGGAGCTTATCAAAGAAGAGAAGCCGGACAGCGTGATCATTGCCACCGGTTCCAAGACTCTGATCCTTCCGATCGAGGGAATCGACAATCCGGCTATCATCCACGGCTCTGACCTTCTGGATGGCAAGAGAGCAGCAGGCAAAAAGGTTCTCGTTGTCGGCGGTGGAATGGTTGGATGCGAGACAGCTGCATTTTTAGGCGAGCAGGAGCATGATGTAACTGTTATCGAGTTCCGTGATACCGTAGGTGCAGACGTGATCCACGAGCACAGAGTATATCTGATGAAGGATTTCGAGGACTACGGAATCAAGGAGATCACCGGAGCAAAGGTATGCAAATTCTATGAAGACGGTGTAGAATATGAGACCGCTGACGGAGTACGTCACGAGTCAAGAGGATATGATTCTGTGATCCTTTCCATGGGATTCCGCAACTACAATCCTCTGGAAGAGAAGATCAAAGACCTTGTACCTGAGACACATGTGATCGGAGATGCTATCCGTGCAAGACGTGCACTGGATGCAACAAAAGAGGCTTATGAGGTAGCTTCCAGGATCTGATCTGCCAGTCGCTGATCGTATTGATACAAAAGAAAATAACTATCCGATAAACCGGACAGTATAAAGATTAAAAAGATGGCCCGACAGACATCGGAGAAAAATAATCCGGTGTCTGTCAGGGGAAAATGCAGGAGGTAAAAAGAAATGGAACAGAGAATTAAAGGAACAACTGGTTTACTTGCACTGATCGGAAGCCCTGTAGGACATTCCGGATCCCCGGCTATGTACAACTTCAGCTTCCAGTACCATAACCTGGATTATGCTTACATGGCATTTGATATCAAAGAGGATCAGGTTCCGGCAGCTCTTGATGCAATGCGTCTGTTCAAAATGAGAGGCTGCAATGTAACCATGCCTTGCAAGAACAAAGTAGCTCAGTGTGTAGACGAGCTTTCACCGGCAGCAAAGATCATCGGCGCTGTAAACACCATCGTAAATGAGGATGGAAAACTTGTTGGACATATCACAGACGGTATCGGATTTGTCCGCAATCTGAAAGAGCACGGTGTTGATGTAAAGGGTAAAAAGATGGTAGTCCTCGGAGCAGGCGGTGCAGCTACAGCCCTTACTGTACAGTGTGCCCTTGACGGAGCTGCATCCATCGCGATCTTCAATCCTGACGATCCATTCCTTGACAGAGCAAAAGGAACTGCTGAGAAGCTTGCAAAAGAAGTACCGGACTGCAAAGTAAGCGTATATTGCCTTGACGACCAGGACAAACTGAGAGAAGAGATCGCAAACGCAGATATCCTCGCGAACGGAACACTTGCAGGAATGAAACCACATGATGACATCACACTGGTTGATAAATCCATGTTCCATAAGGAGCTTGTTGTTGCTGACTGCGTATACAATCCGGCCGAGACAAAGATGGTAAAAGAAGCAAAAGAAGCAGGCGTGAAGCTTGCGGTAGGCGGAAAAGGAATGCTTCTGTGGCAGGGTGCAGCATCTTACAAGCTTTACACAGGTCTTGAGATGCCGACAGATGAGTACCAGAAATTTCAGGCTGAGAACGAAGGGAAATAAGAAAAATGAGCCAGACAGGTAAGAAAAATTTAGTGATTACTTCTATCGCGCTGTATTTTACATATTTCATCCATGGAATCGGAGCTTCCATCATGGGTCAGTACAAGCCGGAGCTTGCTGCTCACTGGGGAGCAAAGGCTTTAAGTGATGGAACTATGGATGTCAGCATGGTAGTATCTGTAATTGCCGCACTTGGACTTGGAAGACTGATCTCTCTTCCGTTTTCCGGTCCCCTGTCCGACAAATTCGGACGCAGATTAAGCGGAATCATCGGCGTGATCTGTTATGCAGCATACTTTATGGGAATCGCATTTGCTCCGTCTATGGGAGTTGCCTACGCCTTTGCCATTGTAGGCGGTATCGCAAACTCCTTCCTGGACACCTGCGTAAGCCCAACATGTATGGAGATTTATGTAAACAATCCTTCTGTAGCGAACCTGTTTACAAAATTCTCCATGTGTATCAGCCAGTTTCTGCTTCCATTCCTCATCGGATTTGTAGTAGCGGCGAATATGTCCTACAGAACCATCTTTATTGTTGCAGGTGCTGCGATCTTTATCGATGGAATCCTGATCCTGTTCCTGCCATTCCCGGAGAGAAATACAGCAGGTACAGTAAAGAAAGAAAAAGCAAAATTAAAGATCACTCCTGCAGCTCTTGCAGCAATCCTCATCGGATTTACAAGCTCTTCTACATTCATGCTGTGGCTGAACTGTAACCAGGAGCTCGGAAAGCTTTATAACTTAAGTGATCCTTCCAAGATCCAGTCATTCTATGCAGTAGGAACCTTTGCAGCAATCCTGTGTTCCTCTGTATTTATCAAAAAAGGACTGAAGGAGATCAATATCCTGATCATTTATCCGCTGATCTCTTTCATCATGCTGGGACTTTGCTACTTTATCCAGAATCCGACAATCTGTCTTATCGGTGGATTTGTGATCGGTTTTGCAGGCGCAGGCGGTGTGCTTCAGCTGGCTGTTTCCACAACTGCGGAGTTCTTCCCGGAAAACAAGGGAACTGCAACATCCATGGTCATGATCGCATCCAGCGTTGCGAACTACACCATTCTGACATTGGCCGGCTACATTACAAAGACTGCCGGAACCAGTGCTCCGAGAATGATCCTGCTTCTCAATATGGCAGTGACATTCATAGGAATCCTTCTTGCACTGTTCGTTAAGATGAACCGTGGAAAAGAGGCTTGACTGAATCAAGGAAATCCCTTGGGGTGAATATCCGTTTGACTACAGTAAAAAAAGTGAATCATTGTATGGATACAGACAAAGATGACTGAATCTGTGCAAAACAAAGTTCCAATTCGGGAACGATTCCCGGATTGGACTTTACCGTTTTTGAAAATGTTTGTTAATTAACAAACTTATAAAATAAAAGATACTATATATGTATTATCAAAAAAAACGACAAAGGAGAATCGTTATGGCACGTGCAGCAAGACAGCGAAGAGAACACGAACTGCCCTACATTCCGTTTGGGCCATTTCAGATTCGTTTTCCGTTTATTCACTATAAAATTGAGTCCGTAGAGTTTATCCAGGGCCTGATCCTCGGGGTTACGGCACTGGCGGCGGTTCCTTATCTGGAACAATATCTGGGATTGCCTTATGAGCTGGCATGGAGCTGTGTGATCATAGAGACCATGCTGTATATGCTACACAGCTTACTTGGTGATCCGGTTGTACCGGGATGGATCACACCGACCCTTCCGCTGACGATCGTATTCCTGGAAGGCTTCCCTATGGGAAAAGAACGTATCCAGGCAATGATCGCCCTGCAGATGCTGGTTGGTCTCGTGTTCATATTTATGGGCATCACCAAGCTTGCGGATAAATTTGTCCATGCAGTACCAAATTCTGTTAAGGGTGGTATCCTTCTTGCTGCGCCGGTGACGGTTATGGCAGGACAGCTGGGAGAGGGCGGCAACATGCATAAGTATCCGCTGGCGATCGTTGCCGGTGTAGGCCTTCTGATCCTGATCAGCTTTTCAGATAAATATCAGGAGAAGAGAAAGAACAACAAATTCCTGGATCTTGTTGCCAGGTATGGAAACCTTTTCCCGTATCTGATCGCCATGGTGGTAGGTCTTCTTGTAGGAGAACTGGATGCGCCTGGTTTGGAGCTGGGAACCTTTATCAAGATCCCGCAGTTCAAAGAGATCATCTCACAGGTAAGTATCTTTGGTGTGGGAATCCCGCCGGTCTCCATGTTTGTCAAAGCGCTTCCTCTGGCACTTGTATGCTATGTTATCGCATTTGGTGATTTTGTTACCACAGAGACACTGGTTACAGAGGCACGCCAGTCCAGAGATGATGAGTACATTGATTTCAATTCCAGCCGTTCCAACCTGGTCAGCGGCATCAGGAACCTGATCCTTTCCGTCATTGCCCCGTTCCCGCCGCTTTCCGGTCCGTTATGGGTTGGAATGACAGTATCTGTTTCCATCCGTTACAAGGAGGGAAAGAAAGCTATGAAGTCTCTGATCGGCGGTATGGCATCCTTCCGTATTGCAACGTTTTTAAGTGTGCTGATCATTCCGGTTGTAAGCTTCTTCCGTCCGATCTTCGGAGTCGGTTCCTCCATTACTCTGATGTTTCAGGCCTTTGTCTGTGCAAGGATCGGTATGGATTACTGCAGAACAGACCGTGACAAGATGATCGCAGGTGTTATGGCAGCGGTGCTTGCAACTCAGGGAACTGCATGGGCATCCGCATGGGCCCTGGCTGTAGGCTTCGGCCTGAATATCTTCCTTTCAAACTGGGACCCCAGAAAGAAAGAGGAGAATGCCATCGAGGATAAAAATTGATCAGAGGAATAACAAAGATATAAAAAAAGAAAAAGAAGAAGTGTGCTGGATGGGTCAGCACACTTCTTCTTTTTGTCATGAGATTTGTTGTTTTTAATTATTATTTTAATAGATTTGCTATTATGGGATTAAAATTGCAAAAATTTGTTACATCAATTGGGTTTAAAAACTGGTTTATAATTCGCGTTCTGTTACAAAAATCTACCGTAGATCCTTTTTATGGGAGGTTACAGGATCACAGGCTTTTGTGGATAATGTCAAGAACCTGTGCAAGCTCGTTGACATTGATCTGTCCCGGTGCGGAAGCTTTGGTAGCTGCACCGAAGGTAAGGGCGGAACCGAAGGTTTCGCCGGCGAGACGGCTGACAACACCGGTACCTGCCATGGACATGGTAATGATCGGGCGGTCGGCGAACTGCTCGGACATTTCCAGCGTGGCACTTAAGAGTGTAAGCACGTCCTGTTTGTTTCTTGGCATAACAGCCATTTTCGGGATATCTGCGCCATAGTCCTGCATCATGCGAAGACGGCGCACGATCTCATCCTTCTCAGGAGTTGCGTCAAAATCATGGTTGGAAGCGATGACCTTTACGCCATAGCTGTGTGCTTCCTGGATCATGCTTTTTACGATCTCCTCACCTGTGAAGGCTTCTACATCAATGAGATCTACATAGCCGCTTTTTGCGACAGCCATGTTGAGTGCTTTGTAAGCTTCGTTGGAGATCGCTTTTTCTCCGCCTTCTTTTGCAGTACGGAAGGTGAAGAGGATCGGAGTGTCCTTTAAAACGGTCTGGAGATCTTTTGCCACATCCAGAACCTTGTCTGTGTCAAAAACGTCCTCAAACCAGTCAACACGCCATTCCACAACGTCTACGGGGATCCTTGCGAAGGTCTCTGCCTCAAGGAGGATATCATCCTTTGTCTGTCCCACGATCGGGACACAGATCTTCGGTCTTCCCTCTCCGAGTGTGATATTTCTTACCTGAACTGTTTTCATAATGGTCCTTTCTGATACGACAGGAACAGATAGCAGTTTAGTCGTCGTATCTGATGTTAAGAATCTCTTTCATATGTTCGATCGGCATCGGTTCGCCGGTCCACAGTTCAAATGCAGCGGAGCCCTGGAAAAGCATCATGCCAAGGCCGTTCATTGTCTTGCAGCCAACTTCCTTTGCCATAGAACGCATAGCAGTTTCAAGAGGGGAGTAAGGCACGTCAACAACGATAAGCTCCGGGCGGAAGTAAGACTTGTCCGGAACAACGGACTGACCTTCCAGTGGTTTCATTCCAACACCTGTCGCATTTACGAAAATATAACTGTCAGCCATTTCTTTTTTCAGCTGGTCAAGATCTGCCAGATCATAGAGAATAGCATGGCTTGAAGTTCTGGTGTTGATCTTTTCTACCGTAGATACTGCACGGCCCCAGAATTCATCTTTGCGGTTGAAGATCACGATCTCGCCTACACCGTCAAGTGCTGCCTGGATCTCGATAGCAGTTGCGGCACCACCTGCACCTACGATGGTCATTTTCTTTCCGATGGCGTTGATGTTATTGTCTTTCAGTGCTGCCATAAATCCGATACCGTCTGTGATATGGCCTGTAAGATGACCATGATCATTAACGATGGTGTTTACAGCGCCGCACATTTCTGCTGCCGGTGAAAGCTCGTCAAGGTACTGGCCTACCAGAGTTTTGTTCGGCATGGAAACGTTGGAACCTCTCATTTTCAGAGTACGGATTGCTTTTACAGCATCCTCGATCTCGTCTGCACCAACCTCAAATGCAAGATATGCATAATCATAGCCAAGCTTTGCAAAAGCTTCATTCTGCATGGCAGGAGAGCTGGAGTGGCGGATCGGATATGCCATAAGACCAATCAGTTCGGTATGTCCTGTAATTCTTTCTGACATGGTAATAACTCCTCTCATTGGTAAAATCTGGATGAAGATTTGTCTTTTTTAAACCTCCCACCACATAGATCTGAAGAAGTTGCGGACATTCTCCGGACGGCTGCGGGGGAGGAAGACGTGGAAAATCTATGTTACGGATCACCGAGTGAACTGTAACAGATCTATATACACTTTCCGGTAGAAGGATTGAAATGTTCCCGGAAAGGGTATAGCGGAAAAATATTAAAGGTATCCCTTCTGCTCAAGAATGGTAAGGATATTGCGTCCTTCCTGGGTACCGTCAATGATTCGTCTTGCTCTCTGGCTGTCGCCGATGTTCATGATCTCAACATCCTCAGAAGAAAATTCCTCTGTGAGGTTCTGGTAAAGCTGTCCCTGAGCTCTCATTCCGAGACATACGAAGCCGTACTCAAATGGAAGCTCATAAGGCTCACCGTCGCCCCTGACAAGGAAGGAAGAATCCTTAACCTCAAGGAGAGCAGTTTTTGTAAGCTGATGTACATTGTGTTTTTTCATCATGGTCTTTGTGTCATTTTTGCTTACCGGGTCAAGATCACGTCCGATCTGATCCATCATCTCAACGATAGAGATGTCTGCGTTTCTGTCAGCAAAGAATTCCACAACATCAAGACCTACAGCACCGCCGCCTACAACAACAACCTTTTTGCCTTCCAGATCCTTCGGAAAATCATTAATGTGGCTGATCATACCAAGAATAGAATAAATATTATGGTTCTCGTTGTCAATACGATCCTTTAGTCCTGCAATCGGAGGCAGAAGCGGAGCGGAGCCGGTGGAGCTTACGATGATATTCGGATGGAACTTGCGGATGTTTTCCGGTGCTCCTTCTGTGTTTTTGAAGATGTAAAGATTATCAAGCTGTTCAGCACGATGCATGAGATAGTGCGGGAAATCAGCAAGACGGTTCTTTGCAGGGATCTTTGAAATCAGAGATGCAAGTCCGCCAAGCTCATTGCCTTTTTCCAGAAGGAAGGTATTGCATCCAACCTCTGCGGCTGTACAGGCAGCTTCCAGTCCGGCAGTACCGCCGCCGATAACGACCACGTTGCAGTTTTTATTTACATGTTTTTTCTTATATACATCGCCCTCAAGAACAGATGGGTTTACAGTACAGCGGATCGGACGGTTTACACCGATACGGTTTCCGGCACAGCCAACGTTACAGGAGATACATTTGCGGAGGTCACACTCATGACCTGTGGCAACCTTGTTTACCCATGCAGGGTCTGCAATCAGACCACGGCCCATACCGATCAGGTCTGCATCACCGTCAGCCAGGATACGCTCAGCAACCTTCGGGTCACGGACATTACCCATGGAGATACATGGCTTGTTGAATTTTTCTCTTACGGCCTTTGCCATGTAGGAACGCCATCCGTCCGGGAGATAATTTGCATCGATCTGGTACTGGATGGAACCGTTAAGTCCGCAGGAAACATCAAAGATATCAACCTCTTCCTGAAGATAATCCAGGTATTCCAGAGTATCCTCCAGTGTATTTCCGCCCTCCATCAGCTCATCCGCACTGAGACGGAGCATGATCGGGAAGAAAGGTCCTACCTGTTTTCTTACCTCATCGATGACCATACGGCAGAAACGGGTACGGTTCTCAACAGATCCACCGAATTCATCGGTACGCTTGTTTGTGATCGGGGAGAGGAACTGACTGATCAGATAGGAGTGTCCTGCATGGATCTCTACCGCGTCAAAGCCAGCTGTCTGTGCACGTTTTGCAGCCTCACCGTATTTTTTTACGATGTGAAGGATCTCATCTTTGGAAAGAGGACGCGGGATCTCGCCGCCTTCCTTGGATGGAACATCGGATGCGGAAACCGGCTGCATGTTAATTCTGGAAGAAATTGCAGAAGCACCTGCATGGTTGATCTGGATCGCGATCTTTGTTCCATATCTGTGGATATTTTCACAGAATTTGAAAAGACGTGGCAGATAGTTATCATGATCGATGCGCAGCTGTGTGGTTCCGTTGGAGCCCTGCGGGGAATCGATGCTTGCGTTCTCTACGATGATGAGACCTGTGCCACCCTTTGCACGCTGCTCATAATAATTGATATGAAGAAAACTCATTTCGCCGTTCTGTTCACCGTAGTTGGTGCCCATCGGCATCATAACAATACGGTTCTTGATAGTCATATTTTTAACGGTTAATGGGGAAAAAATATGCGGATAATCATTCTTCATCTGAAAAAACCTCCCTGGTTATTTTAAATAGAATCGTTTGTTTGTGTTAATTATATAACAGAATAATCTATAAAACTAATTCATAATACGAGCGATATAATAAAAATAATCTATAGATTTTTGCATATCATCTTTCAGGCTGCAGGTACTTGCATGTTTATAATGTGAAAAAAACAGATGCAGAAGGATAACTGGTTACTGAGAACGGAGTGAACGGTAGCGCTAACTGGAAAATGGTATCGGATCCAGGGGTTTACATATATGATTTTAACGTGTTATCATAACAAATAAAAAAGATACAGAAAACGGAGAAACGGGCAGGCTGAAACGGATCAAATGTAAGACTGTATTTCCGCGTTCTGTAAAAAGACAGGAGATAGATAAAATGGAATTCTGGGATATTTACGATGCAGATAAGAAACCGACAGGACGAACTATGAAGCGCAATGACTGGTGTTTAAAGGATGGAGAGTATCATCTGACAGTTTTGGGCGTGGTAGCAAGACCGGACAAGACCTTTCTTATTACCAAACGTGTGATGACAAAGGCCTGGGCTCCGGGCTGGTGGGAGGTTTCCGGCGGTGCAGCCCAGGCAGGAGAGGCTTCCCGTGATGCAGTACTCCGTGAGGTGAAAGAGGAGACCGGACTGGACGCCAGTGAGGCAGAGGGCGGATACCTTTTTACATATAAAAGAGAGAATCCGGGGGAAGGAGATAATTACTTTGTGGATGTGTACCGTTTTGTCATGGATGTGGAGGATAAGGATCTGAAGCTTCAGACAGAAGAGACAGACGGATATATGTTTGCAACCCTGGAGCAGATCCGGGCGTTTGCCGCAGAGGGAAAATTCCTACATTATGACAGTATTAAGAAGGTGTTTGAGTTTTAAGCAGATTTTTGAATGATTTTTATCCTGATGTGGAAATAGATGTTGTTTTCTGTGGATTTATATTTCAATTAACGTTGTTTTTTGCCTTATTTTCGAAGAATTGTATTGACATTAAGAGGCTCAGATAGTAAAATTTAACGTAGGGAAATTATAAGCCGGATGAACAGAGTCCGGCTTATCGAATATTACGTACGTCGAGAACATCTGACGCATCAAATTATGTTTTGCACAGCTGAACTTGATGCAGTAATTTCTGAGAGTGCTATAGATCAATCGGGAAGAATATAGCAGTAATTAAAAAAATGCTGTAATACGAAATTTTTGAAAGCGAGGAATCATCAATGGCGGATGAACATAGAGATCAGATCAGAATCGTACAGGAAACCGTAGCCGGTAAGGAGATCACATTTGCCCATATCATGGGTGGTCCGGCACCTATCATATATCAGAAGCTTGGACTGAATCCGCAGGTGGACTATGGATCATCTGCAATTGGTATCATGAATATGACACCTTCCGAGTCTGCTGTGATCGCATCCGATATTGCTGTGAAGAGCGGTAATGTGTATCTTGGATTTGCAGACCGTTTTACAGGAACACTGATCATAACAGGAGAGATTTCCGATGTGCAGACTGCAATGGAGGAGATCGTGGATTATTTCCGTGATACTCTGGGATATGTAGTATGCAATATCACCAAGCGATAAGGAAGTGTACCATGGAAGAACGGATAACGAAGGAAGAACTGCTGGAGAGGCTGTTTCATGATGATTATGAGAACCTTAAGGGAAGAAGACTTCGGCTGACCCGGGTGAGAGTACCTGGAAAGGAGCTTTCCTTTGCACATGTTTTTACACCAAGTGATAAATCTGTTTATGAGAATCTTGCGTTACATATCGGTGTTCATGAAGGTGAAGATCACAGAGGAGATGCCATCGGCATGGTCCGTGTCACACCCTGGGAGGCAATCGTGGTTGCGGCAGATGTTGCAGTGAAGGCAGCTCATGTGGAAGTAGGATTTATGGATCGTTTCTGTGGGACGCTGATCCTGACAGGCGGTTTTACGGAAGTGATGACAGCTGTGGAGGAAGTGGTACGATTTTTCCATGAGACATTGAAATTCGATGTCTGTAAGATCCACAGAAGCTGAGGCAGGACGGGATAAAAAATGAAAAAAATTTTTCTGATGGGTCGAAGTGAAGCCGGCAAAACATCCCTGACACAGGCGCTTAAAGGGGAAGAGCTTCATTATCATAAGACTCAGTATACCAATACAAATGAAGATACTATTGATTCACCGGGAGAATATGCGGAATCCAAGCATTTCAGCGTAGGACTGGCCTGCTTTTCCTTTGAGGCGGATGTGATCGCCATTGTACAGGCAGCCAATGAGCCATTTAACCTGTTTAGTGACGGCAGCAGGAATTTTCTACTACGGCCGCTGATCGGGATCATCACCAAGGTGGATTCTCCCCATGCCAACATTCCCATGGTCAGACAGTGGATGGAGAACATGGGTTGTGAACGGATCTTCATGGTAAATAACAAGACCAGGGAAGGCATCAGTGAGCTGATGGATTATCTGCAGGATGATCTCCCGAAGCTTACGCTTGAACAGGCGAAATTCAAGCAGAGCCTTGGCCTTAACGAATGGGATTCCATGCCGGAAGGGGTGGAGTATCCGGAATCCATACGGTAAAATAGTAATATTCACGAAAAATGAATAAAAATACAAAATTCAAACAGAAAAAGTAGAAATTCCTCCGGAACTGTGATATACTGTCATTGTTTGGAAGATTCGTGGGCTGAAATGTAAGATCCCCAGAGCATGAAGGATAAAGAGGATAGAAACGGGGCTCGCAGATATATGGCAGAAGAGCTGTATGTCGGGAACACCGGGTATCCGTATCTGCCTTCATGTTCCGGGGATTTTTTATATTCTATACACAGATTTTCCGAATGGATGCAAAAGACAAAAAATAAGAAGGACAGGAGAGGAAAAGATGTTTGAATTATTTGAAAATCTGACCAACTGGCTCTGGGGACTGCCGTTGCTGATTACGATCCTCGCTACAGGCGTATATCTGACAGTACGTTCCGGTTTCTTCCAGTTTCGCCATTTTGGTTACATTGTGAAAAACATGTTCAGTAAAGAACGTCGCCAGGAAGGCGGAGATGACGGAAAGAGCCTGACACCGTTCCAGGCTATTTCCATTGCGATCGGAGGTACTGTTGGTGTATCCAATATGTCCGGTGTTGCAACGGCCATTGCAACAGGAGGACCTGGGGCATTATTCTGGCTCTGGATCGCGGCGCTTCTTGCCATGGTCATCAAGATGGCAGAGGTAACACTTGCTGTATACTACAGAGAGAAACAGCCAAACGGTGAGTACCAGGGAGGCCCGACCTACTACATGCAGAAGGGTCTTGGCGGAGAGAAAAAGCTTCCCTTCTGGAAACTTTTTGCAGTACTGTTCGGCGGCTGTATTTTCATGACATGGTTCATTACTTTGCAGAATTATACAGTATCAGAGGCTGTCGGAAGTACCTTCCACCTGCCGTACATCGTACCGTCACTTTTGTATGTGGCAGCGATTTATCTGATCATCATCGGCGGTGTAAAGAAAGTCGGCGTGATCTCTTCCTATATGACACCGATCATGTGCATGCTTTACATTGTAGGCTCTCTCGCAATACTGGTAGTGAATTTTGACAAACTGCCGGAAACCTTTGGAATGATCTTCAAGGGCGCATTTACAACACAGGCGGCAGTCGGCGGATTTATGGGAGCCGGTGTTGCAACAGCAATGCGTCTTGGATTTGCCCGTTCCGTATACAGCAACGAGGCAGGCTGGGGAACCTCTCCTATGATTCATGCTTCCGCAAAGACAGATCATCCTGTAAAACAGGGACTGATGGGAGCATTTGAGGTATTTGCAGATACTATCGTAGTGTGCTCCATGACAGGTCTTGTTGTTATTACCACTGGCTACTGGAATTCAGGACTTCAGGGATCAGAGCTGACACTGACAGCATTTGAGTCCGGAATGGGCTCTGTTGCGAGAGCACTGATCGCGATCAGTATCTTCCTTTTCGGACTGACAACATCAACCGGATGGTTCACCTACTACAGCGTGATCCTGAAGCACTGGCTGAAAAATAATCAGAAGGTTCTGAAGATTGCAGAGAAGGTTTTTATCCTTGGAACACCATTATGGGGTCTTCTGGTCACAGTGCTTACTCTTTACGGAAACGGAACACCGGCGCAGCTGTGGGTAATTGCAGACTTTACAACCGTATTCCCTACATTTGTAAATGTTGCCACATTATTTATCTTAAGTGGTACTTTCTTTAAACTGCTGAAGGATTACAAGGCGCGTTACATGGGAATTGGAAAGGTAGACAAGGATATGGCACTTTTCTACGAGGATAAAAAAGAAAAAGAGGAAAAATAAACAGTGGATACAATTTTTTTTAACGGATGTATAAGAACACTGGATGACAGTGAAAAAGTGGCAGAGGCTGTGGGAATCGAAAATGGTCGGATCGTTTTTGTGGGAACTGATAAAGAAGCGGAAGCTTTTTCCTGCAAAAAACGGATCGACCTTAAGGGAAGGCTGATGCTGCCCGGTTTTGTGGATACACATATGCATATGCTGCATTATGCATTTGTGGAAAGATCTGTAAAACTGTTTGACTGTACAAGTGTTGAGGAAATGCTTGCCGCAGCAAAAAAAAGACTGGAGGAGAGCAAAGGTCAGAAGCTGACCTGGCTTTACTGCAGAGGCTGGAATGAGGAGCATTTTGATAAGCCACGCTATCCGCACAAGGATGAGCTGGATGCGCTCTCAACGGAAATCCCCATCATTATGGTGCGTGTCTGCGGGCATGTGGCTGTGTGCAACAGCTGCGGTCTGGAGCTTCTGAAAAAAATCCCGGAGTTCCCGGAGATTGCGAAGGAGGTTGACCTGGATACCGGACTTCTGAAGGAAAATGCAGTACAGTTTTATTCTTCCGTATTGGAAGCACCATCCCAGGAAGAAGTGGAAGGCTACATCAAATACAGTGCGAAGAAGCTGAATGAATGTGGATTTACAGGTGTACAGTCCGATGATCTTGCCTCACTTCCGGGGAAAAACTGGCGTCGGATCATGGCCTCCTACAAGGCACTGGATGCCAGAGGGGAGCTGAGTATCCGCCATTATGAGCAGTGCCTTTTTGAGCGGGCGGAGGATGCGAAGGCTTTTATTGAGGAAGGATATCGTACCGGACAGAGGGGGGATCACTTTACTGTCGGACCAATGAAGCTGATCCAGGATGGTTCCCTTGGTGCAAGAACTGCGGCCATGAATGAGCCTTACGAGGATTCGCCGGGAAATACCGGGATCATCACATTCAGTCAGGATGAGCTTGACGATCTGTTTGCTTTTTTTGACCAGCATCAGATGCAGGCAGCGGTACACTGTATCGGCGATCGTGCCATGGATATGGTCATTGAGGCAGCTGCGAAATCTCTTTACCGGAAGGATAATAAAAAGGGCAGACATGGTATCGTACATTGCCAGATCACCAATCCGCGTATTTTGCAGGGGATGAAAGACCAGGATCTTCTGGCATATATCCAGCCGGTATTTATCGATCTGGATATGAACACAGTGGAACCTGCCATCGGCGCACACCGTATGGATAAGGTGTATGCATGGAAGAGCATGCTGGATATGGGAATCCATACGTCCGGCGGTTCGGATGCTCCTGTGGTAAGCTTTGATGCCATGGAGAATATTTATTTTGCAGTCACCCGCAAAAATATCAGCGGTCAGCCACAGGAAGGCTGGATCCCCTCCGAAAAAATGTCTGTAGATGAGGCGGTGAAGCTTTTTACAAAAAACGCAGCTTACGCTTCCTATACAGAAGACGAGAACGGAACCATCGAAGTGGAAAAAAATGCAGACTTCGTAGTTCTGGAGAAAGATATTTATAAGATTGATCCGGATGAGATCAAGACCACGAAAGTGGATATGACAGTTCTTGGCGGTGAGATCGTTTATGAGAGAAAAGTAGAAGAATGACGGCAGTATAAAAAGAAAAAAGTGAGAGGCAGAGTCTGAGTGGAGCAGGCTCTGCCTTTTTGTGTGGTGCAGTAAAAAGTATAGAACAAATATTCGGTTGCCCTATACTTTTTTACGCTGAATGACATACTGTAAAAGCAACAATAATAAAGATAAAAGCACTCTCTTTACATATAGTAACAGGCAGTATTTACATATCCACAAATTTCAGAACAACAAGGAGAACCGTATGGATCATTTCAAATTACACTCCGAATACCAACCCACAGGAGACCAGCCTCAGGCTATCGAAAAACTGGTCAATCATTATAGTGCTTCTTATTGTAGTGGGAATATCTATGGTTACTTTTGGATCCATCGTATGTAATAAATTGCGACAACCACAAAACTATATTGAAGCAGTAGACTCAGATAGTATAGAAATGAAAACTGCTGAATTGTTATCAGGAATTGATGGAACAATGATGTTTCGATACAATTCAAGGGATACATTTAAAACGTTATCTATTTACTTGTCAGAATATCAGCTTGGACAACGAGTTTCACATAAAAAAGTTTTGGAACTTTCCTATGAAGATGTGAAATCTTCCACAAATGGATTGATTGTCATTACACCGGATTTTGATAATTTTACTGCAAAGCTCATCGCAGCAGATAAATATTCAAAATATATGACAGAAATACCAATTTTGGAGGGAGTTAAAAACAGGGAATATTATGGAAGATCAGCAACGACTATTGAAAACAAATGCAAGATAGAGTATGGAACAGAGCAAGGATTAGCAGCACTGATTTATGGAGAAAAAGGGTTAAGCTCGTTGCCAATACAGGATATTGCAGGGGAGCATATAGATACAGATAATGAGTACATGTATTACTATTCGGTTGAATTTATAAAATAGCACTAATAAAAAGAAGAGGATGTTACGTAATCTGCTTTGATTCGTTGGCATCCTTTTTTGATATTTAGGACAATAAGCGGGAATCCTTGGCAATTCAATTACCGAGATGAAAGCGCAGGATTGTGCATATCTGCACATTGAAATAATATAATAATCTCCCAATCCCTTGGTATTAATGCCGTAACCGGCATATAATCAATCGAAAATATGTTCGTTTTTTATTGCGCATTTCTACTTGTTATGTTATACTATATGTATGAAAGAAAAGCTAATACATTACAGGACTTGTGTGTGTAATATTAATTACCATATGGTGTGGTCGGTGAAATACCGGCGGAAGATATTAAACCCAGAAATTGAGGAATACCTAAAGGAACTGGTGCAGCAGATCGCTGAGGATAAAGGTTTTACTGTTCATTTATTTGAATGTGGTGAAGGTGATCATGTCCACTGTTTTGTATCAGCTCCACCAAAACTGTCCATAACAGCGATTGTCAAGTATCTGAAGGGGATCACCGGCAGAAAACTGTTCGAACGTTTTCCGGAAATAAGAGACCAGCTATGGAAGGGAGAGCTGTGGAACCATTCCTATTATGTGGAAACGATCGGATCTGTATCGGAGGAAAATATCCGCCGTTATATTGAGCATCAGAGCAAGTCGTATTAAACCAAGGTGGAGTGTAGATTTCTATCTGCATAGCTGTCCAAAGGGGGAAGAGGAATGCTGCTGTCACACAGAACATCTGTAAAGATCCGGCCGGAATATTCCAATATCATAGGGCATATGTGTTATGCAGCTTCCAAACTCTGGAATGTCTGCAACTACGAACGTCATCATTATAAAGAGCTGGGACTGGAAAAGTATCCTGACTGGTATTATCAGAAAAAAGCGCATAAAGGAGATCTGTGGTACAGACAGCTTCCGTCACAGACAGCACAGGAGACCTGCAAGCAGCTGGACAAAGCATGGAGATCTTTCTATGTCCTGAAAAAGACCGGAGGGATCAAAGATCCAAATCCGCCCCGTTTTAAACAGGACAATATCCCGGTCACATACATGCAGATGGGGATCCGGCATGAGAAAGGTTCAGACCAGCTGCGGCTGTCTCTGCCAAAGGATCTGAAAATCTATATGGAAGAAACCTATGGGATCCATGAAAGATTTCTATATCTTGAAAATAAGATTTTCAGGGACATGGATCATATAAAACAATTGCGGATCTATCCGCCGGAAAACGGAAAATGTGACCTTATCGTTATCTATGAGATTGAAGGACCAGAGCAGCTTTCCCAGAATGGACATTATTTATCTATTGATCCTGGACTTCATAATCTGATGACCTGTTATGATTCCGGAAATGGCCGGACTTTTATCCTTGGAAGGAAATATCTTTCATTGGAAAGATACTTTCATAAAGAGATCGCCAGAGTGCAGTCTGTTTGGTATGCGCAGCAATCGGAAAGAGGGATAAGATATCCAGGATCATCGAAACATATCCAGAGACTTTACAGAAAAAAGCAGAATACAGTGAAGGATTATCTTCATAAAGTGACCAGATGGATTGCAGAATACTGCAGAAAAGAAGATATCCGCTGTGTGGTTGTGGGAGATATCCGAAATATCCGTAAAGAGAAAGATATGGGGCATAAAGTCAACCAGAAGTTTCACGGACTGCCATATAACAGGCTTTATATCATGCTGGGATATAAGCTGAAACTGTATGGGATCCAATTGATAAAACAGGAGGAAAGCTATACCAGCCAGTGCAGTCCGTTATCACCGGAAGTATCAAAAAGATATGCAGAAGCAACAAACCGAAAAGAACGGGGTATGTATATAACTGACAGAGTAAGCTACAATGCAGATGCAGTAGGCGCATTTAATATCCTGCGGAAATATCTTTCCGTATCCGGAAAGCAGAAGGAACTGTCCGTAACCGGACTAAAAAATCCAGAAGTAATAAAAGTAGCTGTATAGCCGAAAGGCAAGCAGTATTGGTGTCATGGACGCACCCTGAAAAAAGGCGGTATCCCGCCAGATTTCAGATGCTCTGGTAACTAAGTTGCCGAGTAGTTCACTTTTTATGACATTATAGATTTCATAACCTATTTCTTATTTTTCGGTATTCTCTTGGCGAATATCCTTTCAATTTGTGAAAAAGCCGACTGAAATAAAGCTGGTTATCATATCCGACAATCTTAGAAATCTCATTGATGGAATAAGTTGTTGTTTCTAGTAACATCTGAGCATTGTTGATGCGGATTCCCACAATGAATTGCATTGGTGTAGAACCGGTATATTTTTTGAAATTTCGGATAAACCAGCTGACACTCATGCCTCGTGAGGCAGCATAATCATCAATATTGATATTTTGATTGTAGTTTTCACTGAAAAAGGTAACAGCATTATCCATCTCATGATCAAGGTATTCATTTTTTAATATGTGCTCTCTTGTCAGTTCCCGGTGGAAACTGATCAGAAGATGACGTAGCAAAAGGACAAGCATTTCCTCATAATTGTCTTGACAGCGTTGGAGTTCGATAATGATACGTTTGAAAATTTGTTCATATTCATTAGATGTACCCACTTGAAAGACACGTTCTTTATCTGGAAACCCATATTGACGTAAGATATTTTTCACATTGCTTCCTGTGAAGTGAATCCAGTATACTTCTGTCTTATCTTCTCCGTAATATTCATATTTTTGGAGTTCTTTCGGTCTGTACAGTACAATGTTGCCGGCTGGAACAATCGTTTCATTATTTACATTATCAAAATGAAAATGCCCACAACCAGCAGTGATATATATAATCTGATAATCCAGACGACCCTTTGGACGGTAGGTCGGAAGTTTGGGATGTCTGGAAAGACGGTAAGTACCACAGCTACCTACAATCAGCGGACGACTTTTGTCTTTGAAATCCATATGTGAGTGGTTCAAATAACCGGTGTTCAAATACATAGGACAGCACCTCTTTTCGTATTTTTTATCATTGTATCATTTAGTGCATATTTTGTCTAATCCAATTCATAGACATATTTTGCGGATTAGGATAAGCTATATATAACATAACTAAGGAACGTAAACAAAAAGTAAAGTATAAGGTTTGCTTTAGGAAAACAAAGAACAAAAAAGTATATGTATTGGAGGAGAGCTATTTATGATCGTACCACGTTATTATGAAAATCTAAGCGTACTGCACGAAAACACAATGCCAGCCAGAGCCTATTATATTCCGGCATCCAGAAGAATGGATAACTTGGTGGAACACAGAGAAGAGTCAGATCGTATGCAGTTATTGAATGGAACTTGGAAATTCCAGTATTTTAACAGCATCTATGACATTCAGGATTCTTTCTTTGAGAAGAATTATGATACAGAAAATTTTGATGAGATTCAGGTTCCAAGTGTATGGCAGATGGCTGGATATGATACACATCAGTATACAAACATCCGGTATCCATTTCCGTTTGATCCACCATATGTGCCACAGGACATTCCGTGTGGAGCCTATGTACATACTTTTGAGTACAGTAGAGATGAGAAAGCGCCAAAATCTTTTTTGAACTTTGAAGGAGTAGACAGTTGCTTTTACGTATGGATCAATGGCTCTTACATAGGATACAGCCAGGTTTCGCATATGACCAGTGAGTTTGATGTTACCGATGTACTTCAGGATGGAACGAATACGGTGGCAGTGTTGGTAATGAAGTGGTGTGATGGTTCCTATTTGGAAGATCAGGACAAATTCCGTATGAGTGGTATTTTCCGGGATGTGTACATTTTGAAACGCCCAAAACAGGCAATCAGTGATTATCATATTAAAACAAGAATTGAGGATATGCTTGCGAAAGTAGAAATTGAAATGAAATTCTACTCTCCGTTAAATGTAAAAATTTCGATTGAAGATAGAAACGGAGCAGTTGTAGCACTAGGAAGTATTGCTGAAGAAGGAACAGCTGTATTAGAAATCGCAAGTCCAGAACTTTGGAATACAGAAAATCCATATCTATATAAACTGATTCTTGAAACAGAGAATGAAGTAATAGTAGATCACATTGCATTAAGAAAGATAGAGATTAAAGACCAGGTTATTTATTTAAATGGACAGAAGATTAAATTCCGTGGTGTCAATCGACATGATTCTGATCCGGTTACTGGATTTACAATCAATCCGGAACAGATTACAACCGATCTTACGTTAATGAAGCAGCATAATTTTAATGCGATCCGTTCCAGCCACTATCCGAACGCACCATTTTTCTATGAAATGTGTGACAAGTATGGATTCATGGTAATAGATGAAGCAGATATTGAAGCTCATGGTCCATTTATGATCTACAGAAAAGAAGACACTGATTACAATCGGTTCAAACGATGGAATGAGAAGATTGCAGATGATCCGGTATGGGAAGAGGCAATCGTTGATCGCGTAAAACTCATGGTGGAACGTGACAAAAACCGTTTCTGTATTGTTATGTGGTCAATGGGAAATGAGAGTGCTTATGGCTGCAACTTTGAAAAAGCACTGGAATGGACAAAGAATTTTGATCCAGACCGTATCACACAATATGAGAGTGCAAGATACCGTAATTATGATGAAACATATGATTACAGCAATCTGGATGTGTACAGCCGGATGTACCCAGCGCTTTCCGAAATTCAGGAATATCTGGATAAAGATGGAAGCAAACCCTTCCTTTTGGTAGAGTACTGTCACAGCATGGGAAACGGACCTGGAGATTTTGAAGATTACTTCCAGATGATTCAGGATAATGATAAAATGTGCGGCGGCTTTGTCTGGGAATGGTGTGATCATGCGATTGCTCATGGAACTGCTGAGAATGGAAAGACTATATATGCTTATGGGGGCGACCATGGCGAAGAAATTCATGATGGCAACTTCTGTATGGATGGATTAGTATATCCGGACAGAACGGTACATACAGGACTTTTGGAATACAAGAATGTTTATCGCCCGGCAAGAGTTATTTCCTATAACAAAGAAAGCGGAGAACTGGTGCTTCATAACTACATGGATTTTGATGACTTGAAAGATTATGTGAAGATTAGTTATGAGCTGACACAGGATGGTCTTGTGATCAGCAAAGGCATACTTCCGGAGTTTTCTGTGGCACCACACGGGGAAGGAAAAACAAACCTGAAGATCAATGTTCCAGAGAATGGGAAATGTTATTTAAAACTTATTTACCATCTGAAAAAAGAATTGCCACTGTTGGATGAAGACCATATTCTTGGATTTGATGAAATTGAGGTAAGTAAAGAGGATACAAAATGTAAACTTGCAGAGAAATGGATACCAAAAACAGTAGTGGACACTGAATTACAGGTAAATGAAAATGATACACAGATTCATATCAAGGGGCGTGAATTTGCTTATACCATAGACAAACGTACTGCACTCTTTACAGAGATGAAATTCGCAGGGCGGGAATACTTGAACCATCCGATGGAATTAAATATTTGGAGAGCTCCAACAGATAACGATATGTACATCAAGTCTGAATGGAAGAAAGCCCACTATGATAAGGCTTACACAAGAGCCTATACGACAGAGGTTGTGCAGGGAAAACATGGTGTGAAAATTACAAGCCATGCATCCGTTGTGGCAGAGACAGTACAGAAGATTCTTGATGTGACGATTACATGGAAAATAGAAGCTGCTGGAAAGATTGATGCAGATATTGCAGTAACAAAAGACGATGAATTCCCGGATCTTCCGAGATTTGGTGTGAGGATGTTCCTGGATAAAAAACTTTCAGCTGTAAGATACTTTGGAATGGGACCACAGGAAAGTTATTGTGATAAACATCAGGCTGCGAGCCACGGTTTGTACCGGGCAGATGTAGGGGATTTACATGAGGACTATATCCGTCCACAGGAAAATGGAAGCCATTATGATTGTGAATATGTAGAGCTTAACAACAGCCGATATGGAATTGTGGCATCCGCAGAAAAGGCATTTTCATTCAATGCTTCTTATTATACACAGGAAGAACTTGAGAAGAAAACGCATAATTATGAATTAATAGAATCAGATAGTGTAGTATTCTGTGTTGACTACGCATTAAATGGCATTGGTTCTAATAGTTGTGGTCCAGTTGTATTGGAGCAGTACCGATTTGATGATGTATTATTCCGGTTCCAGTTTACACTGATACCGTATGTAAAGGGATAATAAAGTTTCATGTAACCCGTAAACAAGGAAAGAGAGTCTGATTGTTATGTAAAGTCCGGATATACAGAGCAATCAGACAAAAACAGAGAAAAAACTAGAATAAGACATCATACTCTGTTAGACATCTTGAAATTCTAAGTGCGATGAAGATGAGGAGCAAAGAAATTCGATGGAAGAAAAAAAGTATTTGAAATGGTATAACAAAATTGGATATGGATCAGGTGATATTGCAGGTAATGTAGTCTATGCCTTCCTGACATCTTTTATGATGGTCTATCTGACGGACTCAGTAGGACTTGCTGCAGGTGTCGTAGGTACCCTGATTGCCGTATCAAAACTATTTGATGGTTTTACGGATATATTTTTTGGATCAATGATTGACAAAACACACAGTAAAATGGGAAAAGCAAAACCCTGGATGCTATATGGATATATTGGTTGTGCCATTACGCTGGTCTGCTGTTTTGCAATACCAGTCAGCTTGGGAACAACGGCTAAATATGCATGGTTCTTTATCTCTTATACACTGTTAAATGGTGTGTTTTATACAGCAAACAATATTGCTTATTCAGCACTTACGTCACTGATTACAAAGAACAGCAAAGAGCGTGTACAGATGTGATCTTACCGTTTTATTTTTGCATTTTCAACAAGTCTTCTGATTCAGGCGATTACAGTTGGATTTGTAGATAAATGTGGTGGAGATGCTGCGGCATGGAGAACGGTTGCTATTATCTATGCAATCATTGGTCTGGTCGTAAATACGATTTCAGCACTTTCTGTTAAGGAACTTCCGGAGGAAGAACTTAACGAAGGAGAAGTAAAGGATGATAATGAAAAGTACGGAATGGTACAGGCATTCAAGCTTCTTGTTAAAAACAAATATTACATGATGATTTGTGGAACATATATTTTACAGCAGTTATATGGTGCCATGATTGGAGCTGGCATTTATTACATGACATGGGTACTGAAAAATAAGAATTTGTTTGGACAATTTGCATGGGCAGTAAATATTCCACTGATCATTGCCCTGATTTTCACACCGACATTAGTTGGTAAGTGGAAAGGTATGTATAAACTGAACTTAAGAGGTTATGTCTTAGCAGTCATCGGTAGAGCACTTGTTGTTGTTGCCGGATATATGGGCAGTGTTCCGCTGATGATGGCATTTACAGCTCTTGCAGCCTTAGGTCAGGGACCATGGCAGGGAGATATGAATGCAGTTATCGCATCCTGCTCTGAGTACACTTATCTTACACAGGGAAAGAGAATTGACGGAACGATGTACTCTTGTACTTCTCTTGGCGTAAAAATCGGTGGAGGTATTGGAACCGCTGTTGTTGGATGGCTGCTTGAGTTCAGTGGATATATCGGAACAAATGCAACTCAGCCGCAGTCTGCACTTGATATGATGCAGTTTATGTATCTTTGGCTTCCGTTAATCTTTGATGTATTGATTATGTTTGTACTTTCAAGAATGAATGTAGAAGATGCAAATAAAAAACTGAAAGCAGAAAAAGAAATTGCTGCAGATGAAGTAACAGATGCATCAGACATAAATTAGAATTGACAGGAGAAAGCGTTGTCTGGTCGTTGCTCGATGAGACAGTGCTTTTTTCTATATATAAAGTGATTGAACTGTATTTTGAAAATAAAAAAGGACCACTTCATTTTTGTGAAATGGCCTTAAGAAAATATTCAGTTTTCACAAAATAGTCCTTTTAGTATTTATACATGGTAAGGATGCTCAAAATATTCAGTGTAGAATACTAAAAGGCCATTCAGATATTTTTTTAGGTTGCTCATTTGCAATTCCTCCTTTCCTTATTTACAAGTTGATTATAAGATAGGTGTAAAAGGATTGCTTGCCAAATCGAAAGAAGATATAGACAAATGTTGCAAAGGGGAGTATTTCATGCAGTTAAAATATGTTGACACAAAAGAGGAGATCATAGCAATAAATAGGAAGTCAAAACATATTGAACCACATCTTCATAATGCACTGGAGATCGTTTGTGTAACAAGTGGAGCATTAGAACTTGGTGTCGGACAGGAACTATACCATATGGAAAAAGGAGATATAGGCTTTGTATTTCCAGATGTTATTCATCACTATCAGGTACTGACACCCGGTGTAAATAAAGCGACTTATCTGATTGCATCGCCATTTACGATAGCCAAATTTGCAGATATCATGCAATCCATGGCTCCTGAATACCCAATCATCAAAGCGGAAAAGGTTGAACCGGAGGTATATAGGGTTATAAATGCAATTTTAGAGACAGAACAGTCGGATATTACTGTTGCACAGGCATATCTTCAAATTGTGTTGGCACGCTGCATAGGAAAATTAAATTTGGTAGAAAAGAGCAGTGTGGGGAGCAACGATCTTATTTACCAGACAGTTTCCTATATATCAGCAAATTTCAAGAAGAAGTTTTCGTTGGAAGAGATGGCAAAAGACCTGGGCGTGAGCAAATATGTTTTATCCAGACTCTTTTCCAAGACATTCCATAGAAACTTTAATCAATATCTTAATGATGCAAGGCTGAACTATGCATGCCATCGTTTGGAAAATACGAGTGATTCTATTACAAATATTTGTCTGGATAGTGGATTTGAAAGTCAGAGAACGTTTAACCGAGTATTTAAAGAAAGATATAAAATATCACCAAGTGATTATCGAAGTACTTGTGTGAAAGAGATGTTGTCATAAAAGGTTCTGTTGATCGAAATATTTACTTTGATTTTACAGTGCTATGTATTTGATTTCATGTGTGGATGATATAATAAAAAAATATTTGTAGAAAATAGCGCTTTATTTTATTATGAAAAGAGTAAGGTGTATTCTAAAGAAACAAGAAAGGCAGGGCGCATATGAACATGATAAAATCCATAATCGATTTTAATGAAAAAAAAGGATTCATCTGTGATATGGATGGTGTGATCTATCATGGCAATCAGATATTGCCAGGTGTTCCAGAATTCATCCAGTGGTTGCATGATGAAAAGAAAGAATATTTGTTTTTGACAAATAATAGTGGATATACACCACGAGAATTAAATCAGAAACTGGCTAGGATGGGACTTGATGTGCCAGAAGAACATTTTTATACCAGTGCATTGGCAACAGCCGCATTTTTAAAAGAACAGGCGGCAGGCTGTTCGGCATTTGTGATAGGAGAAGCCGGCCTGTTAAATGCACTTTATGATGTAGGTATCACAATGAATGATGTAAATCCGGATTATGTTGTTGTGGGAGAGGGACGCTCCTATTCATTGGATACCTTAACGAAAGCAACGAATTTAGTTCTGAAAGGTGCAAAGCTGATCGGAGCAAACTCAGATGTTTCCGGACCGATTGAGAACGGCATTGCTCCTGCTTGTCGTGCATTGATTGCACCTATAGAAATGGCAACAGGTACACAGGCATATTTCTGTGGGAAACCGAATCCACTGATGATGAGAACAGGATTGAATATGCTTGGATGTCATTCAGCAGAAGCTGTAATGGTTGGGGATCGTATGGATACAGATGTGATTTCAGGAATGGAAAGTGGTATGTCTACTGTATTGGTTCTCTCTGGATGTTCAACGAAGGATACACTCAAAACTTATGCTTATCTTCCGACAATGGTATTGAATGGAGTGGGAGATATCGCCAGTATGGCAAAAGCAAAAGAGGAATAGTGTGATTAGGCAAATACCAGGAGGTAAAGTATATGATGAAACTTGATAATTTTGTAGGAATGATGACAGGACATTTTGATAATAAGGATCAATTTAATAAGATGCAGGCAGAAGGGAAAACATATCCATATGCGGAACATGTAAATACAATCTGTAATGACAAAATAAATAACCTTCCTGAAGATTTCAAAGGAAAATTTGTTGTTGAAGAGAGTTATTATGAAATTAATGGAAAACGTCATGCATCTCCACATCTTTTCCTTATCACGGAAATAGAACAGGGAATTTTACTTTCTTCTTATAAAATTCCAAAAGGAGAAGATAAAAATACATTTTCATATGATTCTATGAAGAATGTTGATTACTCTAAACTAGAAAAATCTGAAAAATTTAATCCGGCACTTTATCATGAAAAGGACGGAATCTGGGAGGGAGGCAGCACAAGCCAGTTCTCTCCGGTAATGACATTCAAACTTTGGGAAAAGTTTTCCAACAATTTTCTGGAAGTATCGGAAAGCATGGAAGTTAATGGAAAGAGAACTTTTGGATATGATGAACCAATAATTTATAAGCGTGTATAATCAAAGGTCTGCATATTGGGATGAACTTCAGTTTGTAGAGGACTCGATGAATTTGCGTAATATTGGGCGTTACATGAATGTTAATTTAAGAAAATAATATGCTAAGCAAAAGCGGGATAACTTTTCAAATATAAAAATAAGCGATATTATAAAAATTCTTTTTCAATTAAAAATAAGAAATAATTATCTGCCGTACGACGGCAAAAGAAAAAAGCCGTCGTACAGCAGTCATTTGACACGCCCGTATAAAACGGCGGCTTTGACTTTTCAAAGTCGCTGTTTCTTTGCGTTTACGCAAACTTATCATATTGAGTGAAGTATCGAAAGTGATTGAAATAGACTTAATTCTGGAGGAATATTTCAACGCAGCATGATAAAAAATAGAATAGTAGTGATAGAAAAAAGTACAAATAAGAATCGAACATTTGTACTTTTTTCTTGCGTTAATCTATATACTTTCAAAAATTTATTTGATATAATAGGGACTGTTACAAGAACAAACAGTAAAAATATGACAGGACCGGAGGTTAGTATTTTCAGGTATTTCCGAGTGCTGTTTTATCCGCAAATATTAGTTTTGTGACTTTTATTCGTAACGAGGTGAGAAACACATCTATTCACTATAAAAATGAGCTTTTCGTTACGAATCTGGATACGAATTTTTGGCTGATAATGATCATAGTAAAAGTCACAAATGGAGGGATTTACCATGAATGAGTTCAAATTAAAAGCCCCATACAAGCCAACCGGCGATCAGCCCCAGGCCATCGAGAAATTGGTCGAGGGATTTAAAGAAGGCAACCAGTTCGAGACTTTGCTTGGTGTTACTGGCTCCGGTAAGACTTTCACAATGGCGAATGTCATTGCCCAGTTAAATAAACCAACTCTGGTACTTGCCCACAATAAAACACTGGCGGCCCAGCTTTACGGTGAGATGAAAGAATTTTTTCCTGAGAACGCAGTGGAATATTTTGTCTCCTACTACGACTACTACCAGCCGGAGGCTTACGTTCCTTCCACAGACACTTACATCGCTAAGGACGCATCCACTAACGATGAGATCGATAAGCTCCGTCTCTCCGCCACAGCAGCCTTATGTGAGCGCAAGGATGTGATCGTGGTTTCGTCGGTATCCTGTATCTATGGCTTAGGTGCGCCGCAGGAATTTTTTGATATGATGATCTCACTTCGGCCGGGGATGGAGAAGGATCGTGACGAGGTTATCAAACAGCTGATCGATATCCAGTACACAAGAAATGAGATGGATTTTCACCGTGGAACCTTTCGTGTCCGGGGTGATGTGCTGGAGATTTTTCCGGCGAATTCTACAGACCGGGCAGTGCGGGTGGAGTTTTTCGGAGATGAGATCGAGCGTATCACAGATATCGATGTGCTTACCGGAGAGATCAAAAGTGTGGAAAGCCATGCAGCGATTTTCCCTGCATCTCATTACGTTGTGCCTCAGGAGCAGATCCGTCGTGCAGCAGATGCCATTTTGGAAGAGATGAAGCAGCAGGTGGAATACTTTAAAAGTGAGGATAAGCTGATCGAGGCTCAGAGAATTGCGGAGCGTACCAACTTTGATGTGGAAATGATGAAGGAAACGGGATTCTGCTCCGGGATCGAGAACTACTCCAGGCACCTGACAGGGCTTGCACCGGGGCAGCCACCGTATACACTGATGGATTACTTCGGAGATGATTTTTTACTTATTATAGATGAGTCCCATAAGACAGTTCCCCAGGTTGGCGGTATGTATGCCGGTGATCAGAGCCGTAAACAGACACTGGTGGATTACGGCTTCCGACTTCCGTCTGCTAAGGATAACCGTCCATTGAGCTTTGATGAATTCGAGAACAAGCTTGACCAGGTAATGTTTGTATCTGCGACACCGGGAGAATATGAATATGACCATGAGCTTCTCCGCGCAGAGCAGATCATCCGTCCTACAGGGCTTCTTGATCCGAAGGTGGAGGTGCGTCCGATCGAAGGACAGATCGATGATCTTGTAGCAGAAGTAAATAAGGAAATTGAAAAGAAAAACAAAGTCCTGATCACGACCCTGACCAAACGTATGGCAGAGGACCTTACCGATTATATGAAGGATCTGGGAATCCGTGTCCGATACCTTCATTCAGACATTGACACTCTGGAACGTGCGGAAATCATTCGCGATATGCGCCTGGATGTGTTTGATGTGCTAGTCGGGATCAACCTTCTGCGAGAAGGACTGGATATTCCGGAGATCACGCTGGTAGCGATCCTGGATGCAGATAAGGAAGGCTTCCTTCGTTCGGAAACATCCCTGGTACAGACTATCGGCCGTGCTGCCCGGAACAGCGAAGGCCATGTGATCATGTATGCAGATAATATGACAGAATCCATGGAAAAAGCAATCTCGGAGACAGAAAGAAGGAGAGCGATACAGGAGGCTTACAACAGGGAGCATGGCATCACTCCAACCACGATCAAGAAGGCGGTCCGTGATCTGATCGCTGTTTCGAAGAAGGTGGCAGAGACAGAAGTGAAGCTTAAAAAGGATCCGGAATCCATGAACCGAAAAGAACTGACGAAGGTGATCGCTCAGGTAGAGAAGCAGATGCGCGCTGCGGCAGCAGACCTGAATTTCGAGCAGGCTGCTGAGCTGAGAGACAAGATGCTCGAATTAAAAAAGAATTTGGAAGAATTAACGGAATAGGCTGCGAAGCAGCTGACAGTACAACACCCCTGGCTGTTACAGCCAGGGGTGTTGCCGGGTATGCTCGATCTGTTTTTGGGAAAAGCTTATTTTGTAGTTGAAAAGCCCAGGGAGCGCAGGGTGATGCCGGAGCCCTTGAGAAGATCAGTCCAATATGGAACAGCCATATCCAGAGTGTCGTTGGCAAGCTCGGAAGCATCTTTTTGTGTCAGGATTTCATAAGGATCTGTAAGCTTCTGGAAGTGGAAGGATAAATTAGAGGATTCATTCCTGATGGCGGAAAGCGGAGCGGAGCTGCTCATAGTGGCGATCAGTGTACCGGATTCATCATCAGGAAGTATGCTCATGTAAAAATAAAAGTTTAAAGAAGCCGCAGTAGAATTCATCGGGAAAGTCAAAGTAATATCACTTTTTAAATCATCATGGCTGGAAAACCGGAAATAGAATTTAAAACTGTTGTTTTTTGGAATGTATGTGATACTTCGATATTCATCTACGGAAACCTGCATAGAAGAAGATGACGAACCCAAACCGCCTAAATCCATATCGATTTTTTTTGATTCATCGTGTGTGTTAAGCTCGATTTTTACGCTTCCATCACTGGCCTTTTTGCCTTTGCTCAGAATGTGGTTTTTTAATTTTATGCCGGGCTTCGGAGCTGCGGTAGGGGTTGGTTTTGCCGGGGCGGAAGTCGGGGCTGGTTTTACTGGAGCAGCTTTTTTCTGGATTTTAACCTTGCAGACAAAGCGGATCCCGTTTACCTGAGCAGTAATTGTAGCATTTCCTGCAGATTTTGCAAAAAGCTTGCCTGCTTTGTTTACAGTGACGATTTTGGAATTGCTGCTCTTCCAGGTGATCTTCTGATTGGTACCACTAAGCTTCAGCTGATATGTCTGACTGACTTTCAGAGTTACTGCGGTTTTGTTCAGCTTCGGGGCATGTACAGTGACTTTGCAGGTGTATTTCCTTTTGGAAACGGTTCCTGTAATGGTGGCAGAGCCTTTAGCCTTTGCCTGAAGTTTGCCTGCTTTGTTTACAGCGACGATCTTGGAATTGCTGCTCTTCCAGGTGATTTTCTGCCATTTTTTGAGACCGGTGATCTTCAGTGTTCTGCTCTGCCCCTTGATCATGGTAAGCTTGGAAGAACTGATCCTGGGAGCGGCCTCTGTAACACAGACTGTGCCAGGCAGAATTGCCGATTCTGCCGGAAGCATGGTCAGTACAAAGACTGTTATCAGAGATATCAGGATTTTTTCCATTTTTTCATAGCGATCCCTCCTTCGAAAAAATATGATGGTTCTCTTTATTGATTGATTATAAGTAAAATTCCGGAGAAGGGCACTGGCATTTGTGCCAGTAACTTTGTTATAAAGAAGAGAAGAAGTTATGTATGCTGTTCCCGATAGGCGGAAGGTGTGATCCCCATTTTCTTTTTGAAGCTGGTGCTGAAATAATATTGATTGGCATAACCACATTTCAGGCTGATCTCCTTCAGACTCATAGTAGTCGTAGTCAGGTAACGGGCGGCTGCGGAAATTCGCTGAGATGTGATAAAGTCACTGAGACTGATTCCCTGATTTTTTTTGAAAAGAGCACTTAAATAAGCAGGGCTTACATTGGCAGAGGCAGCAATATCATTGAGGCAGAGCGTATTGTCAGTGTAGTGTTCGTTGATATAGGAAATCACCAGTTCGCAGAGCTTCTGGTGATAATCATTCATGGAGGAATCAAGCTTCCGACATAAAAGATGGCACAGATCCTTCAGCCATTGACATAGCTCTTCCGTATTATGAAACTCATTTATGTGGTTGTAAACATACAAAATTTTAGCTTCAAGGTCATGCGTATCCAGATTTAATTCATAGAAAAATTTCAGGATCCGGCCAAGAAGAGAATAAATCTGTATGAAAGCGAAATTCTTTGTGCGAAATTTCTGAGTGAGCCAGTCGGAAAAATTCTGAAACCAGAGATCTATGGCAGCGGTATCCTTTTTGCAGAGAAGCCGGATCAGTTCATCCTCCTTTGTATCTGAAAAATCTGCAACAGACAGATCGGAACCCAGAGCCTCTCTTCCGTCAAAGATATTCTGATGCGGGAAAAAGAATCTGTATTCCAGTGCATGTACGGCGCTTTTATAAGAATGGTTCAGGTTCCAAAAATCCTGGACAATTGTTCCAATACCTGCGTTGAGAGAAAGTCCCAGTGGCTGGCAGGCATCTGCGATTGAGGAAATAAGTCCGCTGGTAAGCTGGCGGAAGCTGTTGGACTGACAGCCGCTGTGTCCCAGAATGCACAGATAGCCATCCATATCCGGGAGAAGATACACAAAATCAAGAGAAGCGGTTTCCTCAGTTATCAGATCCTGAAGGTTGAAAAGCTCCATCTGAAACTTTTCAATCCCGTAAACAGCTTTTAGATCCGGAGCATTTTCAAGCTCCAGAATAACAACTGTATAAAAATCATAATTCAGCTCCAGGTTCAGATACTTAAGATAAGGCTTCAGTCGGTAGGCTGCTTCAGAAGACGGAAGGTGTGTGATCTCGCGGAAAAATTTTTCCGTAAGAAGAGGCCTGCTTTGTTTCAGAAGCTGGAGATTTTTCTGTTCCTTTTCCATCAGTGCAAAAGCGTTTTTTACCTTCTGGATAAGATAGGCATAATCCAGAGGCTTTTCGATATAATCCAGAGCACCGAGGAGCAGAGCGCGTCTTGCATATTCAAATTTATCATAGGCACTGATCAGGATGATCTTCACCATAGGATTGATCTCAAGAGCTTGACGGCTCATGGAAATGCCGTCAAGATCAGGCATTTCAATGTCAGAAATGATCAGATCTGCCGGTTCTTTTTTCATGGCTTCGATAGCAGAGGTTCCATTGTAGCAGACATGGATGATCTCTGCATTCAGTGTTTCCCAGTCTATGTTTTTTTCGATACCTTCTGCAGATAAGTAATTATCATCTACGATCATTATTTTTTTCATCGATATCTTCCTCCATCTGTTCGAATTCAATGGTGACGTATGTGCCGTTTCCGGGGTTGCTGCGGATCCTTACGGAACCGTTTCCGTATAATGGGTTGGAAATACGGGAACTTACGTTGGAAATTCCAAAATGCTTCTCATAATCAATAACATTATGCTCAATAGCATGGCGCAGCTGTGCAAGGGTTTCGGAGTCCATGCCGGCACCGTTGTCCTCAATGGAGATCACAACCGTATCATCGCCATAAAGAACATGGATCGAAATGAAAACAGCTGGTGTGCCCGAAGAAATCCCGTGCAGAATGGAATTTTCGAGAAATGGCTGAAGTGTAAACTTGCAGATCAGGAAATTTTCGATTCCATCTTCTGCTTCGATCTCCCAGTCCAGATTATCTTTATGACAGAGCTTTTCCATTTCCAGATAAAGCCGGGCAATTTCCAATTCATCTTTAATAGGAATAAGTTCCTTTGATTTACGCAGGGTAAGACGGTAAAAGGCAGTCAGATTTGCAATCATCTGATCAGCAATGTCAAGCTTTCCAAGGGACTGGCAGGTACGGATCGATCCCAGGATATTGTAAAGAAAATGCGGATTGATCTGTGACTGGAGCAGCTGGTATTTCAGACGTTCTTCGTTTACGGAAAGATTTACAATGGACTTCAGGTTTCCGGCTATTGTGTGCTGCATATCTTCAAAGGTGATGCCCAGTCTGTCAATCTCATCATACCTGGAAGGATCATCCGGGTGGGGAACAGTAACGATAGATAGATGTTCCGGGTCATATCCCAGCTGAAAGGCTTCCATTGCATAGGAAAGTGCAGTGATCTTCCGGGTAAGATTTTCGGAAAACAGGATAACGATGATAACAGTAAGGAGCAAGAAAATAAGGACAGTGATCAGTAAGGCACGGATCAGGATGTGCGTGTTGCCCTGAATATAGCTTTCCGGGATTTCGGTAACATGAAGCCAGCCATTGCTTAAGGTGCAGCAGTTATAATATTTGTCGCCGCTGTGAAAAGAAGAATCTGCATTTCCTTTGAGTTTCTGAAACTGTGCTTTGGAAATTCCGGATAAATTCAGTGAGGATGTATTTTTTGCTGCAATCTCTCCGTGATCTGTGAGAATGTAGCTGTATATGCGGGAATCCAAAGCAGCAGGCTGCAGATAAGTGGTAAGCTCTGAGGTGTCCAGAGCAATGCCGTAGGCGTATTCCAGAATACCGGTGGCCTGATTTTTCAGTGCCCGGACGCAGAGGATCACATCGGCAGATGATTTTTTTGTGGACAGTATTTTAGGCAGAGGCATATTGGAAACCGGTATCCAGACAGAGGAAAAGCCTGAACCGGAAACAATATTTTTATCCAGACCATATGCAGAAAGCTCATCTGTGGAAAAGAAGTACAGGCTTTCTTTTGAACCGAGCTGATCGGGCTGCAGAAAAACATATATATGGAAGAAATCGAATGTGGATTTATACAGCGAAATATTGTTTTTTACAGTGGTGAATTTTTTCAGTGCATCTACCTTATTAGAGGAAGGCTGATTTAGGGAGTACATTTGAAACTGTATGGTATCTGCTACATTTTCAACCTGACCGAGGCGGTCGTTCAGCTGAGAGACCAGCTGCTTGTCAGTCATTACGGCAGAATCGATGATACGATCTCTGGCAATGTTATAGGAAATGTGATAGCTGATGAAGGTCAGGGAAATCAGAGGTACCATAGTTGCGATCAGAAATGCGAGCAGGAGCTTATAGCGAAATGAGGAAAAAATGGGTGGGATACATTTGTGGAATTTCATAGTACATACTCTCCTTTATGTCGAAAACAAATTAATGAAACCGAATCCAGCTGTGAAAAAAAGCCGTTACAAATATAGATTATATAAAAGGATTATAAAAAATTAACAACAAAAATACAAGAGAACGAAAAATAATATAAAGAAATCATAAAATATTGTATTTAGAATGAGGGGGCTCTCTGGTATCCTTAAACCATCAAAAACAGGTGTGGACAAACACGAAAATGTCCAGAAAGGAAGAAAGATATGAAGAAAAAAGTAATGAGTGCAGTTTTGGCAGCAGCGATGGTTGTGGGTATGGCAGGTAACGTGGTTACTGTTTCCGCAGAGGAGAAATATGATCTTACCTTATACAGCATCGACACCACAGACCCGGATTTTGAGGACTGGCTTGCAAATGTGGAAGATGCCACGGGCCTGAACATTAATGTAATTGCGGCACCTACAGATACAGATACCCGTCAGCAGAAGATCACCACAATGCTTTCCACAGGAGATGCTTCCGTGGATGTCATTCAGATCAACGATGAGATGAGTGCGGCATTTAAAAATTCCGGATGGCTGGAAGGACTGAATGATACAGTAATGACAGATGATATCGCTGATCAGTTTGCCCAGGGATATGTAAAGAATATGATCACAGATAAGGACGGAAACATTATCGGTGTTCCAGGCTATACAGGATATTTTGCATTCTGGGTAAATCAGGAGATCATGGATGAGGTCGGAATCAAATCCATTGATACAAAAGAGGATTTCATGAAGTATATGAAGGCTGTTTCCAAGGACGGAAGATTCGGCTACGGCGGTTCCTGGGAGAAAACTTATGCATTTAACGAGCTTGCACAGTTTGTAAACATGTTCGGCGGCGATTATTTTGACTGGACCAAAGAGGAAAACAAGGAAGCAGTTCAGTTCCTCCACGATCTGGTTGCTGATAAAGAAACATCCATCGAGCAGATCGCTGATAAATATGAGCAGATGAATCCGAAGATCAATGACGGAAAATACGGATGCTGGTTCATGTGGGGCCTTGGAACAGATTATGCAAAGGCAGATATGCTTGGCGCAGATAAGATCCACATGGAAATGGTACCGGATTTCAGCGGCAAGGGAGAGCGTGCGATCTTTACAGATTCCTGGAGCTATGTTCTCAACAAAGCATCCAAGAATAAAGATGCAGCTGTGAAATTCCTCCAGTATATGGCTGATGAAGGCGGAATGGAAGCTTCCTATAAAGCATTTGACAGATATCCTGCAAGAAAGGATGTTGCAGAGAAGGTAGTTCCGGATTCTGACCCGGCAAAAGAAATGTACAGCAGATATGCAAATGAATGCAATGTACAGGGACGTCCGATGGTGGCACAGACAATGGAATTTATCAGCGATATGGGAACAATCTTCCAGTCCTGTATGAAAGACGAGATTACAGTTGATGAGTTCTGCAAGAAGGCTCAGGATGTGGTAGATATGTATAAGTAAAAGATATAAAAAAACAGCAATGTAAAGCAGAGGTAAAAGTCTGCTTTACATTGCTTGATGAACAGGGAGGAAAGTTCCATGACAATAAGCAAAAAAAATATGAAGTGGATACCATGGCTTTTGATCCTGCCGGTTGTACTGATTCGAGGTTTTACAACAGTATATCCCATTCTGATGACTGTGAAAAACAGCTTCTTTAATATCAGTATCCTTGCAGGTATCAATGAATTTATAGGCTTCAAGAATTACCTGAAGGTATTTTCTGATCCTAAAGTGCTCACATCGATCAGCTTTACGGCAATATTTGTGGTTGCTTCCATGATCTTTCATGTGATCCTCGGAGTTATCCTGGCACTGATCCTGAATATGAAATTCAAAGGCCGCCGTTTTCTGAGGACCATCGTGCTGATCCCGTGGGCTATGCCTGCAGTAGTAGCCGGTATGGCTGCAAAATGGGCATTTAACAATGATTATGGTCTGATCAATGATTTTATCCGCTGGTTTGTACCGGGTTACCAGAACAGCTGGCTGATCAATACAGGTACTGCAAGAGCAGCGGTAATTGCAATGGACCTGTGGAAGGACCTTCCGTTCTTTGCAATTCTTGTACTTTCCGGACTTCAGTTTATTTCCGGCGATATCTATGAGGCAGCAAAGGTAGACGGTGCAAACGGGATCCAGAGCTTTTTCCGGATCACACTTCCGCTGATCGCAAAAAATGTCCTGACTTTATGTATTCCGTTCACACTCTGGAGACTGACAACCTTCGATCTGGTTTATTCCATGACATCTGGAGGCCCTGGAGAGGATACTGCGCTGATCGCATACAGAATCACAACAGAAGCATTTACAAATCTAAACGTAGGATATGCTTCGGCGCTGGCTATGCTGCTGTTTGTTGTAATGGCGATCTTCAGCTGGCTGAATATACGTGTTATGAATAAGTTTGACAGTTAGGGGGAATTATCGTGAAGAATACAGGAAAATATAATGTTTATCATGGAGTGGTAGCCGTTGGAAGATGGGTTCTGTTTGCAGTTGTGGCTTTTCTGATCCTGTTCCCGGTTTACTGGATCTTTATTTCTTCGATCACACCGTCAGGAGAACTGTTTAAAACACCGATCGATTATCTTCCGGATCATCCCACACTGGAAAGCTATAAATTTCTGATACAGAATGTAGGACTGCTTTCAAAGATCGGAAATACAGTTCTGATCGTAGGCATTACACTTGTGATCAGTACCGTGCTGTGTGCAATGGCTGCCTATGGCTTCTCAAGATTTAACTCAAAGGGAGTTTCTGTTGCATTTGCGTTTGTTCTGGCTACCATGCTGATCCCTGAGGTTGTCACAGCCCGCCCGCTGTATGAGTTTATGCAGAAGGTAAAGCTGTATGATACATATCCGGGACTTATCCTTCTTTATATCAGTACCGTTATACCGTTTACGGTTCTGATCCTCAGAAACTTTGTCGGTGAGATCCCGATCTCACTGGAGGAGGCAGCTGCTATTGACGGCGCATCTTTTTCACAGAGACTGTTTACGATCGTTCTGCCGCTGATGAAGCCGGCAATCGCTACGGTTTGCATTATCAACTTTATTACCTGTCTGAATAACTTTTTCACACCGTTGTTTTATTCAAATGGTATTCAGGTACTTTCTGTTTCCATCGTACAGCTTCCGTTACGTGACAACATGTATGGAGTTCCGTGGGATCTGGTCAGCGCCATGGGATGGATCATCCTTCTTCCGATCATTATCTTTGTAGCTGTTTTTGAGAAACAGATCATGGATGGTATCATGGCAGGTGGAGTAAAAGCGTAAATATAATATTTTTAATTTCCAAAAGAGAGGAGAAAACAGATATGTATCAGGCATTTACAGGCGGACTGGGAGGGATCGCACTTGCAAAGCATGGAAAAAGCCGTGCGATCAACGCAGAAAATCCTCATGGAGAAAAAGGCAGAGGCGGTATGGCTGCAAGTCATCTGGGACCGTCCAGAAAAGGAAGCCCGTGTCTCAGGGATATTGAGCCGGGAACTGTGGTAACTCTGGCAGAAATGGAAGGACCGGGACAGATCAATCATATCTGGATCACCGTTGATAACAAGACTACAGAGGCAGATTGCTTTGTACTGAGAGATCTTGTAATCCGTATGTACTGGGATGACGAGGAAACTCCTTCCGTGGAAAGTCCTCTGGGTGATTTCTTCTGCTGCGGATTCGGAAGGGAATGTTTTGTAAATTCTGTTCCGGTGGCTGTTGTTCCAAACAGGGGCTTTAACTGCTATTTCCCGATGCCGTTTAAGAAGAAAGCAAAGATCACACTGGAAAACCAGCATGCAAATAAAATCCCGGCTTTCTTTTATCAGGTAGATTACTGTCTCTATGATGAGCTTCCGGACGATATTGCTTATTTCCATGCGCAGTGGAGAAGGGAACGGTTGACAGAAAAAACAAAAGATTATACAATTTTGGATGGAGTAAAAGGAAAAGGCCATTATATAGGAACCTACATGGCACTTACCACACTGGAACGTTACTGGTGGGGCGAGGGAGAAATGAAGTTTTATATTGACGGAGATGAGGAGTATCCGACCATCTGTGGAACAGGAACGGAAGATTACTTTGGTGGTTCCTGGAGCTTTGCCAAACAGGTGGATGGAAAAACCGTGGAACAGAATTATAACACGCCGTATCTGGGATATCCGTATTATTCTGCCCATGACGAGCTGATCCACAATTTTTATCATAATGATGACTGCCCGCCAATGAGAGGCTTTTACAGATGGCATTTACAGGATCCAATCTGCTTTGAAGAGGATCTTCGCGTTACGATTCAGCAGATAGGCGTCGGATACCGTGGCCTGTTTGAACGACAGGATGATGTGGCAAGTGTAGCGTACTGGTATCAGACACTTCCTCATGCACCGTTCCAGCCGTTGATGTCAAAAGAGGATAGATGGCCCAGATAAAAAGGGTGGTAGAGATTGAAAAAACAGGTATTTTGCGGGGTATTTGCCCTGGCTCTGGCAGTGACAGGATGTGGAGTCCAGAAGAAGGAGGCTGCATCTGATATTGTGCCGGAGAACAGACAGGAACTGACGATCCTTCATGTGGATGCAGGCACAGAAGGCTTTGATTCTTTTATCAGCCAGGCGGAAAAAGATCTTGGAATAAAGATCCATATTGAAAAATGTCCGGCCAATGCGGACAATCGCCAGGCCAAAATAGCAACTCTTCTGACATCAGGAGATGATTCTGTTGATCTGATCACAGTAAATGATGAGATGATATCCGAATTTAAACATAAGGGATTTCTTCTTCCGTTGGAAGATACGGTTATGACAGAGGAGACAGCGGCGAATTTTCTGCAGGAATACCTGAAAGAAATATGCATGTCAGACGGACATATTTTTTCGGTACCGTTCAGGATGGATATCATGGCATTCTGGGTGAACCAGGAATTGCTGGATCAGGCTGGTCTGGACAGACTCTCCTGTCTCAGTGATCTTGAGATCCTTCAGAAAAAGCTTCAGAATACGGGAAAATATGCATATGGGGATGCATGGGAGATTTCTTACATATATAATAGTATCAGCGAGTATGTCGATTTTTTCGGAGGAGATTATACAGACTGGACGGATCCGAAAACAAGAGAAGCGGCAGAATATATGAAGCGAATGCTGGATACAGGGATGATATCAGAGGAGAATCTGATCGACCAGCATGACCAGCTGAATGAAAAATTTATAAACGGCCAGTATGGATGTATGTTTATGTATACCGGTGTGTTGAGTACTTTTCAGAATGCAGGCGTGTATGGAAAAGATAAGATCCATATGGCACCATTTCCGGAATTTGACGAGAAGGTGACCAATATCGCAACCTGGCAGTATGTACTGAATAAAAATTCTGATCATAAAGAAGCAGCTCTGAAGTTCCTTCAGTATGTGTCCGGATATGAGGCCAGTAAAAATTACGGACAGCTGACAAAAATGTGTCCGGCAAGACTGGATGTGATCGAGGATAAGAATTTTGATCTGGATGGCATTGAAATGATCCGGCAATATCTGAAAGATTATAAGCTGAAAGCAAGACCACTGTGTGCCGATTCCATAGAAGCCGTTTCGTCCATGGGAACGGAATTTCAGAAATATATGCTGGGACAGAAAACAGAAGCGGAATTTTTTGCCGGGGCACAGAACTGCATAGACCAGTATTACAAAAAAGCATCGTACTGATGCTTTTTTTGTTTTGAAAAAATAAGAACTTTTTTTCAAAACATATTGACAAATATTTTACATGGTGATATCTTAAAGACTGTAGATGTTAGCACTCCACTAAAATGAGTGCTAACAGATGTAAAAAAAGAATCAACATCCGTCAGGAAAGAATAAAAAGGAAAGGAGATGGATTCATGGAAGAGGTGTTGAATGAGCGCAAGCAAAAAATCTTAAAAGCAATCATCAAGACCTATATGGAAACCGGAGAACCGGTTGGTTCCAGGACCATTTCCAAGTATGCGGATCTCAATGTCAGTTCCGCAACGATCCGAAATGAAATGTCAGACCTGACAGATATGGGCTATATCGTCCAGCCTCATACCTCAGCAGGAAGGATTCCTTCAGATAAGGGCTACAGACTTTACGTCAATGAGTTGATGAAGGAGAAGGAAGCGGAGGTCGCAGAGCTGCGAGATCTGATCATTGAGAAGACAGATAAGATGGATAAGGTGCTTAAGAAGGTTGCGAAGGTTCTTGCTTCCAATACCAACTATGCTACCATGGTTTCCGTTCCGCAGTACAGCGGCAACAAGGTCAAGTTCATCCAGCTGTCGAGGATGAGCGAGCTTCAGCTTGTGGCAGTGGTTGTCAGTGACAACAACACAGTCCGGAACCAGATCATCAATCTGGATGAGGAAATGGACGACCAGACGATCCTGAAACTGAATCTTCTTCTTAACACCAATCTCAATGGGATCCCGATCCAGGATATCAATCTTGGGATGATCGCCAGACTGAAGGAACAGGCAGGCAGCCACAGCGGTGTGGTGGCAACGGTTCTGGATGCAGTGGCAGCCACCATTCATGTGGAAGAGGAAGATATGGAGATCTATACTTCAGGTGCAACTAACATCTTCAAGTATCCGGAGCTTGCCGATAAAGAGAAGGCAACGGAGCTGATCTCCGCATTTGAGGAGAAGCATGAACTTGCCGATCTTGTAAAAGAACAGATGTCAGATGGAGAGAATACAGGAATCCAGGTTTACATCGGTGATGAGATGCCAATCCAGACCATGAAGGACTGCAGCATTGTAACTGCCAGATATGAACTGGGAGACGGAATGTACGGAACCATCGGGATCATCGGTCCCAAACGAATGGATTATGAGAATGTAGTGGACAGTCTGAAGGAACTGAAGAATCATCTGGATGACGTTTTGAAAAAGAAGAAAACTTAGAAAGGCGGTAGAAAAAAAGTGTCGGAGGAAACAAAGAAAACATCCGAAGAGCAGGAAGCGGAGAAGGAAATCCCCGTAACTGACGGAGATCAGGAAGAAGAAAACCTGACACCGGAGGGAGAAGATCTGCCGGAGGAAGAAAACAATACTCCAGGCGAAGAAGCTGCCTCAGAGGATAAAAAAGAAGAAAAATCAAAAACTTCCTTCTTCGGAAAGAAGAAAAAAGATAAATCTGAGCAGAAGGTGGAGGAACTTACCGATCGCCTGAAGCGTACCATGGCTGAATTTGATAATTTCCGTAAAAGAACGGAAAAAGAAAAATCCAGTATGTACATCATCGGAGCAAAAGAGATCGTTGAAAAGATCCTGCCGGTTGTGGATAACTTTGAAAGAGGTCTTGCACAGGCACAGGAAGGCGATGCTTTTGCAGATGGAATGAAAATGATCTACAAGCAGCTTACCACAACACTGGATGAGCTTGGCGTGAAGCCGATCGAAGCAGTGGGAAAGGAATTCAACCCGGATTTCCATAATGCAGTGATGCATGTGGAGGATGAAGAGGTTGGAGAGAACATCGTGGTGGAAGAATTCCAGAAGGGTTACACCTACAAGGATTTCGTAGTACGCCACAGTATGGTGAAGGTTGCGAACTAACTGACAACAAACTTTATTTTAACAGATACAGACTAAAACAGGAGGAAAAAATCATGGGAAAGATTATTGGTATTGACTTAGGTACAACAAACAGCTGTGTAGCCGTAATGGAAGGTGGACAGCCGACAGTTATCGCAAATACAGAAGGCGCAAGAACAACACCATCCGTTGTAGCATTCACAAAAACAGGAGAGCGTCTGGTAGGTGAGCCTGCAAAACGTCAGGCAGTTACAAATGCAGACAGAACGATCTCCTCTATCAAAAGAGAGATGGGTACCGATTACCGTGTAACCATCGATGACAAGAAATATTCTCCACAGGAGATCTCCGCAATGATCCTTCAGAAACTGAAAAAGGATGCAGAGGCATATCTTGGTGAGAAAGTAACAGAGGCAGTTATCACAGTTCCGGCTTACTTCAACGATGCTCAGCGTCAGGCTACCAAAGATGCAGGTAAGATCGCAGGTCTTGATGTAAAACGTATCATCAACGAGCCTACAGCAGCAGCTCTTGCATATGGTCTTGACAATGAGAAAGAGCAGAAGATCATGGTATACGACCTTGGCGGTGGTACATTTGATGTATCTGTGATCGAGATTGGTGATGGCGTTATCGAGGTTCTTTCCACAGCTGGTAACAACCGTCTTGGTGGAGATGACTTTGATAAGAAAGTTACAGATTACATGCTTTCCGAGTTCAAGAGAACAGAGGGCGTAGACTTAAGCAACGATAAGATGGCTCTTCAGAGACTGAAAGAGGCAGCTGAGAAAGCTAAGAAAGAGCTTTCTTCCGCAACAACAACAAACATCAACCTTCCGTTCATCACAGCAACTGCTGAGGGACCGAAGCATTTCGATATGAACCTTACAAGAGCTAAATTTGATGAGCTGACACATGATCTTGTAGAGATGACAGCAGAGCCGGTTCGCCGTGCACTGTCTGATGCAGGTATCACAGCTTCTGAGCTTGGCCAGGTACTTCTGGTTGGTGGTTCTTCCCGTATCCCGGCTGTACAGGATAAGGTAAGACAGTTAACAGGCAAAGAGCCGAGCAAGAACCTGAACCCGGATGAGTGTGTTGCACTTGGTGCTTCCGTACAGGGTGGTAAACTTGCAGGTGATGCAGGTGCCGGTGATATCCTTCTTCTGGATGTTACTCCACTGTCACTGTCCATCGAGACAATGGGTGGTATCGCAACTCGTCTGATCGAGAGAAATACTACAATTCCTACAAAGAAGAGCCAGATCTTCTCTACAGCAGCAGATAACCAGACAGCTGTAGATATCAACGTTGTACAGGGTGAGCGTCAGTTCGCGAAAGACAACAAATCCCTCGGTCAGTTCCGTCTGGATGGAATCCCGCCAGCACGTCGTGGTGTTCCGCAGATCGAGGTAACATTTGATATTGATGCCAACGGTATCGTTAATGTATCCGCTAAAGACCTTGGAACAGGTAAAGAGCAGCACATCACAATCACAGCTGGTTCTAACATGTCCGATTCCGATATCGACAAAGCTGTCAAAGAAGCAGCTGAGTTCGAGGCTCAGGATAAGAAACGTAAAGAGGCGATCGACACAAGAAACAATGCAGACTCCATGGTATTCCAGGTTGAGAATGCTCTGAAGGAAGCTGGCGACAAGCTTGACGCAAACGATAAAGCAAGTGTTGAGGCTGACCTCAATGCACTGAAAGATCTTCTTGCACAGACAGCAAATGCTCAGGAGCTTACTGATTCTCAGGTTGCAGATATCAAGGCTGCACAGGAGAAGATGATGGAGAGCGCTCAGAAACTGTTCTCCAAGATGTATGAGCAGACTCAGGGAGCTCAGGGTCAGGCTGGTCCTGGACCGGATATGGGCAACATGGGCGGAAACGCTGGTGCCCAGGGCGGAAATGAAGCAGGATACGGCGATGATGTTGTAGATGCTGATTACAAGGAAGTCTAAGACAAGTAGGAAATAATTACAATGGCTGATAAAAGAGATTATTATGAAGTCTTAGGTGTGGATAAAAACGCCGACGACGCAACATTAAAAAAAGCATATCGTAAGCTGGCCAAGAAATATCACCCGGATGTAAATCCGGGTGATAAAGAGGCTGAGGCGAAGTTCAAAGAGGCGACAGAGGCTTACTCCGTTTTAAGTGATGCCGACAAGAGAAGACAGTATGATCAGTTTGGTCATGCAGCATTCGAAAACGGCGGCGGAGGCGGTGCCGGCGGCTTTGGTGGATTCGACTTCAACGGTGCGGATATGGGAGACATCTTCGGAGATATCTTCGGAGACCTGTTCGGCGGCGGAGGCAGAACCAGACGGGCCAACAATGGACCGATGAAGGGTGCCAACCTTCGTGCACGTGTGAACATTACTTTTGAGGAAGCGGTTTTCGGATGCGAGAAAGAGCTGGAGATCGTTCTGAAGGATGAGTGTACCACATGTCACGGAACCGGAGCGAAACCGGGAACATCACCGGTCACATGTCCGAAATGTAAAGGCCAGGGTCAGATCGTTTACACTCAGCAGTCCATGTTTGGTATGGTACGTAATGTTCAGACCTGTCCGGACTGTAATGGAACCGGTAAGGTGATCAAGGATAAATGCAGTGCCTGCCGTGGAACCGGATATACTTCTTCCAGAAAGAAGATCCAGGTATCTGTACCGGCCGGTATCGACAATGGCCAGTGCATCCGTATCCGTGAAAAAGGTGAGCCGGGAACCAACGGCGGACCGAGAGGAGATCTGCTGGTGGAGGTAAATGTAGCCCGTCATCCGATCTTCCAGAGACAGGATATGAATATCTTTTCAACAGCTCCGATCACATTTGCACAGGCTGCACTCGGCGGTGAGATGCGTATTAATACCGTTGACGGTGAGGTTTCCTATGAGGTGAAACCGGGAACACAGACGGATACAAGAATCCGCCTGAAGGGCAAAGGTGTTCCGTCATTACGTAACAAGAACGTTCGTGGTGACCACTATGTAACACTGGTAGTCCAGACTCCGACTAACCTTAATGAGGAGGCAAAGAAAGCTTTGGAGGCTTTTGATGCGGCATGCGGCAACCGTCCGGCAGCAGACAGTACAGCCGAGACTTCCGAAAAATCTGAAAAAACAGAAAAGAAGAAAAAAGGTTTCCGTGAGAAAGTAAAGGAAATGTTTGAGGAATAAATGAACATAAAACAGGAAAGAGGCGCAAAAAGCCTCTTTCTTTTTTTTCTGTATTCGTGTATATTAAAAGAAGTGCCCGTTTTCAGGAAAACAGGCAACAGACAGGAAAAGAAATCCGTAAATGTGTATACAGCATAAGGAGATATAGAAATATGAAATGGAACCGTTTTACACTTAAGACAAAAACAGAGGCAGAGGATATTGTGATCTGTACACTTGCCGAGGTGGGAATTGAAGGTGTGGAAATCCAGGATAAACAGCCGCTGACTGATGAGGACAAAGCGCAGATGTTCGTGGATATCATGCCGGAAGGACCAGCAGATGACGGGATCGCATATCTGAACTTCTATCTGGAAGAGGATGCGGATACCGAGGCAATCCTGAAAGATGTGAAGACTGCACTGGAGGATCTGAGAAGCTTTGTGGATATCGGAGAGGCAACCATCACAGAATCCCAGACAGAGGACAAGGACTGGATCAATAACTGGAAACAGTACTTCCATCAGTTCTATGTAGACGACATTCTGATCGTACCGTCCTGGGAAGAAGTGAAGGCAGAAGATAAGGACAAGATGATCCTCCACATTGATCCAGGAACTGCCTTTGGTACAGGAATGCATGAGACCACACAGCTTGTGATCCGTCAGCTGAAGAAATTTGTGAAGCCGGGAATGGAGATCCTTGATGTGGGAACCGGAAGTGGAATCCTGGGGATCGTTGCACTGAAGCTTGGTGCAGGTCATGTGGTTGGTACAGATCTTGATCCCTGTGCAGTTCCGGCAGTGGCTGAGAACAAGGAGGCCAACCAGATCGAGGAGAAATCCTTTGACATGATGATCGGAAACATCATCGATGACAAAGAAGTTCAGGAACAGGTCGGATATGAGAAATATGATATCGTAACTGCAAATATCCTGGCAGATGTTCTGGTACCGCTGACTCCGGTGATCGTTGCACAGATGAAAAAAGGCGCTTACTACATTACATCAGGCATCTTGGATGTAAAGGAGGATGTCGTAGTGAAGGCTGTAAAAGACGCCGGACTGACGCTTGTTGAGGTGACTCATCAGGGCGAGTGGGTATCTGTGACAGCAAGAAAGGACTGATCTCATGCAGCGATTTTTTGTGGAACCTCATCAGATCGACAGGGACAGACATGAGATCCGTATCACAGGAAATGATGTCAATCATATTGTCAATGTGCTCCGCATGAAAAAAGACGAGGAGCTCTGGATCAGCGATAAGGAAAAAGAATATCACTGTGTGATCGAAAACGCAGGGGAGGATGAAGTCCTGCTTCATATCCTCTATGTACAGGAGCCGGATTATGAGCTGCAGAACCGTATTTATCTTTTTCAGGGACTGCCGAAGGCTGATAAGATGGAGCTGATCATCCAGAAGGCAGTAGAGCTTGGAGCATATTCCGTAGTTCCTGTTTCAACCAGGCGCTGCGTGGTAAAACTGGATAACAAAAAAGCAGAAAAAAAAGTATCCCGCTGGCAGCAGATCGCAGAAAGTGCGGCAAAACAGTCCAAGCGTATGCTGGTGCCGGAGGTACATTCTGTGATGACCTTTAAAGAAGCCCTTGTCTATGCAAAAGAACTGGACGTTCTATTGATCCCTTATGAGCTTGCAAAGGGAATGAAAGAGACGAAAGAACTGATCCGGTCGATCGAACCGGGAAAAAGCATCGGTGTCTTTATCGGCCCTGAGGGTGGTTTTGAAGAGCAGGAAGTGGCAGATGCCATGGAAGCCGGTGCGAAACCCATCACCCTGGGACACCGGATTTTACGGACAGAAACTGCGGGACTCGCAGTACTTTCTGTTCTGATGTTTCAACTGGAGGATGAATAAATTATGGAAGCATATTTTGACAATTCCGCGACAACGAGATGCTTCGATGAAGTAAAGGATATTGTCTGCAAAACCATGACAGAAGATTTCGGAAATCCTTCTGCCATGCATAAAAAGGGAATGGAAGCGGAGAATTACGTCCGCAAAAGCGCTCAGACCCTTGCAAAATTACTGAAAGTGAATGAAAAAGAGATTCTTTTTACCTCCGGTGGAACAGAATCGGATAACCTTGCTATCATCGGTGGTGTGGAAGCCAATAAGCGTATGGGAAACCATATCATCACAACTGCAGTAGAGCATGCAGCAGTGGCCCAGCCTTTTGCTTATCTGAAGGAACAGGGCTATGAGGTGACCACTCTTCCTGTTGATCATCAGGGAGTTGTGAAACTGGATGCACTGGAAGCAGCTCTGCGCCCGGATACGATCCTGGTGTCTGTGATGTATGTGAACAATGAAGTGGGAGCTGTGATGCCGGTAGAAGAGATCGGAAAGCTTGTCCATGAAAAAAGTCCGAAAGCACTTTTTCATGTAGATGCCATCCAGGCATTCGGAAAGTATCGTATCTATCCGAAAAAGCTGGGGATCGATCTTCTTTCTGTGAGCAGCCACAAGATCCATGGACCAAAGGGCGTAGGCTTTCTCTATATTAACGAAAAAGTAAGAGTACAGCCGCAGATCCTTGGCGGCGGACAGCAGAACGGTATGCGTTCCGGAACAGACAATGTGCCGGGGATCGCAGGCCTTGGCGTTGCCGCAGATATGGTATACACAGATTTTGATAAAAAGATACAGCACCTCTATGCTCTGAAGGAGCGGATGGCAGAGGGACTTTCAAAGCTTGGCGATATCACTGTCAACGGAATGCCGTTAATGGAGGGAGCGCCACACATTATGAGTGTAACCTTCCACGGAGTACGGAGTGAGGTTCTTCTCCATACGCTGGAAGAATTCGGAGTATATATTTCCGCAGGAAGTGCATGCTCCAGTCATAAGAGAAAACCAAGTGCAACACTGACAGCTATAGGCTTGAGCAGAGCCGATGTGGAAAGCACCGTCCGCATCAGCTTCTGTGAGGAAAATACCTTTGAAGAGGTAGATTACTGCCTGGAAGCACTGGGAAAAACAATTCCGATGCTGCGCAAGTATGCACGTCGATAGAGAATACAGAAGAAAGGGATTTTTATGTTAGTACATGCATTTCTGATCAAATATGCGGAAATTGCCCTTAAGGGAAAAAACCGCTATCGTTTTGAAGATGCTCTCGTACATCAGATGGAGATCGCACTCTCCAAGATCGAGGGAGATTTTGAGGTAAAAAAAGAGCAGGGAAGAGTTTATGTATTCTGCCCGGAGAATTATGATTACGATGAGGCTGTAGATGCGCTGCAGCATGTATTCGGTATTGTAGGCATCTGCCCGGTTATGATCTATGAAGAACAGGGATTTGAGAAGCTTGCCGAAGATGTTGTGGGTTATATGAAGCAGTGGCATCCGGATTTTAACGGAAGCTTCAAGGTCTGGACACGCCGCGCAAAGAAATCCTATCCGATCAGCTCCATGGAAGTCAGCGCTGAGCTTGGCGGACGTATCCTGGATGCGTTCCCGGAGGCAAGTGTAGATGTTCATCATCCGGAGCTGGATCTTTCTGTTGAGATCCGTGACAAGATTTACGTATATTCCCAGACCATTCCGGGCGCAGGCGGAATGCCCATCGGAACAAACGGAAAAGCCATGCTTCTTCTTTCCGGTGGGATCGACAGTCCGGTTGCCGGCTATATGATCGCAAAACGTGGTGTCAAGATCGATGCGGTATATTTCCATGCACCGCCCTACACCAGTGAGCGCGCAAAACAGAAGGTAGTGGATCTTGCCCGCCTGGTAGCCAAATACAGCGGACCGATCCGTCTCCATGTAGTTAACTTTACAGATATACAGCTTTATATTTATGATCAGTGTCCTCATGATGAGCTTACTATTATCATGAGAAGATATATGATGCGTATTGCCGAGCATTTCGCTAAAAAAGACCGTTGTCTCGGACTTATCACAGGTGAGAGCATCGGACAGGTTGCAAGCCAGACCTTACAGAGCCTTGCTTCTACAAATGAGGTCTGCACACTTCCGGTATATCGTCCGGTGATTGGCTTTGATAAAGAGGAGATCGTCCGTATTTCCAGAAAGATCGATACCTTTGAGACTTCTATTCAGCCGTTTGAGGATTGCTGTACCATCTTTGTAGCGAAACATCCTGTAACAAAGCCGAATCTTAAGGTGATCCGCCGTTCTGAGCAGAAGCTTTCTGAGAAGATCGATGAGCTTATGGAAACGGCTCTGAATACCACAGAGATCATTGAAATTCAGTGATCCGTTTTTAGATAAGAAAAAACAAACAGGGAACCTCGCTGCAGAGGTTCCCTGGAATTACCGATATATCAGGAAAAGGGAGTTCATTGAGAACAGAAGGATTCTGAAAGCATGAAAAAAGAGGAACTGTATCCGATACAGTTCCTCTCAAATATACAGTATAGATTAGTCGATTGTATATTTGGAAATAATCTGCATTACGTTATCCAGAGCAGCGCCATCTGCATGGATGTTGAGGTCGATCGGCTTGGAAAGATCCAGGCTGAAGATACCCATGATGGATTTTGCATCGATCACATATCTTCCGGATACTAAATCAAAATCGCAGTCGAATTTGCTGATCTCGTTTACGAATGCTTTCACCTTATCGATGGAATTCAGTGAGATTTTAGCTGTTTTCATTATAATAACCTCCCTTGATAAATTTTTGTTGTTTTACAGCTTTCATCTTACCTGTCAGTACCCAAAAAGTCAAGGTGAAAAGAGATAAAAATTGTTTTAATAATTAGTTAAAGTGTAAAAAAAGTGAGGAAAAATGGGAAATAAAGTTGCATTACACAACCTGGGCTGCAAAGTAAATGCCTATGAGATCGAGGCCATGCAGCAGCTTCTGGAGGAGGCGGGATATGAGATCGTGCCTTTTGAGCCGGGAGCGGATATTTATGTGATCAATACCTGCACAGTAACCAATATTGCAGACAGAAAATCAAGACAGATGCTCCACAAAGCAAAAAAAATGAATCCGGAAGCGATCGTGGTGGCAACGGGCTGTTATGTACAGACCGGTGGCGAGAAACTGGAAAAAGACGAAGCCATTGATCTTGTTCTGGGAAATAACCAGAAGATCAATATTGTGGAGGCACTGGCCGAATATGCGGAAAACAAACCGGGCCATGGTTCCCATGTGATCAAGATCAATCAGACAAAAGAGTATGAGGAACTTTCCATTGATCATACAGCAGAACATGTAAGGGCATATATCAAGGTTCAGGACGGATGCAATCAGTTCTGTACGTACTGTATCATTCCCTATGCAAGAGGCCGTGTCAGAAGCCGGAATATTGAAAGTGTGCTGAAGGAGGTCCGTGCACTTGCGGAAAAAGGGTATAAGGAAGTGGTCCTTACAGGAATCCATTTAAGCTCCTATGGAGTGGATTTCCCGGAGGAGAAAAAAGAGACACTGCTTTCTCTGATCCGTGCTGTGCATGAGATCGAAGGGATCAGGCGTATCCGTCTGGGATCGCTGGAACCGGGAATCGTTACAAGAGAATTTGCGGAAGGGATCGCGGCGCTGCCGAAGGTATGCCCGCATTTCCATCTTTCCCTGCAGAGTGGCTGTGATGAGACCCTGGAGAGGATGAACCGCAGATATAGAAGCGGGGAATACAGAGAGCGCTGTGAGCTTTTAAGAGAAGTGTATGGAAATCCGGCACTGACAACGGATGTGATCGTAGGCTTTCCGCAGGAATCGGAGGAAGAATTCCGGAAATCCTATGATTTTGTGGACAGCATCCGTTTTTATGAGACTCATATCTTCAAATATTCCAGAAGACAGGGAACAAAGGCGGCTGCCATGGACGGACAGCTGACAGAGGCGGAGAAATCCTTCCGCAGTGAGAAGATGATCGAGCTGCATCATCGTCATGCAGGGGATTATGAGAAATCCATGCTTGGCAAAAACCTGGAGGTACTGATCGAGGAAGAGTATACAAAGGATGGACGGACCTGGTATCTGGGACACAGCCGGGAGTATATAAAAACTGCTGTACCGAAATCGGAAGCTTATGGCGTAAATGATATCGTAATCGTAAAGGCAGAAGGCTTTCTTGAAGAGCATATCATGACCGGTGAAGCCGTGGAGTGAAGAACGGGATCGTATGTTGAAAGGTTGTTTATTCACTGGTAATATTTTGTGAAGCGTGTTACTGAGAACGGAGTGAACAGTAACGTTGACAGTTTGTATTCGCAATCCTCGTTAAATTTAAGATTGTAATTTATGTAAATTTATATTAAAATAAAAAAGAATATATTTTAAGGACGTGAGAGACAATGGCAGAGAATAATCTGGGAAATACACAGTATTTCAGAACAAAACCGGATCAGGAGCTTCAGGTAAAAGAAGTCCTGGATCTGGTGTACAATGCAATGGATGAGAAGGGCTACAATCCGGTGAATCAGATCGTAGGATATATTATGTCCGGAGACCCGACCTACATCACAAGCCACAAGGGTGCGAGAAGCATGATCATGAAGGTGGAGCGTGATGAGCTGGTAGAGGAGCTTCTCACCGAGTATATCAAGAATAAGTCCTGGGAACGGTAATATGAGAGTACTGGGACTGGACTATGGCTCGAAGACCGTTGGGGTTGCAGTGAGCGATCCCCTTGGCCTGACAGCCCAAGGTGTGGAAACCGTATGGCGCAAGCAGGAAAACAAGCTTCGTCGTACTCTGGCACGTATTGAAGAGATCATTTCGGAGTATCAGGTTACGGAGATCGTTCTGGGATACCCGAAAAATATGAACAATACAGTAGGAGAGCGGGCCGAGAAATCTCTGGAGTTTAAGGAAATGCTGGAGAAACGTACGGGTCTGCCTGTTGTTATGTGGGATGAGAGACTGACTACCATGGCGGCAGACCGTACTCTGGAGGAGACCGGTGTGCATAAGGAAGACCGTAAACAGTATCTGGATCAGGTAGCAGCAGTCTTTATCCTGCAGGGATATCTGGATGCTGCCGCATACAGAAGAGAGCAGCAGGAAGGCGTGGAAGAATGATCGGAAACGCAAATAGATATTTTGAGCGGATCAGGTAGCAAATGCGGATTGTGAATATCCGCTTGACAAGAACGGATAAGGAAGAATTAAATATGGAAAAAATAATATTTCAGTCAGACGACGGCACAGCTGCTGAGTTTTACGTAGAGGAGCAGACCAATATTGCGGGTGTGACTTATCTTTTGGTGTCCGATTCACAGGATGAGGAAGCAGACGCATATATTCTGAAGGATATTTCAGCTCCGGGAAGCACAGAAGCCTGTTATGAGATGGTCGAGGATGATGACGAACTTCAGGCTGTATATGCAGTTTTTCAGCAGATGCTGGATGACGTGAATTTTGAATGGAGGAGCGATTTTTGAAAAGCGAGAACAACGATGACAACAAAAATGCGGAGAGCAGAGTACAAGTTTCCGCAGGCGGTACCAGAAGAACCGCAGCAAGACAAAAGAATGCCGGATCAAGAACAAGACAGTATCGTGGTGGCAGCAAAAACCGTCAGGATAAGCCTTTCCGGCCAACAGCAAAGAAAACAGCAGCCGGTGGCGTTGTAAAAAACAGCAGAAACACACAGAAACCGGCAAAGACCGGCGGCAGGCCATCCGGTCGGAAAACCGGCCGCAGAACAACATCCAAGCTTAAGATCATACCACTTGGCGGTCTGGAGCAGATCGGAATGAACATTACCGCTTTTGAGTATGGCGACAGTATTGTAGTTGTAGACTGTGGTCTTTCTTTCCCTGAGGACGATATGTTGGGAATCGATCTGGTCATTCCGGATGTAACATACCTTAAGGAAAATATTTCCAAGGTGAAGGGATTTGTGATCACTCATGGACATGAGGATCATATCGGAGCTCTTCCGTATGTGTTGAAAGAGATCAATGTTCCGATCTATGCTACCAAGCTGACACTGGGACTGATCCGCAACAAACTGAAAGAGCATAACCTTATGCGTTCTACCAAATTGAAAGAGGTAAAACACGGGCAGGTGATCAATCTTGGGGATTTCGCTGTGGAATTTATCAAAACGAATCACAGTATCCAGGATGCATCCGCACTTGCTATTTATTCACCGGTGGGAATCGTGATACACACAGGAGACTTTAAAGTTGATTATACACCGGTATTTGGAGATGCCATCGATCTGCAGCGTTTTGCAGAGATCGGTAAAAAGGGTGTGCTTGCACTGATGTGTGAGAGTACCAATGCAGAGAGACCGGGATTTACAATGTCCGAGCGTACAGTGGGACATGTATTTGATAATCTTTTTAATGAGTACCGTACATCCAGGATCATCATTGCAACCTTTGCATCCAACGTGGATCGTGTGCAGCAGATCATTAACACTGCATACCGGTTCGGAAGAAAGGTTGCTGTGGAAGGCCGCAGTATGGTCAATGTTATTTCCGTAGCGTCAGAGCTTGGCTATCTGCAGATCCCGGAGAACACACTGATCGAGATCGATCAGGTGAAGAATTATCCGGACGACAAGGTGGTTCTGATCACAACCGGAAGTCAGGGTGAGTCCATGGCGGCACTTTCCCGTATGGCAGCCAATATCCATAAAAAGATCACGATCAAGCCTAACGATACCATCATTTTCAGCTCCAATCCGATCCCCGGAAATGAAAAGGCAGTTTCCAAGGTCATCAACGAACTGTCTATGAAGGGAGCCAAGGTTATTTTCCAGGATGTCCATGTTTCCGGACATGCCTGCCAGGAGGAGATCAAGCTGATCTACTCCCTCGTAAAACCGAAATATGCCATTCCAATCCATGGTGAGTACCGTCATCTGACTGCACAGAAACACATTGTGGAAGATCTGGGAATCCCGAAGGAGAATATTTTTATCCTTTCTTCCGGAAATGTTCTGGAGTTGGACGGACAGGATGCCAAGGTGACAGGAAGCGTTCATACAGGTGCGATCTTCGTAGACGGACTTGGCGTTGGCGATGTGGGAAATATCGTACTCCGTGACCGTCAGCACCTGTCTGAAGATGGAATCATGATCGTAGTTATGACACTGGAGCGCCACAGTAATGTAGTTCTCGCAGGTCCGGATATCGTTTCCAGAGGTTTTGTGTATGTAAGAGAATCTGAGGATCTTATGGAGCATGCCAGACAGGTTGTGGAAACTGCACTGGATTCCTGCCTGGAGAACAATATCACGGACTGGGGCAAGATCAAAACCGAGGTCAAGGATGCCCTTGGAGAGTATCTGTGGAAACGGACCAAGAGAAATCCTATGATCCTGCCTATCATTATGGAGGCGTAGGTTCATGGATGAGATCAGCATGGAGATCGAGAAGCTTCTCGATGCTGTGCACAGAAGCGATGAATATCAGGAATATCAGAAACAGGCAGCCCAGCTTGAAGGGGATCCTGAGCTGAAAGCCAGAGTGATGAGATTCCGTGGAGATAATTTCAGACTGCAGAATCATTCAGACAAGGATGAGCTGTTCCATATTGCGGAACAGCTCAATCAGGAGTCTGCAAGTCTGAGACAGAACCTGAAAGTAAATGCCTATCTCGACGCAGAGCTTGCGCTGTGCAGACTGATGCAGCGGATATGCAGGACGCTGGTGGACGGAATCGACATACAGATTCCTGACTTATAGGAGGAAAGACTATGGCAGACACAAGAGACAAGGTTGGCAGGGCCGGCGTTTTTCTGGCTGGAGGGGTATTTAAAACCGCTGTATATATCTTTATTATCGTATTTCTGATCTGGGTTGGAAAATCAGCATATCAGTTTGGCTACGATGTGTTTAACCAGCAGGCTATGAGCCCGGGAGAGGGACAGCAGGTCACGGTAGTCATAAAAGAAGGTGCCTCTGCATATAAAGTAGGCAAGACACTGGAGCAGAAGGGTCTTATCAAGGATGCGCTTGCATTTACCATACAGGAAAGAATGTCCGCGTATCACGGACAGATCAAAGCAGGTACATACCTTCTCAGTACAGCTTATACACCGACCAGGATCATTGCAGTGCTGTCAGGAGAAGAGAGCAAGGAAGGATCGAACAGCCAGTGATCGTAGAAGAACGCATGCAGACCTATATCAATTCACTGGATATGGGGAATACTCCATTTCTGCAGGAGTTGGAGACAAAGGCACTTGCAGACCGGGTGCCGATCATCCGGAGAGATATGCAGAGCTTTATGAGGATGCTTCTGGCACTGAAACAACCGAAGCGCATTTTGGAGGTGGGGACTGCCGTAGGCTTCTCCACACTTCTTATGTGTGAGTATGGGCCGGAAGATATGGAAATTGTTACCATAGAGAATTATGAAAAAAGAATTCCTGTCGCAAAGGATAATTTCAGGCGCGCAGGAAGAGAGTCACAGATCACGCTTCTGGAGGGAGATGCCGGAGAGATCCTGAAGAATCTTACCGGAACCTTTGATATGATCTTCATGGACGCAGCTAAGGGCCAGTATATCCACTGGCTTCCTGACGTGCTGAGACTGATGAAAGAGGGAAGCGTGCTGGTATCTGACAACGTGCTGCAGGAAGGGGATATTATTGAATCTCATTATCTTGTGGAACGGCGTAACCGTACAATCTATAAAAGAATGAGAGAATATCTCTGGCAGCTGACTCACAGTCCGGTGCTTCGTACATCGGTGCTTCCTCTTGGAGACGGAGCGGCTGTAAGTGTAAAAACAGGAGAACAGGTTTATGAAACGACCAGAACTATTGGTTCCGGCGAGCAGCCTTGAGGTTTTAAAGGTTGCCGTCATATATGGTGCAGATGCTGTTTACATCGGCGGAGAAGCTTTTGGACTTCGTGCAAAGGCTAAGAATTTTTCAAAAGAAGATATGTGTGAGGGAATCGCATTTGCCCATTCCCATGGTGTAAAGGTTTATGTGACAGTAAACATCCTGGCGCATAACCGTGATCTTGAGGGTGTAAGGGAATATCTTCAGGAACTGAAGGAGATCGGACCGGACGCACTGATCATCGCAGATCCGGGAATCTTTATGTATGCAAAGGAAATCTGCCCGGAGATCGAGCGTCACATCAGTACACAGGCAAATAATACCAATTATGAGACTTACCGTTTCTGGTATAACCTTGGTGCCAAACGTGTGGTAAGTGCAAGAGAGCTTTCTCTGGAAGAGATCCGGGAGATCCGGGCACATATTCCGGAGGATATGGAGATTGAAACGTTTATTCACGGTGCCATGTGCATTTCCTATTCCGGAAGATGTCTTCTCAGTAACTTTATGGCAGGAAGAGATGCCAATCAGGGAGCCTGTACCCATCCTTGCAGATGGAAATATTCTGTTGTGGAGGAGAAGCGTCCGGGAGAATATATGCCGGTATTTGAAAATGAGAGAGGAACTTTTATTTTTAATTCCAAGGATCTTTGTATGGTAGAACATATGGAAGATATCCTTACAAGCGGTATTGACAGCCTGAAGATCGAAGGACGTATGAAAACAGCTCTTTATGTGGCAACAGTGGCAAGAACCTACCGCAAAGCCATTGACGACTGTATGGAAAGTCCGGAAAAATATCATGCAAATATGCCGTGGTATCAGGAGCAGATCTCAAATTGTACCTACCGTCAGTTTACCACCGGATTTTTCTACGGAAAGCCGGATGAGAATACCCAGATCTATGACAGCAACACATATGTAAGAGAATACACATATCTTGGATTTGCAGAAGAAATCGATGAGAGAGGTCTGGCAAGACTGACACAGAGAAACAAGTTTTCTGTAGGAGAGACCATCGAGATCATGAAACCGGACGGAAGGAATATTCCGGTCACAGTGGAAGCCATTTATAATGAAGAGGGCGAAGCTATGGAGAGTGCACCACATGCTCAGCAGAGGATCTATGTGAAACTGACTGAGATGCCGGAGGTATTTGATATTCTCCGAAGAGGTGAATGATCCGAAAGGGTGGATAAGAGAGTAAAGGGGAGAACGAAAAGAACGTTCTCCCCTTTACTGATTTTCAGGAAAAAGAGTACGGAGTTTTCGAAGAGCGTTCTTTTCGATACGGGATACATAGGAGCGGCTGATGGAGAGATTTTCAGCAATCTCTCGCTGGGTCAGTGGCTCCTGACCATTCAAACCGTAGCGGCAGCAGATTACCTGGTATTCCTTTGGGGAGAGTACTGTCCGGATATAACGGAGAAGATAGGAAATGCTGTCCCTTTTGAAACAATCATCCACAACATCAACGGGTGGACTTTCAATGATATCGAGAAGGCTGATCTCGTTGCCTTCCCGGTCTGTGCCGATGGGTTCATAGAGAGAAACTTCTCTGGAACGTTTCCTGCGGGCACGGAACATCATGAGAAGCTCATTGTCAATGCACCGTGCAGCATAAGTGGAAAGCTTGGAAGTCCGGCTGGGATCAAAGGTGGAAATGGCTTTGATCAGACCTATGGTGCCTATGGAGATCAGATCATCCTGATCCTCGTCACATCCCTGATATTTTTTTGCAACATGTGCTACGAGGCGGAGATTGTGTTCGATAAGGATATTTTTTGCTTCCGGATCGCCCCTTTGGAGCTGCAGAAGATAGAACTGCTCTTCCGCAAAAGAAAGCGGTTTCAGAAAGGTTTTCAAGGGTTCACCTCAAAGGGGATTTCCTTATAGCTTATGAGCCGGACGTGCTTTTCGTGCTTTTCCAACAGAAACTTTATAAAAAGGACAGAGGCGAACACCTGTTGCGCCACATTCTGATCTGGTGTATAATCATAAAATACGAGTGACAACAATCAGTGTATATTGATGAGGAGTATATATTTTGAAAAAGAGGATAGAACAGCTTCTTAACGGAAAATTTATTTATGAACAGCCTGAGCTTCTGTTTTCACAGGACCGTATTTTCGCTACGCTGAAGGCAGGAGAGACTACAAAGGATGAGATTTATTTCGGTACCGATGACAACCGCAGGATCAGTGGCTTTGTGACTTCATCTGACCGGAGACTGGTGCCCGGATTTGACCGCTTTTCCGGAACCACAGTGCGCATGCCTTATGGGGTAGATGCAGAGGGAATGAAGCCGGGAGAGAGCTTTGAAGGCTGGCTGTGTTTTACTACCAGTATCGGAGAATATAAGCTGCCGTTCACTGTACAGGTACAGACGGAAGAGGTGAAGAGTGCAGGCAGAAAGGTATCTTCTCTGGAAGAATTTCTGCACATTGCAAGGGAAGATTTCCATGAGGCTTACCGGATCTTTACAGAACGACATTTTTCTCTGATCCTGAGTGATCAGAGTGAGAAGATCCGTTCTCTTTATGCAGGAATGTCACAGCAGCCGGTGACCTATCAGCATCTGGAGGAATTTCTGATCGCAGCCGGTGCCAAGGAAAAGGTGACATTGAGTCTGAACAGAGAAGAGGCGAGTTTTTATGATGTCAGTGAATCTGTTCAGGAATCCCTTTATATCCACAGGAGCGGATGGGGACACCTGCGGGCAGATATTGAGGTAAACGGGGATTTTCTGGAGGTAGGCAAGCATGTGGTCACAGAAGAGGATTTTATCGGAAGTACCTGTGAAATAAACTATGTGATCCGCCAGGAAAAACTGGGAAAAGGAAATCAGTACGGCGAGATCATTGTAAAAACCCCATACCAGAAACTGGTATATCACGTTCTTGCATCCAGAGGAACTGAGAGTGCCGTGAACCTGGATCTTCTGGAAAAACAGTACCGGATATCTCTGATGAAGGAATACCTGGGATATCTCTGTAAAAGAACAGATTTTCAGGCCTGGACAGCCTCTACTCATGAGAAGCTTGACCGTATGGGCGAAAACGGACTGAAATATCCGGAATATCAGCTTCTGGAAGCCTATCTTCTTCATCTGGAAGGAGAAGATGACCAGGCTTCAGAAATCCTTGAGCGTTATCAGAATAAATCCTTTCATCACAATGAACTGGAACTGGCAGGGATTTATCTGTATCTATGTACACAGACCGGGCTGTACCGGGATAAGGAACAGGCCCTCCGCAAGGTACAGAATTTCCAGATGCAGAAGGAAGACAGCTTTATCCTTCTGAAACTGGTATTTGAAATGGATCATACGCTTTCTCCGTCAAAAAAGATCTTTCTGATGGAGGAACTTTTTGAGCGGGGATGTACAAGTCCTTTTCTGTATCTGGAAGCATGGAACCGTATTTGTGCAGATATGTCTCTGCTGCATCGGATCAATGGGTTCTGGGCCCAGGTATTCCTTTTTGCAGGAAAAGAACAGATGCTGACGGAAGAGCTGGTCATGCGCCTGGCATATCTTTCCGGTTATGAGAAAGCTTTTAACGAAAGTCTGTACCGTGCTATGGCCATGGGATGTGAAGCCTTTCCGTCGGATGATACCGTGGAAGCTATCTGTAAATATATTATGAAGGGAAATCCAAGAAAACCGGAATATTTTCAGTGGTTTTCCGCTGCCGTGGACCGCGGGATCCGGATCACACGGCTGTATGAATATTATGTGGAAACACTGGATACTTCTTATCGGAGAGTCCTGCCGAAACCGCTTTTGATGTATTTTACCTATAACAACAATACTCTCGGTGATTCCAAGCGTGCCTATCTGTATGCATGCATCATTGCAGGGAAGGAACGTGATCCACAGACATACGAAAGTTATCGTGAAAGCATGGAGGAATTTGCTTTCCGTAAGTTACGGGAAGGCCGGATGAATGAAAATTATGCTGCTGTTTATCAGGAATTCATGCGGGAACCATCGGACAGCGAAAAAGCGCAGGTGATCGCCTCCAGAATGTTTACCTGCCGGCTGTATACGGATGATCCGAAGGTCCGCAGTGTGATCGTTCGTCACAGACAGATGAAACAGGAAGAAATCTATCCGTGTATCCATGGGATCGCTTACCCAAGGATCTGCAGCGAAGATGCGGCCGTTGTATTTCAGGATGAAAAACAGAGACGTTATGCTGCTACGGTAGATTATAATCTGACACCACTTTTTGATGATCGTGAGATGGTTCCGGCAGTGTTGGAAAAAGGGGCGGATGAACCGGCTGTGCTTTTGTATTACTGTCAGGGTCAGGAGATCAGTCGTAAGAATCTGGGAATTTTTCAGAAACTGGTCCTTTCACCGGCGTTTACCGATGAATATAAGAGGCTGATCCGCAAAAAGATCCTGGATTATTATCGGGATCACGTGCAGGGAGAAGATCTGGATGCCTGTCTGGAGATGATGGATTATCGGGAATATGCCATGGTCGACCGGAAAACCCTTCTGGAGATCCTGATCCAGCGGGGACTGTTTCCGCAGGCTATGAGCGTGGTGGAAGCATTTGGATTTGAAGGAGTAGAGGAGCGTGCTCTCCTGAAGCTGGTAAGCCGTATGATCATCCGCTGTGACTGCGCGGAAGACGAAGAGCTGATCGCACTTTCCTCTCATGTATACCGACAGGGAATCTATGATGAAGTGATCCTCATGTATCTGATGAAATTCCGGTTTGGACCTGTGGATGAACTTCTGGATATCTGGAAAAGTGCCTGTGGGTTTGAGATGGATACTTATAATCTGGAGGAGAGGATCCTTTCTCTTCTGATGTTTAACTGGGATTACCGGCCAGAGGGTGCGGATATCCTGAAAGCATATATCCGCCATTCCGGAAAAGAGAGTGTGATCGGTGCGTATCTGACTCTGATGTCTTACGGAATGTTTGTAAAAGAAATGCCGGAGATGCCTGGACTTAAGGAGTATCTGAAAAATCGAAGAGAAAAGGAGTGGCCCGGAGACCGGATCTGTGACCTGACTCTTCTGAAACTGCTTTCCGAAGAAAAAACTTCTGATGAAGAAAATCTGGAAATGGAGGAAAAAATCCTCTCTTCCTGTGTAAAGGAAGGAATGATATTTGAGTTTTTCCGGAATCTGGATCAGAGTATCCTGCGACCGTATCAGCTGGATGATAAGACTTTTGTAGAGTATCATACTTTACCGGAGGCTTCGGTCACACTGTATTATTGCCTGGATACAGGTCTTGGAACTGTACCGGACTATAAAAGTGAACCGCTCAAAAATATCTATGAGGGAATTTTTGCCAGAGCATTTACATTGTTTTATGGAGAGACCCTGCGATATTATTTCCAGACAGAAGATGAAACCGGTGTACACAAAACGGAAGAAAAAATACTGACCATGAGTCAGAGTAATGACCAGGCATCCAGCAAATATCAGCTGATCAATCAGATACTCTGTGCAAGGAAACTGGAGAAAGACACGGAAGTGAAGGAGAAGCTGGCACAGTATCTCCGGCAGGAACAGTACGTTAATGAAATGTTTGTCATAGAGAAGGAACCGGAAAGATGAATGAAATTCGTGACTTGATCATAGGAATTGATATTGGAAAAGAATACACACAGATCTGTTATTATGACAGAAAAGCAGAAGAAGCCCGTTCTCTTTCCATGAAGGTAGGAGCCAGTCAGTACGAAGCTCCGGGCTGTATCTGCTATCGTACCGATCACGGTGATTACTGCGTAGGCCTGGAAGCAGAGTATTTTGCCAGGGAAAAGGGCGGGATCATGATCGGAAATATTTATGATATCTGTCAGAAGGAAGAAAAGATCCAGGTGGCAGGAGAGGAAAAAGAGCCGGCAGAGCTTCTGGCACATTTTCTAAGGGGAATCCTGAAATTTCTGGGAATCCAGGATATCGTAAAGAATACCCGGTGCCTTTGTATCACATCGCCGGAGCTTAGTACACTTCAGGTACGGAATTATCAGAAGGCCTGCAGCCTTGCAGGTTTTTCCCGTGAGAAATATATGCTTATGGACTATGGCGAGAGCTTTTATTATTATGCACTGGGACAGAAACGGGAAACCTGGAATCGAAGTGTAGGTTGGTATGCCTTTGCAGGCGATACGGTAACTTTCCGGAAGCTGACTATCAACGGCTCTTCCAGACCGGTGCTTGTAAAACTGGAGGATCCGGTCAGTACAAAGCTTGAACCGGAAGAAGAGATCCGTGATGTGGAATTTTACCGTTTTATCAGTAAGACTCTCGGCAAAGAGCTCTTCTCCAGTGTGCAGATCACGGGAGAAGGATTTGACCAGCAGTGGGCACAGCAGTCTGTAAAGCTCCTGTGTCATCAGGGACGGAAGGTTTTTTACGGAAACAATCTTTTTGCAAAGGGAGCCTGCATAGCCGGTAAGGACAAGCTGGAGGATAAAAAACTCAAAGGTTACCGCTATTTAAGTGATTCGCTGGTGACTGCGGACGTAGGAATGGATATGCGGGTGATGGGCTCTCCGGCTTACTATTCGCTGATCGAAAGCGGCAGCAACTGGTATGAATGCAGTGCATCCTGCGAGCTGATCCTGGATGATACCAGTGAACTGGTATTTGTAGTAAGTATTCCGGAAGAAATCGAGAAGAAACGTGTGGCCATGGCACTTGAGGGTCTGCCAAAGCGGCCTAATCGGACTTCAAGGCTTTCCCTCACGCTGAAATACGTATCGCCGAGAGACTGTGAGATCACAGTAGAGGATCTGGGCTTTGGCGAAATGTATCCTTCCAGTGGGAAGATCTGGAGGGAACTGGTACGATGGGATGAGCAGGAAGAAAGGAAGCAGGCATGAGCGGATATATTTTATGTCAGGTAAAAAAGGCAGAGAAGCCGTTTTATATCGAAAATATCAGTACCAATATCTATTCTATAGAAGAACTCTGCTATTATCTTTATAACAATCTTTATCTTGTGGACAGCTCATTGATCAGCAGTAAGCTCTGTACCTGGCTGGAGGAAGAACTGGAGCTTCCGAAGCTTGCGGCCAAGCTGAAACCTTATATTGGAAGAGAGGCCGGACTTGAAGAAGTACTGTATCCGATATTTAAAGAGATCAATTATCTGGCTTATGAAGAGCTTAAGACCTTAAACGGGCGCATTGAAGCCAGAAAACGTGAACCTGAAGAAATACGGGAGAAACGCAAAGGTGATGCGCTGATGGAGAATCGGATGTATGTGAATGCACTCCGTGTTTATCAGAAGCTTCTGGAGCATGGCGGGAAAGAAATCACTGGAGAGATGCGTGAAAGGATCCTGCATAATCAGGGATGCGCATACAGTTACCTGTTCCAGATGGATAAAGCGCTGGATTGCTTTTGGAAAGCATGGAAGGAGAAGCATTCAGAGAAAGCGATGAAGGTTTATCTTCTGGCCTACCGCAGTGTTCACAGTGAAGAAGAATACAGGAAACGACAGGAAGAATTGAAGACGGGTGAAATAGTAAGACAGGAAACAGACCAGGCTCTGAAAAGCTTTGCCGGTCTCCCGGAGCAGCATATCGCATCCGGAGAAACCGACAGGATCCTGGAGGATCTTACAAGAGAATATCACAGAAGTACCGGCTCTTAAAGCTGTTCAAGAAGTCCCAGCAGGATCTGCTGGGCTTCTTTTTTTGTATATACGGATTCTTCCTCAGACAGGGAACAGAGGTAATCATTCAGGGCCTGTCCGATACTGGTCTCTTTCAGATAGATACAGAGAAAAGTATCTTTTTCGGAAAGAAAGCAGAGAAAAACGGAATAGTCAGACAGAACTTCCAGATGGATCCCGGTTTCAGGAAGTACGGAAGGCTTCAGGATCCTGCATTTTTCATGTCCCATATCTGTGTCAAGAAGATGCTTGAGGGCTTTTTTTCGTTCTTCTTTCGGAAGAGGGGTCTGATGGTAGGAATAAGGTCCGTCAAGGAGTCCGGTACGGGCAAATTTCCGGATCCCGCTCAGTGTAAAATAATTGCAGGAAAAGGCAGCTTCTGTAAAAGAAAAGGAAGTCTGGTTCAGAACCGCTGCCAGCTGGGTATAGACCGGATCGGAAAGATCGATATCCCTGTTATCAAACAATGACTGAATAAAGCCCGGACCATAGGACATCAGTGCAAGGCAGGGATGAGATTCCAGTGCAAAATTTGTTGAGATCTTTGTCTGCATGATAGAACCAAAGATATTAAGGATCCTGTCCGGAGAATCCGACTGCAGGAAGAATTGACTGGAATTCTCAAGAGCCCGTTGGAATTCCTGTTGATATGCGTGGATCGCTTCCGGATTTTCAGTAAAAATACAGGTCATCATATCCGAGGATAACAGCAGTAGCTTTTTTTCAGTGAGTAAGAAAAAAGGAAACAGTTCATAGCTGGAAAACTCTCGGCCTGTCTGAGTATAGTAATAATATGGCTGGTAGCCCACAAAACCTGACAGGATCGGAAGGAGTGTGCAGAGAAAGGTTTCCAGATTCATGTTGTAATCCGGTGAGGCGGACGGGTTCTGGTGAAGCGGCAGGATCTGGATCACCGGTGGCAGTTTCTCATATTTGGGATAAAGATGGGAAAAGATCTGTACAAGAAGCCGGCAGTTGGCCGGAAGGTTGGTACGGATCGTTTCAGAAGAACCGGAAGACAGGATGTCCTCAAAAAGGTTCAGGACCTTCTTTTCCACATCAAGAGAAAAAGTTCCACGGTAAAAGGGAAAGGATGGAAGCCTGAGAAAACCCTCCCGGGAAATGACCTGCTGGGAGCTGATAACACCCAGAAGCTCCTGTATATATTTGCGGTTGTAATATATTTCTTTTCCGATTTTTTCTATTTTATATAATTCCATCAGTTCCCTGCGCTGGGAAGGATTGATCCGGAGGGAATCGCAGAACTGGCGCACAAAATCAATACCGGGAAGACGTTTCCCTGTGATCATACGTTGTAGCGAGGTACGGTCAAGTCCCGAAGAAGCAGATAACTGATAAACGTTTTCTCCTGTATCCTTTAGGTATTCCCGGCATTTGTTGCTGAAATCAGACATAGTAGTACTCCTTTTGGTGCTTATATGACATTATTATACGAAAACAGATCATGAATTACAATAATTTGTAAAAAAACAAGGCACAATTAGAAGCACATATTGCGCAGGTCTTTCTTTGAAAATAAAATGTTAATATCAGAAAGAGCATGAGGGAGGAAAACACGGCAATGGCAGTGATGACGATCGCGATATGTGATGAAATACGAAAGGATGCACAGAAGCTGTACAGGCAGCTTTCCACACTGGTCCCTGATGCAGAGCTCCTTCTGTATCGGACCAGAGAGAGTCTTCTGAAAGGACTGGCAGAGGGACACAAGATCTGCGATCTGATATTTCTGGGGCTGGATGGTGATCAGGGCAGGAGTCTGGAAACTGTACGGACAATGCGCCTGAAAGGACATTATATCCCGGTTGTGCTGGTGGCAGAGAATGAAAAATTCTATAAAGAAGCATTTGAAGTGTTTGCCTATAACTATCTGGTCAAACCGGTTGAAAGTGGAGAACTGGAACATGTTCTGGTACATATCCTGGAGGTATGCAGGCGTGAAGGCGGAAGAGCGCTGTATTTTCGCTACAGGAAACAGGTTTATACACTGCAGCACGATCATCTGGCATATATATCCAGTAGTCTTCACAGTGTGACATTTCATCTTACCGATGGAAAAAAGATCAGCTGCAGAGCCAGGCTGGGGGATTTTTCGGGACAGCTGTCAGACAGCAGCTTTCTGAGATGTCATCAGAGCTTTTGTATCAACATGGAGAAGGTAACTTCACTTAAGAAGAACAGTTTTGTGGTCGGACAGACGGAAATCCCAATTTCCAGAACATATCTGAAAACGGCCAGAAAGAAATACAAAGATTATCTGGCAGAGCAGAAGGTTTGCTCTTGACAGCTCCTTTTGGGTATGTTACTATAACCATACGCTTTCACGTGGTAGAGTGACCATGTGATAAAGAGATAACCGAAAAAAGGAGAATGACCATGAAGAAAAGAACAGTTGCAGTAGTAATGGCGGCAGCGATGACAATAGGAATGATGGTAACAGGAGTGAGTGTACAGGCAGGTGTTGAGGATAAGACCCTGATCGTAGGATTTGATGCTGAATATCCTCCGTTCGGATATAAGGATGATAACGGAGAATATGTAGGATTTGACCTTGACCTTGCCCAGGAAGTATGTGATAATCTTGGCTGGGAACTTGTTAAGAAGCCTATCAACTGGGATTCCAAGGATATGGAGCTGAACTCCGGAACGATCGACTGTATATGGAATGGATTTACTATCAACGGACGTGAGGATGACTATACATGGAGTGATCCATACATCAACAATGAGCAGGTGATCGTAGTTGCCAAGGATTCTGAAATTGAGAAGCTTGCGGATCTTAAGGGCAAGAACGTAGTGGTACAGGCTGCATCCGCTGCACTGGACGCATTGAACAACGATGACAATAAGGAACTGAAGGACAGCTTTGCATCTCTTACAGAGAATCCGGACTACAACACTGCATTTATGAATATTGATTCCGGAGCTGCAGACGCTGTTGCTGTTGATATCGGTGTTGCTAACTATCAGCTTTCCCAGAGAGGCAAGGATAAATATGTGATCCTTGACGAGCCGATCCAGAACGAGCAGTATGGCATCGGATTCAAGAAGGGAAATGATGAGCTGAAGGATCTCGTATGGGATGAGGTCAAGAAGCTTGACGAGTCCGGTGAGGTTGACAAGCTTGCAGATAAGTATGAACTGGATAAGAGCATGCTCTGCATCAGCGAGGACAAGGATAAGACAGAGAATTCTGATTCAGCAGAAGCTGACACAGAAGAAAGTGCAGACAGCACAGAGAAAGAAACCGATTCTGAATCCAAATGATCCGGTACAGATCCGGTACAGTAAAAGCTGTGAAGATATTTTTTAAGCTATCCAACAGCAGTAGAAATAAGAAACATAGCAGAAGCTTTTGAAGCTTCCGCATAAAAAGGAAATGAGGGTGCTTCGGCGCAGAAAGAGCTGCCGTACACGCTCATTTCCTGTTGTTTACAGGAATTACAGGTATCAGTCCGATAAATGGGACTGATACTCCGAACCAGGAGGAAAAAAATGAGTTTTAGTGTAATGCTTCAGCAGCTGGCAGGAGGAATGCTGGTCTCTATTGAGATCTTTTTTATAACCTTGCTGTTTTCTCTGCCGCTGGGACTTCTGATCTGTTTTGGCAGAATGTCCAGAAACAAAGTGATCCGTACCATTGTATCCGGGTACATATCCATCATGAGAGGAACGCCGCTGATGCTGCAGCTGATGGTGGTATATTTCGGCCCTTATTTTATCTTCGGGATCCGTATTTCCATGGGATATAGTCTGATCGCTGTATTTATCGCATTTGCCATCAACTATGCAGCTTACTTTGCAGAAATCTATCGCGGCGGCATTGAATCCATGCCGGTGGGACAGTATGAAGCTGCAAAGATCCTTGGATACAATAAGGTGCAGACATTTTTCCGCATCATCCTTCCACAGGTGATTAAGAGGATTTTGCCGTCTATTACGAATGAGGTCATTACGCTGGTCAAGGATACTTCCCTTGCGTTTGTTGTGGCAGTTGCGGAGATGTTTACCATTGCCAAGCAGATCGCAAGTGCACAGACAACAATGATGCCATTTGTGATCGCTGCGATATTTTATTATGTGTTCAACCTGATCGTGGCTGTTGTGATGCAGAAGGTTGAGAAAAGTATGAATTACTACCGCTAACCGGAATGGAGAGTATAAAATATGAAATTATTTGAAATGAAACATATCAAAAAAAGCTTTGACGGACTGGAAGTTCTCAAAGATATCTCTCTTGACGTGGAAGAGGGAGAAGTTTTAAGTATCATCGGTCCTTCCGGTTCCGGCAAGTCAACCATCCTGCGTTGTGCCACAGGACTTGAGACGCCGGACAGCGGCGAGATCATCAAAAACGGTGATGTGGGACTGGTGTTCCAGCAGTTCAATCTGTTTCCGCATTTTTCCGTACTGAAAAATATAGTGGATGCACCTCTGAAGGTGCAGAAGAGAAAGAAAGATGAGGTTTACGCCCAGGCAAGAAGCCTTCTTAAGAAAATGGGCCTTGCAGACAAGGAGAAGGCATATCCTTTTCAGCTTTCCGGAGGACAGCAGCAGCGAGTTTCCATTGCCCGTGCGCTCTGTATGAATCCGAAGATCCTGTTTTTTGATGAACCTACATCTGCACTTGACCCGGAGCTGACCGGTGAGATCCTGAAGGTTATCAAGGATCTTGCTCAGGAGCATATTACCATGGTGATTGTTACTCATGAAATGAATTTTGCAAGAGATATTTCCGACCGTATCATCTTTATGGATAAGGGTGTGATCGCAGTGGAGGGAACGCCGCAGGAGGTATTTTCTTCCGAAAATGGCAGAATGAAGGAATTTTTGGGAAAATTCCATCAGGGTATGGAGTAACAAACGGTTGCTTTTAAAGAGGCAATGTTATATAATTTCAAGAGGCGTGAATTAACCAGATTCGGGCAGATAACGGATCATTCGCCATTCCGGCCCGGATGTATGTAAGCAGGAGGATAATAATGAATACAGACAGATATGTAAGCCCGCTGTCAGAGCGGTACGCAAGCAAAGAGATGCAGTACATTTTTTCCCCGGACATGAAATTCCGCACATGGAGAAAGCTGTGGATCGCACTTGCTGAGACGGAACGTGAGCTTGGCCTTAACATCACCCAGGAGCAGATTGACGAGATGAAAGCTCATGCGGATGATATCAACTATGATGTGGCTAAGGAGCGTGAGCGTCAGGTTCGCCATGATGTAATGTCTCACGTGTATGCGTTTGGTGTACAGTGCCCGAAGGCAAAAGGTATCATCCATCTGGGAGCGACCTCCTGTTATGTAGGAGATAATACGGATATCATCGTTATGACAGAGGCACTGAAACTTGTCCGCAAGAAACTTGTGAACGTGGTCGCAGAGCTTTCCAAGTTTGCAGCGCAGTATAAGGACCAGCCAACTCTGGCATTTACTCATTTCCAGCCGGCACAGCCGACAACCGTAGGTAAGAGAGCAACTCTCTGGACTCAGGAATTCCTGATGGATCTTGAGGACCTTGAGTATGTATTAAGCACTATGAAGCTTCTTGGCTCCAAGGGAACAACCGGTACACAGGCTAGCTTCCTGGAACTTTTTGACGGGGATCAGGAGACCATCGACAAGATCGATCCGATGATCGCAGAGAAGATGGGATTCAGATCCTGCTATCCGGTTTCCGGACAGACCTATTCCAGAAAGGTTGATACCCGTGTGCTGAATATCCTTGCGGGAATCGCTGCAAGTGCACATAAGATGTCCAACGATATCCGTCTTCTTCAGCATCTGAAAGAAGTAGAGGAGCCATTTGAGAAATCCCAGATCGGATCTTCCGCTATGGCATATAAGAGAAATCCGATGAGAAGTGAGAGAATCGCTTCCCTGTCCAGATATGTGATGATTGATGCACTGAACCCGGCGATCACATCTGCGACACAGTGGTTTGAGAGAACTCTGGACGACTCTGCAAACAAGCGTCTCAGCGTTCCGGAAGGATTCCTTGCGATCGACGGAATCCTGGATCTCTGCCTCAATGTTGTAGACGGACTGGTTGTTTATCCGAAGGTTATCGAGAAGAGACTGATGTCTGAGCTTCCATTTATGGCAACTGAGAATATCATGATGGATGCAGTTAAGGCAGGCGGAGACCGTCAGGAGCTTCATGAGCGTATCCGTGAGCTTTCCATGGAAGCAGGAAAGAACGTGAAGGTAGAGGGTAAAGATAACAATCTTCTTGAGCTGATCGCAGCGGATCCGGCATTTAACCTGACTCTTGAGGATCTTCAGAAATCCATGGATCCGTCCAGATATACAGGACGTGCCAAAGAGCAGACAGAGGCATTTATCGCCAATGTGGTACAGCCGGTTCTGGATGCACATAAGGATCTGCTTGGCGTTAAGGTTGAGATCAACGTATAATTCCAAGATGTTATAAACATTAAGAAATGAACACAGACAGGAATGACGTGTCTCTGTGTATTACAGGCAGAGAACATGCCGTTCCGAATAATAGAGAAAGACACAAGGAGGAACTGTGTTATGGTAACTGCAGTAGTAGGAGCAAACTGGGGAGATGAAGGTAAAGGCAAGATCACAGATATGCTTGCTGAGAAAGCTGATATCATCGTAAGATTTCAGGGTGGAGCCAATGCGGGCCACACCATCGTAAATGATTACGGTAAATTCGCACTTCATACACTTCCGTCAGGTGTGTTTTACGGACATACAACAAGTGTCATCGGAAACGGTGTTGCACTGAACATTCCGGTATTCTTCAAGGAGTACAACGAAGTAGTAGGCCGTGGAGTACCGGCACCGAAGATCCTGATCTCCAACAGAGCACAGATGGTAATGTCTTACCACATTCTGTTCGATCAGTATGAAGAGGAGCGTCTTGGAGGCAAGGCTTTCGGTTCCACAAAATCCGGAATCGCTCCGTTCTATTCTGACAAATATGCAAAGATCGGTTTCCAGGTAAGTGAGCTTTTTGATGAGGAAGCACTGAAAGAGAAGGTTGTACGTATCTGCGAGACCAAGAATGTAACACTTGAGCATCTCTATCATAAGCCTCTTCTGAAACCGGAAGACATCATGAATGAGCTGATGGAATACAAGAAGATGGTTGAGCCATACGTATGCGACGTATCGCTCTATCTCTGGAATGCACTGAAAGAGGGAAAACAGGTTCTTCTTGAGGGACAGCTTGGAACTCTGAAAGACCCGGATCACGGAATCTATCCGATGGTTACATCCTCTTCCACACTGGCTGCTTATGGTGCCATCGGTGCAGGTCTGCCTCCATATGAGATCAAGAAGGTCGTAACTGTATGCAAAGCTTACTCCAGTGCAGTTGGAGCAGGTGCATTCGTTTCTGAGATCTTCGGCGAGGAAGCAGATGAGCTGAGAAAACGTGGCGGTGACGGTGGTGAGTTCGGTGCTACTACAGGCCGTCCGAGACGTATGGGATGGTTCGACTGTGTTGCATCCAAATACGGATGCCGTCTCCAGGGAGCTACAGACGTTGCTTTTACAGTACTGGATGTTCTGGGATATCTGGATGAGATCCCGGTTTGCACCGGCTATGAGATCGACGGAGAGGTGACAACAGAATTCCCGACAACTGTGCAGCTTGAGAAAGCAAAACCGGTTATTGAGAAGCTTCCGGGATGGAAATGCGATATCCGTGGAATCAAAAAATATGAGGATCTTCCGGAGAACTGCAGAAAATATGTAGAGTTTGTAGAAAAACATATTGGATTCCCGATCACAATGATCTCTAACGGACCAGGAAGAAACGACATCATTTACAGATAATTATTTTTACAGTATCAGGATTATGACAACAGGAAGCGCCGGGGAAGAATTTCTCCGGCGCCCTTTTGGTTCAAAGAGATATTCAGTTAAAATAACAGATAGAATAGCGGATGTATCATGTGAAAGGAAGCTCAATGAAAAATTTTAAAAGAATCGCGGCACTTGCAGGTGTTGTCATATTACTTCTTATATTCTGCCTTCCAATGGCATTTGCCTGGGGAAGCAGTGAAAACGCCCAGGCTTTGTTCCGGGGGGCTTTTGCGGCAGCAGTTCTGGTACCGATCGTAGCGTATGTTTTCTGGATGGCGTACCGGATCTGGGGAAATAAGAAGCCGAGAGAGGATGAAAACCGTATGATCGAGAATATTATTTTTGATGTGGGAAATGTGCTGATGGGCTATGACTGGGAAGAGTATCTTCGGAGCTATGACTTCCCGGAAGAAAAGTATCAGAAAATCGCAGATGCAGTATTTCGAAACCCGATCTGGGAGGAACAGGACCGTGGACAGCATGAGGAGTCCTGGTATGTAGATAAATTTGTGGAAAGTGCACCGGAATATGAAGCAGATATCCGTGAGGTGGTACGACGTGATCCGGAGTGTATGCATCTGTATGATTATGCGGAAACCTGGGTGAAATATCTCAAAAATCAGGGATATCATCTCTATGTCCTTTCCAACTACGGAACTTATATGCTGGATCGTACAAAGCAGGATATGTCTTTTCTGAAATATATGGACGGAGTGGTATTTTCCTGTGATGTGCAGCAGATCAAGCCTGAGGTGGATATTTACAAAACACTTCTGAAGCGTTACAGCCTGAAACCGGAGAAATCGGTATTTCTGGATGATCGTGCCGTGAACTGTGAGGGAGCCGGAAAAGCCGGTATTCATACCATCCAGTTTGAGAATCTGAAGCAGGCGGCGAAGGCGCTTGAGAAGCTTGGTGTGAAATGACCTTCAGTGTGAAAAGAGAAACACAGAGGGCCTGCACCATCGCGAAGCCCTCTGCATTCTAAAGGGGAGGATATGATAAGTATCTCCCGGAACGGCATCTGTTATACAGAAAATATATAAGATCTTGTAATCTTTTATTCCCTGTTCTTCTTCCGGTATTCATCGGGAGTCATTCCATATGTTTTTTTAAAAGTACGTATGAAATGCTCCGGACTTTCATACCCTACAAGTTCACAGATCGCAAGATTGCTGAGAGAGGTTTCACGCAGAGCATGACATGCCTGGTTCAGCTTGATATCCCGGATGATCTGTAAAAATGTCCGTCCGGTACTTTCCTTGATCAGGGTACTGAAGTGGAAAGTACTATAGCCAAAATGCTTCGCAGCTTCACGTAAGGTAACGCTCTGGTAGTGACGGTTCAGGTAGTTGAGGATTTCCGTTACAGAATTTCCGGTGCTGTCCTTTGTAAGGATGGATTCAATATCATTTTCGTGAAAACGCAGCAGCATGGCCCAGAATATTAAAAGCAACACTGTCATCAAAGATCCCCACACTGTGAGTGGTATGCGGTGGGATGATACAGATATCTCCGGTATGCAAAGTGTGTTCGATCCCCTGTATCGCAGTGTGGGCAGTTCCGTCATACAGACAGAGAATCTCAAAAAATTCATGTTCATGGGGAAAAACAGGGGTATAGCGGTAATGCTTGGAAAGCACGATATTGCCATTTATATCATGAGCAAGTCAGGTATGGATTATTCTGGCGGAAGCAGTCAGCGGCGAAGAAGGAGCAGAAATACTGGATCGTCTGGTGGAACTGAAACCGGAAAAAGGAATGGTTTCTCCGTATATGAACCATCATTTTGTGGAAGCACTTCTGATGTGTGGTAAAAAAGACCAGGCAATGGAATATATGAAATATTACTGGGGCGGAATGTTAAGCCACGGTGCGGATACATTCTGGGAGCTTTATAATCCGGAAAATCCTGTAGAATCTCCATATGGAAGCAGCATTGTCAACAGCTACTGCCACGCATGGAGCTGCACTCCGACTTATCTTCTCAGAAAATATTTTAACTGAAGCAAGTAAGTCCCCTGCGGGGGTGCGAATATCTGCTTGAACTAAATCACAGTGTGATAAAATAACTCGGATATGAAACAGATGTATTTGATTTCTTCGCCAAAAGATGATATAATAAATAGAAATTGCGAAGCGGAATATAAATCTCCGTCTTATTTATCTAAAATTTTGGAAAAGAGGATCAGACAATGAGCGATATGACAATTCTTGAGCAGTGGCGTTCCATTGCTTATAATCAGAATGCAGATAAGAATAAGCTTCAGCGCTTCTGGGCAAATTATTTTAACATTGAGAAGAATATTTATGAGCAGCTTCTTGAGAACCCGGATGAGATCGTTTCCGGAACTGTAAAAGAGCTTGCTGAGAAATACGGTCAGGACGTTATGACTATGGTTGGGTTCCTTGACGGAATCAATGACAGTCTGAAGGTTCCGAACCCGATCGAGACTATGGATGAGGATACCAAGGTAAACCTTGCATTTGATAAAGAGGCACTCTATAAGAACATGGTAGATGCCAAGGCTGACTGGCTTTACAACCTTCCTCAGTGGGACAAGATCTTCACAGAAGAGAAAAAGAAAACCCTCTACATGGAGCAGAAGAAATCCGGCACAGTTGTGAAACCGCACAAGGTCGGAAGAAACGATCCGTGCCCATGCGGAAGCGGCAAGAAATACAAACACTGCTGCGGAAGATAATGAGCGTAAAGAAGAATCTGGATTACATTATCGTGTTAGGTGCCCATGTGGACGGAACACGGATGACACTTGCCCTTCTGGAACGAGCCAGAAGGGCCCTTCTTTATCTTGAAGAAAATCCGGGTACGAAGGCAGTGCTCTCTGGAGGAAAAGGCGATGGAGAAAACATTTCCGAGGCAGAGGCCATGTATCGCTACCTTACCGGTCACGGAATAGACGGGGACAGACTGATACGGGAAGAGGAATCTACCAGTACGAAAGAGAATTTGGAATTCAGTTGCAGAAAGATCGGAACCACAGACTGTTCTGTAGGCGTGGTGACGAACAATTTTCATGTATGGAGAGGAGCAGCCATTGCAAGAAAATGTGGATTCCGGGAAGTGGCCATGGTACCTTCCAGGTATCGAAGCTGGCGTCTTTTTATCTACATTCCCCGTGAGATTTTGGCTATTATCAAAGACAAACTCATGGGAAATCTGTAGATCTGTGCGAGAAGAGAAATCTCAAAAATTTTGTCAACATGCGTTGACAAATAAAAATACTGCGCTTATAATGAACCACAGAAAAAGAAATAAAAAACACGTTGACGAGACGAGTAAGCTGTGAAACGTTACAGAGAGAGATGTGAAGTGCTGGAAACATCTTATCGGGAAACAGCCGAAGACTACCTCCGAGTGGCCCCAATCCGGTCCGGTGATTCCGTTATCATCATAATTGAGAGGCTTTGCATCCTGGCATGACCGGGCAGCAGAGCAAGCAGGGTGGAACCGCGAGAATGAATGAACTCGTCCCTTACAGTATGTGATGTACTGTGAGGGATTTTTTTATTGCAGAATCTCTTGCAAAAGCAGACACATACTGTGTACCATAGAAACTTCATTTAAAATGAAAGGAGAAAAAACAATGATCATTACATTAAAAGACGGCTCAAAAAAAGAATATGCAGAAGCAAAAGCTGTGATCGATATCGCATATGACATCAGCGAAGGCCTTGCACGTGCTGCATGTGCAGGAGAAGTAAACGGAGAGGTCGTAGATCTTCGTACAGTTCTTGACAGCGACTGTGAGCTGAATATCCTTACAGCGAAAGACGAGAAGGGCCTTGCAGTTCTCCGTCATACAGCATCTCACGTAATGGCACAGGCTGTACAGAACTTATACCCGGAGGCAAAGGTTGCCATCGGACCATCCATTGATACAGGCTTCTACTATGATTTCGACCACGATCCATTTTCACGTGAGGATCTTGACGCCATTGAGAAAGAGATGAAAAAGATCATCAAAAAAGGCGCAAAGATCGAGCGTTTTACAAAATCCCGTGAGGATGCCATCGCATACTTTAAAGAGAAAAATGAGCCATACAAGGTTGAGCTGATCGAGGATCTTCCGGAGGGAGAAGAGATTTCCTTCTATTCACAGGGAGACTGGACAGACCTCTGTGCAGGCCCACACCTGATGAGTGTAAAAGGCATCAAGGCATTCAAACTTCTTTCTTCTTCCAGCGCATACTGGAGAGGCAGTGAGAAGAACGCAATGCTTACACGTATCTACGGAACAGCCTATGCTACAAAGGATGAGCTGAAAGAGCATCTGGAGCAGATGGAAGAAGCAAAGAGACGTGATCATAACAAGCTTGGCCGTGAGATGAAGATCTTCACAACTGTAGATGTGATCGGACAGGGACTTCCGCTTATCATGCCAAACGGTGTGATCATGATGCAGGAGCTTCAGCGCTGGATCGAGGATGAGGAGACAAAGCGTGGATACGTAAGAACAAAAACTCCTCTTATGGCAAAGAGCGATCTTTACAAGATCTCCGGACACTGGGATCATTACAAAGATGGTATGTTCGTACTTGGTGATGAGGAGAAGGACAAAGAGGTTTATGCACTTCGTCCGATGACATGTCCGTTCCAGTACTATGTATACAAAGCAGAGCAGCACAGCTACCGTGATCTGCCGATCCGTCTCGGCGAGACCTCCACACTGTTCCGTAATGAGGATTCCGGAGAGATGCATGGCCTGACACGAGTTCGTCAGTTTACTATTTCCGAGGGACATCTGATCGTAAGACCGGACCAGATGGTAAAAGAGTTCAAAGACTGTATCGCACTTGCCCAGTACTGTCTGCAGGTACTTGGTGTTGAGGAAGATGTAACCTATCATCTTTCCAAATGGGATCCGACAAACAAAGAGAAATACATCGGTGAGCCGGAGGTATGGGAAGAGACAGAAGGCCATATCCGCCAGATGCTTGAGGAGCTGAACATTCCATTCACAGAGGATGTGGGCGAGGCTGCTTTCTACGGACCGAAGGTTGATATCAACGCAAAGAACGTATACGGAAAAGAAGACACAATGATCACGATCCAGTGGGATGCACTTCTCGCAGAGCAGTTTGATATGTACTATATCGATGAGAATGGCGACAAACAGCGTCCGTACATCATCCACCGTACATCCATGGGATGCTATGAGAGAACACTGGCATGGCTCATTGAGAAATACGCAGGAATGTTCCCGACATGGCTCTGCCCTGAGCAGGTTCGTGTGATCCCGATCTCCGAGAAGTATAACGATTATGCACAGAAGGTTGAAGCTCAGATGAGAGAAGCAGGAATCCGCTGCTCTGTAGACGGACGTTCCGAGAAGATGGGATACAAGATCCGTGAGGCACGTCTTGAGAGAGTACCTTACATGCTTATCGTTGGTGCAAAAGAGGAAGAAGAGGGTAAGGTTTCCGTAAGAAGCCGCTATCTTGGCGATGAGGGAATGAAAGAGCTTGGTGAGTTCATTGACTTCATCAAAGAAGAGATCAAGAACAAGACGATCCGTAAGATCGAGGTTCAGGAAGAGAAGAAATAAACAAAACAGATGATTGACGGATAAATAAAAGGCGACCCGTGTGATAGGCGGGCCGCCTTTATTTTTGATCCGGCAATATTGAGGCCACGCTGTGATGCGGAGGCGGTCAGTATTGCCGGATATTTTTTATTTAAAATATTTCTCCCTGACGAGTTCAACCGGCATGTCCAGTCCGGTCCAGATGTGGAAAGCCTTTACACCCTGGTGGAGCAGCATGTACATTCCGTTAAAGGTCGGACATCCGGCTTCCCGGGCTTCCCTGAGAAGTCTTGTTTCTCTTGGCTCATATACAACATCGGCTACGGTAAGTTCCGGATGGAACAGAGTCTTGTCCGGGATCACGGTGCCTGTCACATCCGGAACCATTCCCACAGAAGTTGCATTGATGAGGAGATTGCTTTCCTCCAGTGCGTCCTTCAGCGCAGTGTGATCATCCATCTCATGAAGGATCATCTCACATTCTGTCATATGAGACATTTTTTCTGCCATGGAAGCGGCGCGTTCCCAGTAACGGCTGGTAGGACGTGCAAAAACATGGATCTTTTTTGCACCCTCTAGGGCGGACTGGCCGCAGATTGCCATTCCGGCACCGCCGACGCCCATAACGGTGATGGTGCGTCCTTTTACATCACAGCCGGCATCTCTGGCAGACTGGGTAAATCCATAACCATCCGTATTAAACCCCTTTAATTTTCCATTGTCGTTGCGTACGGTATTTACCGCTCCGATCAGCTGGGCAGTGGGAGAAAGCTCGTCCAGAAGCTCCACGATCTTATTCTTGTTTGGCATGGTCAGGTTAAAGCCCTTGATCCCACAGGCTTTCAGTCCTTCCACAGCCTGGGGAAGGGTCTCCTCTGTTACATCAAAACAGAGATACACATAATCAAGTCCAAGATAACGGAATGCCTCATTGTGCATTAAAGGTGATACGCTGTGTGCCACGGGGCTTCCCAGAAGGCCGGTAAGCCCGGTATGTCCGGTAATATTGATCATTGTTCGATTCCCTCCTGTATCTCATATAATAGAATTTCTTTACGAAATATAATAAAAAATATTTTAGCACTATAAAGTGCGAAAATCAACAAATACAAATATTGTACGAAAATTTATACATTTTTGTCGCCGATTCATAGAAAAAATCTATAAATGTCGAGGCAGACAGAAACGACCCGATAAGTTAGAAGAATCGACATCCGGATTTGACAAAATATGCAAAGAGCCTGCCCTATAATAAATACACTTACCAAAGTTGAGAATCGATGGCAGACGAAACAGCAGTGGGGGAAGCTTATGTATCAGAGGATGTACATAGATATCGTTTTTATGACGAATTTCCTTATGGATTACATGCTTTTAAGACTTGTGGGAAAATTTCTGCATCTTGACGGGAAACGCAGAAGATGTGTGATATCCGCTGCCTTTGGATCTTTTGTATCCTGCCTGCTTGTATGTGTACCTTTTAAGATCATTTTTCCTGCCGCTGTACTGATCCATGGCGGCTGCGCTTTTTTTATGGCGTCGTTTGCTTTTCGACTGAAAAAAGGTGGCCTTCTTGTAAAAACCATTCTGGCTCTGTATTTCACAGCTTTTGTGGTTGGCGGGATCTATCAGGCACTGGAAACGGAAAGAACCATGACGGTGAAAATATTTCTGCTTTTTCTGGCAGGGATTTATGGCACACTTTATACTCTGGGATGTGTGACCGAGACCTTCCGGTTTGGAAGAAGAAATATTTTTCCGGTCACTTTGAAATATCAGGGGAAGCTGCAGCAGACATACGGCTTTTATGATACCGGAAATCTCCTTATGGATCCTGTGAAAAAACAGCCGGTATCGATCATCAAACAGGAACTTTTGGGAAGCCTGATATCGAAAGAGCAGGTGAAAAAACTGATGGATATTAAAGATAAACCAGAGGCACTGGAAAATACAGGATTTGTCAGTCTGCAGCCGCATTTTCTGAGCTGTCATACCGCAGATGGAAAAAAAGGACTGCTGCTGGCAGTGATCCTTGATGAACTTCTGATCCAGACTCCCGAAAGGGTGGTACATGTAGGAAAACCGGTGCTTGCTATAACATCCGAGCCCTCAGCTTTGGGAGAAGAGTACGAGATACTTTTGAATTCCAGACTATTAAATTGAGAAGGGGGCTTATGTTATGAACAGAGCAGCTGCAAGATCCTATCCGTTTCAGGTGATCCGGAAATTTATGTTCAATCGTCCGGGAGAGGTTTTTTATATTGGTGGAAATGATATCCTTCCGGCGCCGTTGTCAGCGGAACGGGAGGCTGAAGTGATCGAAATGTTGGGAACAGAAAAGGAAAAAGAGGGAAAGTCGGTTCTGATCGAGCATAATCTACGGCTGGTGGTTTATATTGCAAAGAAATTTGATAATACAGGGGTAGGTGTGGAGGATCTGATCTCCATCGGAACCATAGGGCTCATAAAGGCTATCAATACCTTTGATCCGGTAAAAAATATCAAGCTTGCTACCTATGCATCACGATGTATCGAAAATGAGATCCTGATGTATCTGAGGAGAAACAGCAAAACAAAGATGGAGGTTTCCATTGATGAGCCGCTGAATGTGGACTGGGATGGAAATGAGCTGCTACTTTCGGATATTCTGGGAACGGATGACGATGTGATCTCCAGACGTCTGGAAGATGAGGTGGAGATCGCACTTCTTGGAAAAGCCATCAGCAAACTGACAAAGCGGGAACAGATGATCATCCGTCTGCGATTCGGCATCGGAAACCGGGAAGGAAGCGAGAAAACACAGAAGGAGGTAGCGGATCTTTTAGGAATTTCGCAATCCTACATTTCCCGCCTGGAAAAGCGGATCATGAAGCGGCTGAGGAAAGAAATCGTAAAGTATGAATAGAAGAAACCGGAAAAAACGGTTTACCGGACAGGTTTCCCTTATGGAGGAAGTAAAACCAAAAAATATTTTTGAGACACCACAGAGAGATGAGCGTCTTGGATGGACCGGTGATGCAGAAATCTTCTGCCGTACGGCATGCTTCCTTGAAAATACCTATTCCTTCTACCGAAAATGGCTCCGTGATGTGGAGGCAGACCAGACAGAGGAGGGCGGTGTTGCCCATGTTGTTCCGGATATCATTTCCGGAAACGAAGGGTATAATTGGCTCCTTGAGCAGGGAAGTCATTCGGCAGCAGCGAGAAGATTTAAAATTCCGGGAAATACAGTAGAATTTGTCAGAGACCTTCGATATAATAAATACAGAGTGTTTACAGAACTACAGAATGAACAAAAGAAGAAGGGGTGTGGCAGAATGATCGACATTGCACATGCAAAACAGGAATTCGAAAAATATCTGGATGAATACGACCGGGAGGATGAACAGATCTGTCTGAAGATCGTACATACCTATGGCGTGGTGAAATACGCAGGAGAGATTGCCAGAAAAATGGAATGTTCCGGTGAAGATGTGGAACTTGCGGAGCTGATCGGTCTGCTTCATGATATTGGCCGTTTTGAGCAGATCCGTAGATTTCACAGCTTTGAGCCGGGAACCATGGATCATGCCGTGTTCGGTGCAGAACTTCTCTTCGGGGAGGAGAAGCTGATCCGGCGCTTCGTGGAGGATGATAAATTTGATGAGCTGATCGATGCAGCAATTCGGAAGCACAGTGATTTCAAACTGGAAGGAATCCACGATGCAAGAACACTTTTCCATGCAAAACTGATCCGGGATGCAGACAAGCTGGATAACTGCAGAGTAAAGCTGGAGGCGTCAATAGAGGCCATGCTTGGTGTATCAGAAGAGGTTGCAGGAGAAGGGCTGATCTCACCGGCAGTGTGGGAGTCCTGTCTCAGAAGAGAATCCGTGTTATCCGCAGACAGACATGCGCCGGTGGATTACTGGGTATCTTATCTTGCACAGTATTATGATATCAATTTTCCTGAGACCTGTGAGATCATCGAAGAAGAGGATTATATCACCAGGATCGCAGGGCGGCTGACTTATCAGGAGCAGGATACCAGAACTAAGCTCCATATTCTCACAGAAGATCTGAACAGGTATCTGGAGATGCCGGCTGTGTCTGTGAAGGAATAGGAGCATAGCAGTTACTGTTCACTGGCAATGTCCCGCGAGGTGTTTTTTGTGAGCGAAGGTCACAGAAAACCCGAGACATACCGCGCGAATTTATGCGATTAGCATAAATTCTGTGCATCGCGAAGCGTGTTACTGAGAACGGAGTGAACAGTAACTTATAGCAGAGAGACTTGTTATATTTTTTTGTTTGGGGTTGACTTTGAGGCGGTTTTCGCCTAAAATATATCAAAGATACGGCGATGATGAGAATAGTACACAGGGAATTATCTCAGAGAGGGATCTGCTTTGGTGGAAGGATCCTGTGCGTGAACTGTGGAACCGGCCTCGGAGCTCTGCGTGATTGAAGCGTGGCGTGTGTTTCCGGCGTTAACGGGTGTTGAGAGAACAGCTTTTCAGGCTGTTAACTGGGGTGGTACCGCCGAAGTCATTCGGTCCCTTGTGAGGGATTTGGATGGCTTATTTTTTTGTCCGTAAAACGGGATTGTAAATGCAGTGTACGGTTTATGGGACAGAAGAGTGAGCTGGAAGGATTCCGGATTGCTGTGGCTGCCTGACAGCCGGCAATATGTAACAGATCACAAGAAAAAGGAGATTTATCATGGCAAAAGAAAAGAAATTAGTACAGGCCATCACATCTATGGATGAGGATTTTGCTCAGTGGTATACAGACGTTGTTAAGAAGGCTGAGCTCTGTGGCTATACAAGTGTTAAGGGCTGTATGGCGATCAAACCTGCAGGTTATGCGATCTGGGAGAATATCCAGCATGAGCTTGACCGCAGATTTAAAGAAACCGGTGTAGAGAACGTTTACATGCCGATCTTTATCCCGGAGTCTCTTCTTGATAAAGAGAAAGATCATGTAGAAGGTTTTGCTCCGGAGGTTGCATGGGTGACTCATGGCGGCCTTGATCCGCTGCAGGAGAGACTTTGCGTGCGTCCGACTTCTGAGACTCTGTTCTGCGATTTCTACCAGAAAGAGATCCAGTCCCACAGAGATCTTCCAAAGGTATATAATCAGTGGTGTTCCGTTGTCCGTTGGGAGAAGACAACACGTCCCTTCCTTCGTTCCAGAGAGTTCCTGTGGCAGGAGGGACATACTGCTCATGCAACAGCTGAGGAAGCGGAGCAGCGTACCATCCAGATGCTGAACATCTATGCAGACTTCTGCGAGGAAGTTCTTGCGATTCCGGTCATCAAAGGCCAGAAGACAGACAAGGAGAAATTTGCAGGTGCTGAGGCTACTTATACCATCGAATCTCTGATGCACGACGGTAAGGCTCTCCAGTCCGGTACAAGCCATAACTTTGGAGATGGCTTTGCCAAAGCATTCGGAATCCAGTACACAGATAAAGATAATACACTGAAATATGTTCACCAGACATCCTGGGGAATGACAACCCGTATGATCGGTGCGATCATCATGGTTCACGGTGATAACAGCGGACTTGTTCTTCCTCCGAGGATCGCTCCGGTACAGACTGTGATCATCCCGATCCAGCAGCGTAAAGAAGGTGTTATGGAGAAGGCTGACGAGCTTCTTGCAGCACTGAAGGCAGCAGGTATCCGTGCAAAGGTTGACGCGACAGACAAGAGCCCGGGATTCAAGTTTGCTGAGCAGGAGATGCGTGGTATCCCGCTTCGTGTGGAATGTGGACCGAAGGATATCGAGAACGGTCAGGCAGTTCTCTGCAGAAGAGATACCCGTGAGAAATACACAGTATCCTTCGAGGAGCTTGCAGATAAGGTAAAAGAGCTTCTGGATACCATTCAGCATGATATGCTGGAGCGCGCACGTGCACACAGAGAGTCACATACTTACGTAGCAAAGAATTATGAGGAGTTCGGTGAGATCATCAACAGCAAACCGGGATTCATCAAAGCTATGTGGTGCGGTGATCGTGCATGTGAAGACAAGATCAAGGAAGATTTCCAGGCAACATCCAGATGTATGCCGTTTGAGCAGGAGCAGTTAAGCGACGTTTGCGTATGCTGCGGAAAACCGGCTAAGAAAATGGTTTACTGGGGACGTGCATACTAAAAAAATACAGCAGGCCACTTCAAAAAAGTGGGATGATCATATTGCGTTACTGTTCACTGGTAATGTCCCGCGAGGTGTTTTGTGTGAGCGAAGGTCACAGAAAACCCGAGACATACCGCGCGAATTTATGCGATCAGCATAAATTCTGTGCATCGCGAAGCGTGTTACTGAGAACGGAGTGAACAGGAACCATATTGCAGAAACAACGGCGGGGCAAAATATGCTCCGCTGTTTTTATGAATCTATGTTATAATAGCGTTAAGGAAAACATATCAGAATATTATTCGGCTGCTGACATGGAGATAATACAGCGAAATGTAAACGTGTTTTGAACGGACAGCAGCGATCATTAAGAGGAGTTATTATGACGATTAACATACCACAAAAAGCAGAACAGATCCTGCATATTCTCAATGAAGCCGGCTATGAGGCATATGTTGTTGGCGGCTGTGTCCGGGATTCTATCCTGGACCGGGTGCCTGGGGACTGGGATATCACTACCTCTGCACTTCCGGAGCAGGTGAAGGAGCTTTTTCACAGAACTGTAGATACGGGGATCCAGCATGGAACAGTAACTGTAATGATGGGCAAAGAGGGCTTTGAGGTGACAACCTACCGTGTGGACGGAGAATATCATGATGGCCGTCACCCGGATGCCGTGACCTTTACCAGGAGTCTTGAGGAAGATCTGAAACGAAGAGATTTTACCATTAACGCCATGGCTTATCATCCGGGGCATGGACTGGTGGATCTGTTTGGCGGAATGGAGGATATCAATAGGAAGATCATCCGTTGTGTCGGGGATCCGGTGGAACGTTTTACAGAGGATGCTCTTCGGATGCTCCGTGCAGTGCGTTTTTCCGCACAGCTTGGTTTTACTGTGGAGGAGAATACGAAAGCGGCACTGGCGCGGATGTCGGGGAACCTGGAGCATGTCAGTGCAGAGCGTATCCAGACAGAGCTTGTAAAGCTTCTGGTATCCGATCATCCGGATTACCTCCGGACAGCTTGGGAGACAGGCCTTACCCGGGAATTTCTTCCGGAATTTGATGCCTGTATGGAAACAGCGCAGAATACCCCCCATCACTGCTGCAGCGTAGGCGAGCACATCCTGAAAAGCCTTACGGAGATCGAGAATGACAGGCTTCTTCGTATCACCATGCTTCTTCATGACATTGCCAAGCCGGTTGTAAAAAAGACAGATGAGAATGGAAGAGACCACTTTAAAACTCACGGACCGGCAGGCGAAAAGCTGGCAGGAAAGATCCTGCGCCGTCTGAAATTTGATAATGTAACGATCCGAAATACCTGTCGTCTGATCCGGTATCATGATCTTCGTCCCACTCCGGACGCCGAGGATGTGCGGAGAGCTGTGAATCTTATCGGAGAAGAGCTTTTTCCGCTGTATCTGAAAGTGCAGAAGGCAGATCTTTTATCTCAGAGTACTTACAGGAGGGAGGAGAAGCTGGCACGGTTAAGCGGTGTGACGGAAGCTTATCAGGGGATCCTTGAAAGAGGTGAATGTACATCTCTGAAAACCCTGGCAGTTTCCGGAAGGGATCTTATAAAGGCAGGACATCCGGCCGGACCGGCACTGGGAGCACTGCTCGAAAGACTTCTTGACTGTGTGCTGAAAGATCCAACCCTTAATACAAAAGAAAAACTTCTTGAAACAGCAGAAAAAGATAGCATAAAAACCGAATAGAATAACAAAAATCCCCCCTGCATAAAATAGAACGTAAAATAAGGCAGGGGGGAACTTTTTTGTATGATTATGGGTTGAGCGTGCTGGAGCAGTATGGGCTTACGGCTTCATTCTCCGGCAGGGTGCGGGGGGCACTTCTGTGCCGGACAGAAAAAGGTCCGGTGATACTCCGGGAATTTCATGGCTCGGAAAAAAAGCTTTCCATGCAGCAGCAGCTTCTTGAAAAAATGAAAGAACAGAACTGTCTTGTGGACGCCTATCTCAGAAACAGGGAAGGCGTACTGGTAAGCAGGGACAAAGATTCTGTTCCATATACTGCACAGATCTGGTTTGAGGGACGGGAATGTGACACGAGATCCGAAAACGATATTTTAAAAAGCATCCGGACTCTGGCACAGATCCACAAGATCATGCAGCTTCCTGTGGAAATGGATTATGCGGGAAGAAATCTGCAGGAAGAATATATCCGGCATAATCAGGAAATGAAAAAAATACGCCGTTTTATCCGAAAAAAAGGAGCGGTCAATTCTTTTGAGAAGGATTATCTGAAAAGCGTGGAATGGTTTCTGCAAAAAGGAGAAGAAGCGGCAGCTATGCTGGAAACCACGGATTATAAAAATCTGCGGCAGCAGTCTCTTCAAAGTGGCAGTATCTGTCATGGCGAATATAATCAGCATAATGTGCTGATACTTGGGAAAAACACAGCGGTGACGAATTTCAGTCACTGGAGCTTTGATGTGCAGATGGCAGATCTGTACCGATTTATGCGGAAAATCCTGGAGAAATACAGCTGGGATCTGCACCTCGCGCAGAAGATGCTTTCTGCATATGATTCCGTACGACCGCTCTCGGAGTCTGAGTGGCAGAATCTGAGAGTCCGGTTCTGTTATCCGGAAAAATACTGGAAACTGGCAAATCATTATTATACACATAACAAGGCTGTGATCTCCGGAAAAAATGTGGAAAAGCTGAGAACCTTGATCCATCAGAAAAAACAGTGGGAGGAATTTTCAAAACAGTGCTTCAGACAGTAATGATTCTGAATGTGACAAAAACAAAACTTCCCTTTTTCTGAAAATTGTTATATAATATTAAGTATCTTATATAAAGAAACAGGGAGGTATTTTGGAACATGGATTATAAAGAAATCTATAATCAGTGGCTTGAAAACCCATACTTCGATGAGGCGACAAAAGAAGAATTGAAAGCGATCAAAGACGACGAAAATGAGATCAAAGAGCGTTTTTATATGGATCTTGAGTTTGGTACGGCAGGCCTGCGTGGTATCATCGGCGCAGGTACCAACCGTATGAATATTTATGTGGTAAGAAGAGCAACCCAGGGGCTTGCCAACTATATTGCCAAGGTTGACAAGAAATCCCAGGGAGTTGCTATCGCATATGATTCCCGTCATATGTCACCGGAGTTTGCCCAGGAAGCAGCACTTTGCCTGGCAGCAAACGGGATCAAGGCTTATATCTTTGAGACACTTCGTCCGACACCGGAGCTTTCCTTTGCAGTACGTCATCTGGGCTGTGTGGCAGGTATCAACGTAACAGCCAGCCACAATCCTCCGGAATACAACGGATACAAGGTTTACTGGGAGGACGGCGCGCAGATCACACCACCTCATGATTCCGGTATCATGGGCGAGGTAAAGGCAATCTCCGACTGGAATACCGTAAAGACCATGGACAAGGAAGACGCAGTAAAGGCAGGACTTTTCGAAGTGATCGGACAGGCTGTCGATGATGCTTACATGGCAGAGCTTAAGAAACAGATCATCCATATGGATGCGATCCAGGCAGAGGGCAGGAATCTGAAGATCGTTTACACACCTCTTCACGGAACCGGCAATATCCCGGCCAGAAGGATCCTTAAAGAGCTTGGATTTGAGAATGTATATGTAGTACCGGAGCAGGAGCTTCCGAACGGGGATTTCCCGACAGTCAGCTATCCGAACCCGGAGGCAGCAGAGGCATTTGAGCTTGGCCTGAAGCTTGCGAAGGAAGTGGATGCAGACATCGTACTTGCCACAGACCCGGATGCAGACCGTCTTGGCGTCCGCGTAAAGGATAAAAACGGAGAGTATCATGATCTTACCGGTAACATGTCCGGATGCCTTCTTGCAAACTATGAGCTGAGCCAGAGAAAGGCTGTAAACGGAAGCCTTCCGGAGGACGGAGCTCTTGTAAAGACTATCGTTACAACAAACCTGGCAGATGCCATTGCCAAGGGATACAACGTGAATCTTATCGAAGTACTTACCGGATTCAAATACATCGGACAGCAGATCCTCGGATTTGAGAACAGTGGCAAGGGTACATATCTTTTCGGATTTGAGGAGAGCTACGGCTGCCTGATCGGAACCTATGCAAGAGACAAGGATGCCATTGTTGCTACCATGGCACTTTGCGAAGCTGCTGCTTACTATAAGACACAGGGCAAGACTCTCTGGGATGCAATGATCGATATGTATGAGGAGTTCGGTTACTATAAGGATGCCATTCAGGCAGTTACCATGAAGGGTATCGAGGGTCTTCAGAAGATCCAGGAGATCATGACAACACTTCGTCAGAATCCGCCTGCTGAGTTTGCCGGACATAAGGTGACTGCTGTACGTGACTACAAGCTGGATGAGATCACAGATCTTGCAACAGGTGAGAAGAAGCCGACAGGACTTCCGAATTCCAATGTTCTCTACTATGAGCTTACCGATGATGCATGGGTTTGCGTAAGACCGTCCGGAACAGAGCCTAAGGTAAAATTCTATTATGGCGTTAAGGGAACATCTCTTGCAGATGCAGACGAGAAATCCGATGCAATGGGCAAGGCTGTTCTTGAAATGGTTGATTCCATGAAATGATAAAATGGTCACATTCCGCCTGTAATATGCGAAAAACCTTGACATTATAAGCCAAAAGCGGTATATATATAAAGCAAAGTCAAAAATAAGAGAACATCAATTATAGGAGGAAACACCATGAATAAAACAGAGTTAGTGGCAGCAATGGCGAAAGACACCAATCTTTCCAAGAAAGATGTAGAAGCTGTTCTGAAATCTTTTATCGATGTTGTAACAGATGAACTGAAAAAAGGCGAGAAGATTCAGCTGGTTGGATTTGGAACTTTCGAAGTAAGCACAAGAGCTGCAAGAGAGGGAAGAAATCCTCAGACTGGTGAGACCATGACGATCGAGGCTTCCAAGTCTCCGAAGTTCAAAGCAGGAAAAGCTTTAAAGGACGTTGTCAACGGTAAATAATCTGTTGGTTCAGAGTGATAACGGCAGGGGAAACCGGTTTTTGGTTTCCCCTGCTTTTTTAGGAGGAAAAATTATGCGTCTTGATAAATATCTGAAAGTATCCAGACTGATCAAACGCCGTACGGTGGCAAATGAAGCCTGCGATGCAGGAAGAGTTCTGGTCAATGACAAGCCGGCCAAGGCTTCTGTACAGGTAAAGACCGGTGACACTGTGGAGATCCAGTTTGGAAGCCGTAATGTAAAGGTTGAAGTCCTGGAAGTTAAGGAAACGGTAAAAAAGGATGAGGTGGAAAGCATGTTCCGCTATATCTGATGCAGGGACAGCTGCCGTTTGGGCGTGATGGTCTATTCCGGATGGATTTTTCATAAAATAAAAGAGAAATCATCCCCAGGGAGGTATGGATTGGACGAGAAGAAAACGGCAGCATTTCACAGTCTGATGCTGGAGCGGCAGAAAGGCGGCACCATAACGGGAATCCGGGAGGTGATCTCTTTCGATGAAAAAGAAATACTGCTGCATACAGAGGAAGGAAAGTTATCCATAAAAGGCGAAGGACTTCATGTAAAACATCTTGATCTGAAAAGCGGGCAGCTTAGCTTGGAGGGAAAAATCGACAGTCTTACCTATCTTGGCAGGAAAAAGGACAAAAAAGAAGGATCCCTTTTAAAAAGACTGTTCCATTAAAGCTAAAATGACAGCAAACCGGTTGATATTTTTTTGAAGAAGTTGTAAAATTTGGATGTATAAGCTCGTAAAAGGTAAAGAGAGCAGATTGTGTAAAAAAGGAGCAGCAGATTGAAAAATCCAAAAAATGGAAAAGAAAAAAAACGGATCGGATATAATTATCTTGGCATGGCGGGGATCATGGTGATCGCACTGGTGTTGCTGGGAAGCCTTATGCTACAGAGTAAGACTCTGGAACGGCGCAGGGATTATTATGATTCCAAAGCTACAGCACTGGAGAAGTCCATTGAAAGTGAGAAGGAACGTACCAAGGAGATCGAAGCAGAGAAAGAACATATGAAGACCGACGAATATGTGGAAGAGGCGGCTCGTGAGAAGCTGGGACTTGTGAAAGATAACGAGATCGTGTTTCAGGAAGAAAAATAGCTGAAAATCAAAGGTTTCGACGAAATTTTTTTTGACATTTTCGTGCGGCTTTGACAGATATTTCAGGGATCTTCCTTTATAATGTTCAGTCAGTGAAGGTTATAAGGGGAGGGGAAAATATGCAGGAATGGATCATTGCCATGCTCGTAGTCAGCATACTGCTGATACTCCGGGACATGGCAAAAACTGTCTTTTCGGGAAAAACGAAGGAAAAAGAAGAAATGCTGCCGCTTTGTGAAAGCCATCCCCAGAAGGAAAAAGTGGAACGGTATGCAGCATCCTTCCGGAAGCTTGCGGATACATTCTACGGAATGCCTTACCGTAAGGAATTTTTGAGTGGAGGACAGCTGAACCGTATCATATCGGACACCAGTGCGGCTGTATGTTCCAGATGTTATCAGAGAGAGATCTGCTGGGGAGAGCGTGCCGGGGAAACCATGCGGGGCAGTGAGAATATGATCCGTACCATGGAGGAAGGCAATGAAGAGAGTATCCAGAGAGCACGCAGTGAATGGATGGGAGCATGTGGCCGTTCCGCCCAGTATTTTCAGGTCCTGAATGAGGGATTTCGTGAAGAAAGGCAGAATCTCGTGTGGGATAACCGGATGATCGAAAGCCGGCTTGCAGTTGCACAGCAGCTGACGGAAATCTCGAGGATCATGGATCATATGGCAGAAGAGCTGTATGATATCATGCCGGCAGATCCGCAGTTTCAGGAAGATCTGAAAAAGGCTCTTCGTAAAAAGCATGTACTTGTAAAGAATGTCTGGGTCATGGATAAGATCGAAGGAAGACGGCAGATATTTCTGAATCTGAGAGCCAGGAGCGGACAGTGTGTTTCCATGACAGAGATTGCACAGATCCTGTCCAGGATCTGCGGAAGCTCCATGACGCCGGACGCCGACAGCCGCAGTATTGTAAATGGAGATTTTCGTATGGTCCATTTTGTGGAGGATGTCAGTTATCAGATGCTTTACGGAGTAGCGCGGCTTACAAGAGAAGCGGAAAAGGTTTCCGGAGACAATTATATCTGTCGTCAGGAAGAGGATGGCAGGTTTTTTCTCTGTCTGTCTGATGGGATGGGTTCCGGAATAGAAGCGTTTAAAGAAAGCGAGATCGTGGTAGAACTTCTGGAACAGTTTCTGGAATCCGGCTTTTCTCAGGAGACAGCTGCCAGAATGGTGAATTCCGCACTGCTATTGAAAGGACGGGAAGGGATGTTTTCTACTGTCGATATCTGTGCGGTGGATCTTTATACCGGGATCTGTGATTTTCTGAAAGCAGGGGCGTCTTCCACATTTATTAAAAGAGATCACTGGGTGGAATCCATTGCTTCGGAAAATCTTGCAGCAGGCTTGGTCCAGCAGCTGGATTTTGATACTGCCTCAAGGAAGCTTTATCATGGAGATTATCTGATCATGATGACAGATGGAGTTCTGGATGCGCTTCCTACAGAACGGGAAGAGGAAACTATGAAGGAGATCATTATGGATGTCCGGGAAAAAGAGCCCAGGGAGATGGGACGGGGAATACTGGAAAGGGTCCTGGGATACAGTGATTATCATGCTAGGGATGATATGACAGTAGTTGTGGCAGGATTGTGGAAAAAATAGAGTATTTTTGGTTACAGGAGAAAAAATGATCACACGTGTAAGAAAATATATCAGAGACAATCGGATGCTGAAAGCAGAGGATATGGTTGTGGCAGGGGTTTCCGGAGGGGCGGATTCCATAGCAATGCTTCATATTTTGAAAAGTCTTCAGAAAGAGATCGGTTTTTCCATGGAAGTGGTTCATGTCCATCATGGGATCCGGGGCCAGGAGGCGGACCGGGATGAGCAGTTTGTGGAAAAAATCTGCCGGGATTGGGGAATCCCTTTCCGGTCCAGGCATTATCCGGTTCCGGAGCTTTCCGGAAAGTGGAAGCTGGGAGAAGAAGAAACCGGAAGGATCGTGCGAAAACAGGCATTTCAGGAGGAAAAAAAGAGACTTGGTTTTTCCGGAGAACAGTCAAAAAAGAACGGACAGTTCCGGGTTGCGCTGGCACATAATCGCAACGATCTGGCAGAGACTATGCTGCATCATCTGGCAAGGGGAACCGGTATCCGGGGACTTTCTGGGATACAGGCGGTAAATGGTGAGATCATCCGGCCGGTTTTGTGTTTAGAACGGAAGGAGATCGTCAATTATCTGAAAGAGAGAGGTATTTCCTATATCACAGACAGCAGCAATCTTTCAGATGACTATACAAGAAACCGGATCCGTAACCATATTCTTCCGGCTATGGAACAGAAGATCAATGCAAAAGCGGTGGAGCATATGGCAGAAACCGCACGGGTTCTGGCAGAGGCAGATTCGTATCTTCAGAAAAAGGGAAGGGAGCTTCTGGTAGGCTGCCGGAAAGAAAATGGCTATCTTCTGGATGAAAAATTTTTTGCACAGGATCCTATCCTTCAGGAATATGCGGTGATGGAGGCGTTTGAGATACTGTCAGGAAAACGTAAGGACTTTACATCTCTTCATGTGGACCAGGTCCTTTCGCTTCAAAAAAAAGAAAACGGTCGTTATATCAACCTTCCGGAATCGCTGCGGGTAATACGACAGTACGGGGGGGTATGTCTGAAAAAGAACTCTGCATCAGACAGAGAGAACGATGCTTCCACTGAAAAAAAAGTATCGGCAGGTCTCAGAGAAATGTCTATGGAGCTTCCGGTACCTGGAATTCTGGAAAGTCCTTTCGGAGTTTTTGAGTCGAAAATTTTTTCTTATAAGAAACAGAAGATTGAAGAAAAAAAGTATACGAAATGGTTTGATTATGATAAAATAAAAAATAGTCCATGCGTTCGGACCAGAAGACAGGGAGATTATCTTACTGTAAACAGTGAAGGCGGAAGAAAGAAGCTGAACCGGATCTTTATTGATGAGAAGATTCCGGCGGAGATAAGAGACAGGCTTCCGGTTGTTGCGGTAGGATCTGAGATACTCTGGATCCCGGGAGGACGGATGAACGAGAAGTATAAGATCACTTCCACTACAGGGAGAGTGTTAGAATTACATTACCAAGGAGGAGCTTTAGCATGAGCGAAAAAATCAGGGTTTTACTCAGTGAAGAAGAGGTAGATGCCCGTATCCAGGAAGTTGCAGATATGATCAACAAGGATTATGACGGAAAAGATGTACACATGATCTGCGTTCTGAAAGGCGGCGTTTTCTTTATGTGTGAGCTTGCCAAGAGGATCACACGCCCGGTAACACTGGATTTCATGTCTGTGTCCAGTTACGGTGATGATACGAAATCCAGCGGTGTTGTAAAGATCGTCAAGGATCTGGATCAGCCACTGGACGGGAAAGATGTTCTGATCGTAGAGGATATCATTGATTCAGGCAGAACCTTAAGCTATCTGCTGCGTATCCTGAAGGGCAGACATCCGGCAAGCATCAGACTCTGTACACTTCTTGACAAACCGGAGAGACGTGTGACAGATGTAGAGGTAGATTACTGCTGCTTCAATATTCCGGACGAGTTTGTAGTAGGATACGGACTTGATTATGCCCAGAAATACAGAAACCTTCCTTACATCGGAGTAGTGGAGCTTCAGGACTGAAAGGAGATTTAACCAAGTGAGCAAGCATTCAGGTAAGATAGGCCTGTACCTTCTGCTTATTGTGGCACTGATCGCAGGATATCTGTATCTCAATGACCAGGTATCTACCCAGGGCAGCTACACAATGGGCCAGCTGGAAAAGGCTCTGGAAGAAGACAAAGTGACGGATGCGGTGATCCATCAGAACAGAGAAGTGCCCACCGGTTATGTAACAGCAAACATTGTTTCAGATGGTCAGAAGACAGTCTACGTAACCGATGTAAAGGAAGCGGAGGCGCTTCTTGAAGAACATGATATCGATCCGACGATCCGCAATGTACCCAAGGACAGCTCCATGATCGGAACAGTACTTCCGGTAGTGCTTACCGGCGCGATCCTTCTCTTTTTCTTTATGATGATGAACCGGCAGATGTCCGGAGGCGGCGGAAGCAATGCGAAGATGATGAATTTCGGAAAAAGCAGAGCCAGGATGTCGTCCCCTGATGATAAGAAAGTAACGTTCAAGGATGTTGCAGGTCTTCAGGAGGAGAAGGAGGATCTGGAGGAAGTGGTGGATTTCCTGAAATCCCCACAGAAGTATACCAAGGTAGGTGCCAGGATCCCGAAAGGCGTGATCCTTGTGGGCCCTCCAGGAACAGGTAAAACTCTTCTCGCGAAGGCAGTTGCAGGAGAGGCCGGAGTTCCGTTTTTCTCCATTTCCGGATCCGATTTCGTGGAGATGTTTGTTGGTGTCGGTGCTTCCCGTGTACGAGATCTTTTTGAAGAGGGCAAGCGTCATGCACCGTGCATCATCTTTATTGATGAGATTGATGCGGTAGCCCGTCAGAGAGGAACCGGTATGGGCGGCGGCCACGATGAGAGAGAGCAGACGTTGAACCAGCTTCTTGTAGAGATGGATGGTTTTGGAGTAAATGAAGGAATCATCGTAATGGCAGCGACCAACCGTGTGGATATTCTGGATCCTGCGATCCTCCGTCCGGGACGATTTGACCGTAAAGTCGGTGTGGGACGCCCGGATGTCAAGGGCAGAGAGGAGATCCTTATGGTCCATGCCAAGGACAAACCGCTGGGAGATGATGTGGATCTTCGCCAGATCGCCCAGACAACCGCAGGATTTACAGGTGCAGATCTGGAGAACCTTCTTAACGAAGCGGCTATTGATGCTGCAAAAGAGGGCCGTCCTTATATCATGCAGAAGGATATCAAGAAAGCATTCATCAAGGTCGGGATCGGTGCAGAAAAGAAGAGCAAGGTCATCTCTGATAAAGAGAAAAAGATCACAGCTTATCATGAAGCAGGCCATGCGATCCTGTTCCATGTACTTCCTCATATGGATCCGGTATACACCATTTCCATTATCCCTACGGGAATGGGAGCTGCCGGCTACACCATGCCGCTGCCGGATAATGATGAGATGTTTAATACAAAGAACAAAATGCTGGAGGATATCACCACGCTTCTTGGCGGACGTGTGGCTGAGGAGATCATCTTCGGAGATATCACCACCGGTGCTTCCAATGATATCAAACGTGCCACAGAGACTGCACGCTCTATGGTAATGAAATACGGTATGTCTGAAAAAATCGGTCTGATCGCTTACGGCAACGATGACGATGAGGTATTTATCGGCCGTGATCTGGCACATACCAGAGGCTACAGTGAGGAAGTGGCAAGAGAGATCGATGGGGAGATTTCCCGTATCATCCGTGAGTGCCATGAGAATGCAGAGAGCATCATCCGTGAGAATATCGGCGTTCTTCACAGCTGTGCGGCCCTTCTTCTCGAGAAGGAAAAGATACATCGTGAAGAGTTTGAAGCACTTTTTACAACAGAAAAAGAAGAGGTTGCAAAAACAAACGAATAAAATGCACAAAAAAAAATATTGAATTTTGTGAACTTTGTGCACACTTTTTGGTGGACACATGGTACTATAAATACCGTAAAACCCCCCCAATACATTATATAGTTTTTGCTACACCCCATAAGAAGAAATACCTTCTCCAAAAAAGGCAGCTTAACCAGCTGCCTTTTTTACTGCCCAAAAATAAAGACGGATTACGGAGAAAACAGATATATATGCTTGCGGGATGGAAAAAATTAAGATAATATATTTAAAAACATGGTACTAAAAACGGAATGAGGAAGATAGAATGTTATATGAAAGCATGGAGACTGCAAAGAAGATGCGGTATATACTCAATATGAGTCCGGTATTAAATAAAGACGCAATGTTTAGTGACGGGACGGAATATTACCGTACACCTGTGGAGCCACGGGAAGGTGATACAGTTACGATCCGTTTTCGTACCCAGAGAAATAATGTGGACAACGTCTGTCTTGTGTATGACGGAGAATATCTGGAAATGAAGTGGGAAAAAACTTCCGGAAGCTTTGATTATTATACTGCACAGATCGTAATGGGAAAAAATCTTGTACGATATTACTTTGAGATCCATTCAGGACTTGTTACCTGTTATTATGATACAAATGGTGTAAGCACCAGACATGAGGAAAGGACAGAATTTGAGATCTATCCCGGATATCATGTGCCTGAGTGGCTGAAGGGTGCTGTGATGTATCAGATTTATGTGGATCGTTTCTGTAACGGAGATCCTTCCAATGATGTGGAAACAGGGGAATATTTCTATATCGGGGACACTTCCGTAAAAGTGGATAACTGGGAAAAGGTTCCGGCTGTGATGGGTGTCCGGGAATTTTATGGCGGCGATCTTCAGGGAGTTATGGATAAGCTGGATTATCTTCAGGAGCTTGGAGTAGATGTGATCTATCTGAATCCGGTCTTTGTCTCTCCCAGCAACCATAAGTATGACTGTCAGGATTACGATCATATCGATCCGCATATCGGAAGGATCGTAGCGGACTGTGATGGTCTGTTAAGTCCCGGAGACAGTGATAACAGTCATGCCCTTAAGTATATCCGCCGTGTGACCGATAAACGGAATTTGGAGGCCAGTAATAAGCTTTTTCAGGAGCTTGTGGAGGAAATTCACAGAAGAGGGATGAAAGTGATCCTGGATGGGGTATTTAACCATTGCGGATCCTTTAATAAATGGATGGACAGGGAACGGATCTACGAAAATCAGGAAGGCTACGAGAAGGGGGCTTATGTTTCGGCGGACAGCCCTTATCGTTCTTTCTTCTGCTTCCAGGATCAGAACCGCTGGCCCTATAATCCAACCTACGACGGCTGGTGGACCCATGATACCCTGCCAAAGCTGAACTACGAAGAATCTGAGGAGCTTTGCCGGACGATTCTTGATGTGGGCAGAAAATGGGTTTCGCCGCCGTATAACGTAGACGGCTGGAGACTGGATGTAGCTGCAGATCTGGGCCACAGCAATGATTTTAACCATCACTTCTGGAAAGAGTTCCGGAGGACAGTAAAAGAAGCCAATCCTGATGCAGTGATCCTTGCAGAACACTACGGAAATCCGGAAAGCTGGCTTCGCGGCGATGAGTGGGATACGGTTATGAACTATGACGCTTTTATGGAGCCTGTAACCTGGTTCCTGACCGGAATGGAGAAGCACAGTGATGAGTACCGGGAGGACCTTTATGGCAACAGTGAGGCCTTTATCGGGGCGATGAAGCATCATATGCAGTCTTTGCATATGGGAGCGCTTTATGGAGCCATGAATGAGCTTTCAAACCATGACCATTCCAGATTTTTGACAAGGACCAATCACAGAGTAGGAAGGCTTTCCTACGCAGGCGCAGAGGCAGCATCTGCAGGCATCAATCCTGCCATTATGAGAGAGGCTGTTGTGATCCAGATGACGTGGCCTGGTGCGCCTACGGTATATTACGGGGATGAGGCCGGCGTCTGCGGCTTTACAGATCCGGATAACCGCAGAACTTATCCCTGGGGAAAAGAAGACCAGGAGATGCTGGACTTTCATAAACGCATGATCTGCATACACAAGGCATATCCGATTCTTGCAAAGGGTTCCCTGGAATTTCTGTGGAACGATCATCAGGGCTTGAGCTATGGTCGTTTTTCTGATTCTGAACAGATCATAGTGATCCTTAATAATCAGGATCAAGAGAGAGACATAAGGGTAACAGCCTGGAAAACCGGTGTAAGCCGGAAAGAAGCAACGGCTTTTCAGCGCCTGATGCTTTCTTCCGGAGAGGGTTATACGGAAATGCCGGAAGAATATATTGCAGATGCAGGGATTCTTCAGGTGAAGATGCCTGCATACGGAGCGATGGTGCTTCACCACAGGGCGAGGGATAAATACAAATGATGCACGAGTAAGGCAGAGAAAAAAGCCAATCTGTTCTTCCATTAGGAAGCAGATTGGCTTTTTGCATTGTGTTTTATGAGTTATTCTTCTGTAACGTGTTCCAGACCCTGATTCATGATGGTTGCCACATGGCTGTCTGCCAGGGAGTAGTAAATGGTTTTTCCATCTCTTCGAAATTTGACCAGTGACATCTGCTTCAGTACCCGGAGCTGATGGGAAATGGCACTCTGGGTCATGGAAAGACGATCGGCAATATCCTGAACACAGAGCTCTTCCACAGAAAGTACGTACAGGATACGGATCCTGGTAGGATCACCGAAAACCTTGAACAGGTCGGCAAGCCGGTACAGTGTATCATCATTGATCGGGTAATCTATATGTGTTTTCTTCATTTGCGCATCCTCCAAACTGTTAACTTCTATTGTAGCTGAAAAAAACGCACCGGTCAAATTCTTTTCTGCATCACTGGGGAGTTGTATGGATGCACAGGGATCCGCTGCAGGATATCTGCCCTGCAGAACGGATCTTATTTTTTATACAGGATACGAATGGAATTCAGCACGCAGATCATGGCAACGCCAGTGTCTGCAAATACGGCCATCCACATGTTGGCATGTCCGGCAAGACCAAGGATCATAACTGCGATCTTGATCACCAGGGCAAATATTACGTTCTGCCATGCAATACGGTTTGTGCTTCGTGCAATGGCGATAGACTGAGGGATCGCATCTACATTGGAATTCATAAATACGGCATCTGCGGCTTCAATGGCAGCATCTGCACCGCTTCCCATGGCAGCACCTACATCAGCACCTGCAAGAACAGGAGCGTCGTTGATACCGTCACCGACAAACATAACCGTTCCATGTGCCTGGCGGACCTTTTTTAGGGCATTGAGCTTATCCTCCGGAAGAAGCTTTGCATAGATCTCATCGATCCCGGCATCTTTTCCTACAGCCTGTGCACTGTCTTCGGAGTCTCCAGTGAGCATAACGGTGTGGAGACCAAGCTTTTTCAGAGAAGCAATGGCTTCCTTTGCGTCAGGTTTGATGGTATCGGAGATCAGCATATATCCTGCGAAGGTTCCGTTTACTGCCATAAATACTTCAGAGCCGTAAGCGGCTTCCTTTAATTCTCCGATTGTAACTCCGAATTTATCCATCAGCTTGCGATTTCCGCAGAGAACTTTTCCCTCCGGCATTTCCGCAACGATCCCGTGACCGGAAATTTCTTCCAGGGAGATCGGTTTTTCAAATTGGATCTCACGTTCCTTTGCGGCAGCAACGATGCTGTTTGCAATAGGATGTGTGGAGTTCTGTTCACAGCCTGCACACATGGAAAGGAGTTCATTTTCCGTGTATTTACCGGTGGCAACAACCTTCTGAAGCTGGAAGTTACCCTCTGTGATAGTTCCGGTCTTATCCATGATCACAGCGCCGAGCTTACTTAATCCTTCGATGGAAAGGCCACCCTTGAAAAGGATACCCTTTTTAGAACCGGCACCGATCCCGGAGAAGAAGGCCAGCGGGATACTAAGTACAAGAGCACAAGGGCAGCTCATTACCAGGAAAGTAATGGCTGTGTAGATCCAGTAATGCCAGTTTCCGGTAACAAGGGATGGGAGTATGGCAGTTGCCACTGCGATTCCTACAACACAAGGAGTATAAACCCTGGCAAAACGTGTGATAAAGCGGTCGATCTTCGGTTTGCTTGCTGCCGCGTTTTCTACGGAATCCAGAATACGAGTGACCATGGATTCTTCCAGAGGTTTTTCCACGCGGATCTTAAGCTGGCCGGAGGTGTTGACGCAACCAGAAGTGATCTCATCACCTTCATTTACAGCAACCGGTACAGGCTCTCCTGTGATCGGAGAAGTGTCGATACGGCTGTTTCCCTCAATTACGATACCATCAAGAGGGATGCGGTCTCCGGGACGGACCAGAAGAATGTCTCCGATCTGAGCCTCTTCAGAGGGAATTACCTGGATATCATCGCCTGTGACTAGGTTTACAACTTCCGGACGAAGGTCTACGGCATCCATGATCTGGCCGCGGCTTCGTTCAACGGCTTTTTCCTCAAAAAGCTCGCCGATGCGGTAAAAGAGCATAACGCCTACGGCCTCAGCAGAATCATTGATGGCAAAAGCGGCAAGTGTTGCAATGCTCATGAGAAAGTTTTCGTCAAAAATCTGTCCGTGAGAGATGTTTTTGGCAGCTTTTACAACGATAACACCCCCAAGCGCCAGGTATGCGATCACAAATACAGGAAGAGTGGCACTGGTACCAAAGCCTTTGTGTTCCATGATCTCTCCGGCAACGAAGAGTACTGCACCGATGATAATACAGATGATATCTACGTTTTCCCTGGAGAAAAATTTCTTCTTGGAAGCGGTTGTGTGAGTCACTGTTTTTGGGGACTGAGCCTTTGGCTTCGGATCCTTTTCTTTTACAAGAACTTCGGATTCAATGGATGTACAGATCTTACGGATCTGATCCAGGTATCGATCCGGATTCTTTGCAGTTAAGCGAAGCTGTTTTGTTGCAAAAGTGATGGTTGCTTCGGAAATGCCTTCAAGGTTTGCAATCTGTTCCTCCATTTTGGAAGCGCAGTGAGCGCAGCCTAGATTCTCCAGAAGATAGGTCTTAGTTGTTGTGTCAGTGGAAGCTGCCGGAGCTGGATTTCTCGGAACAACTTTAACTTCAGACTCAATGGATGTGCAGATCTTGCGGATCTGCGGAAGCAGAGCGTCTGGATCTGCAGCCCCTAAGCGAAGCTGTTTTGTTGCAAAAGTAATGGTAGCGCTTTCGACGCCTTCAAGAGCCTGAATCCGTTCCTCCATTTTGGAAGCACAGTGAGCGCAGCCGAGGTTCTCCAGAATGTAGACACGCTTTGCGGTGAGAGCATTGTGGGAGTGATCGTGGTGGTCATGATCTCCGCAAACACAACCACAGTGCTCGTCATGGTTGTGAAGGTGCTCGTGTTCATGATGTTCATGTTTAGGATCTTCACAACCACAGCTGCAGTGCTCGTCATGGTGATGATGCTCGTGTTCATGATGTTCATGTTTAGGATCTTCACAACCACAGCCGCAGTGCTCGTCATGGTGATGATGATGCTCATGTTCATGATGTTCGTGCTCGTGATCCTCGCAGCCACAGCCGCAGTGTTCGTCATGGTTGTGAAGGTGCTCGTGAGCATGATGTTCGTGCTCGTGATCCTCGCAGCCACAGCCGCAGTGCTCGTCATGGTTGTGAAGGTGCTCGTGAGCATGATGTTCGTGCTCATGGTCCCCGCAGCCACAGCCGCAGTGCTCGCCATGGCTGTGATGGTGCTCGTGTTCATGATGTTCGTGCTCGTGATCCTCGCAGCCACAGCCGCAGTGCTCGTCATGGTTGTGAAGGTGCTCGTGAGCATGATGTTCGTGCTCGTGATCCTCGCAGCCACAGCCGCAGTGCTCGTCATGGTT
>NZ_JANFYP010000019.1:0-84856 GCF_024460535.1 Blautia sp. MSK.18.38 | reverse complement strand
GGGAAAGAGTAAGGGAAAGTTCACTTGCTACAAACTTAGTATTTTCAAGGGTTTGTGAGGAATTTGATAATCAACTATAACAGTTATTAAATTTCCTAAAATAAGTGAAATATCAACTGGAATTTGACTTGCCTATTTTCTTAAAATCTCATGTGGAGCTTCTATTTCATTTGCCAAGGTATGCTCTGTTAACTCTGACATTCCATTGTGCATTGTTGATTTCAAAACATTGGAAATTTACTCACTACAAGATTACTGGAGATCATATTTTGTCCGAGATTATTATGTAGAAATGGATTTTGATGATAATATAGTAAGAACAGAAGTATTTTATTTGCCAGAACGTCAATAACAAATATGGGAAAGAGATGGTACTACATGGGAATAATTAAATATTTTAGAAAAAAGTACTGGGAAGCAGCCATTTTCAGAGGTGGGCGACGTATACCATTTACCTGTGATGGATTAACAACTGTTCCTGATAGCGCCTATGCATTGTTTACTGAAAAAGAGTTAGAAAAAAGTTTACGAAGAAAGAGATATTTTTCATGAGCGGCTAATGCATATGATTGATTCTTTTTAATCACATGTACATCAGAGTTTTATATATTACTTATGATATTGTGCCGGCTTTGTCGCTTTGTATCAGCCGAATGAATACAAGAAAAGGAGCTGTCGGGAAATAGACAGCTCCTTCAAAGAAAATCTGCAGGATACCTTTCTTCTTTCCTTCTGTAAGTTCATTCCACCCACACTTTTCTCTGGATCTTTTCACCTGTTCACTTGTAAGCCCAGATTTCTTGCCATTCACCCTTTCAAGAACCTCTTCTACCGTCTGCTGATAAATTTCCTTCATCACTTCCGCCTCATCGTTTCTAAGTATTTACTACCTGAATTTCTTATGCAATGAAAGACCTCTTTGAAAAAAATATAAAAAAAAGACCTTCATTGCATAATAAAAAATGCAATAAAAGTCTCACCATTTCCTTATGATACCGGATGCTTCCACCGTACTGACAACATCACAAACGCAATTTGTTAAGCGCAGGTTACTCCCCTTTATTGGATCAAATCATATACCCAAAGTAACATGATTGTCAAGATACTTTATCATTACTTTTTCATTTTATGTTATACTTTTTACATCGTTAACACTATTAAAATAAATTCTCCGGAGGTGAATCAAATGGATCATACGAATAATTCCTGTTGTTGTGGTGAAGCGGAACATTTTTCCGGATGTCTGATTTGTGGTGCTCCTATTACGTATCGTGCTGAAAGCTCTATTCAGACGTGTAGTATCTGCCATAAAGAGCAATTAACCAATGCGGTCTGTGAAAATAGTCACTTTATCTGTGATGCCTGTCACAGCTATGGCACATATGCTCCGGTAATCGCAGCGCTCAGAGACAGTACCGAAAAAGATGCTTTGCTTCTTCTGGAAAAAATTATGGATCTTCCATCTGTACATATGCATGGACCGGAGCATCATGCAATTGTTCCATGTGTTCTTCTGACAGCGTTTCGCAATAATGGAGAACATATGGATTACGATGCTGCACTATCTGAAATCTGTAAAAGAGCGAAGCAGGTTCCGGGCGGTACCTGTGGTTACTGGGGTGTCTGTGGAGCTGCTGCCGGAGCCGGTATTTTCATGTCCGTTATGACTGGATCCAGTCCACTTCACAAAGATGCATGGCCGTTTCCTCAAAAACTTGTTTCCATTATTTTATCCAGACTGGCAGATGTTGGTGGACCTCGCTGCTGCAAACGTACCAGCAGAATTGCCATCGAAGAAGCCGTTCATTTTTACAGTCAGTTTTGTTCTGTAAACATTCCGTTGTCTTCTATAACGTGTAAATACTGCGAAGATAATCGCGAATGCATCCAGGAAGATTGTCCATACTATCCTGAATAACAGGCAAGGCAGTGATTCCATGATACCACGAAATCACTGCCTTGTAACTCGTTTGCCAGGATACAGCGCCCCATCTTCCCACTTTGCTTTTTTGCAGTTCCATGAACGAATATCCTTCTCTTCCAAAACACTCCTGATTCGTTCTTCTCCATTGTCCGATGTAAAAAGCGCTGTAATTTCCTTTTTTCCATCTACAATTTTCACACAATAATCTACCAGTTCCGGAATCTCAAACAGTAATTCATCCATCTCTCTGATACTTCCCAATGGATCCATCCGCTTTACAAAGTCCAGGCGTTTTATTTCACTTCCACAGAGGCATCTTCCTGGAATGATCCTTGACCAGTCACCGGTTCGATATCGAATCAACGGCTGTGCTTCCATTCCAATGGTTGTAATCACCAGTTCTCCCCATTTACCGTCCGGCAGCACATTTCCGTTCTCATCTATAATCTCTGTAATACAATGGTTTTCCCGCATATGCATGCCCTCATGCGCCGTGCAGCAAATGGCACCTCCAAGCCCCATCTCTCTGGAACCATAGTGCGGCCAAAGTCGTGTTTGCAGAATTTCTTCGATTGCTTTCATGACAGTTTTCGGACAGGCATCTCCGGATACCAGTGCTCTTTTTATACTGCCTTTTCCGCACATTCGAAGCATGGACAGCAATGCCGTCGGCATTCCCACATATGTATCCGGCTGCTCCTCTTCCAGAATCCTGTTCAGTTCGCCATAAGTTCTTCCTGTCCCGGTTGAAAGAGGTTTTGCTCCCAGACGTCTGATTGCCTCCGCGATCAGTTCTCCTAATCCAAAAGGACCTGAAAATGGCATAGCCACCATCGTTATACTTCCAGGATAAATAAATTCACCCAGACCTGCCATAAAAAGTTCTATGGTGTGTTCACAGTCTCCCTCTGTATAGAATACACGTTTACCGGCACCGGTAGTTCCGCTTGTCTGTTCTGATATCACTTTCTGTACTTCCCCCTGGGAGCAAAGCAGCATCCTGCCTCCATCTCGTGCCAGATCTGTTTCTGTCGTAAAAGGAAGGCTTCTCAAATCTATCAGGCTTTCCAGTCTTTCCGGCAAATCTCGGTAAAAACCCTCTCGTTCTTTCTCTCTCTTCAGTACAATATTTAATTTCTCCAGCTGTATTCTGTGTATTTCATCTCTTGTAATCTCTGTAATACCTTCCTGCTTACAGATCATTGCATCTATATTCGATCGTTTCACTTTCTGTATAAATATATTCCTTTCGAATTCGTCAGATTATATGCACAAAACGGCACCATTCCATAATCAGAATCCACCTCGCAGATATAACATCTTTTCAGACGTTCAAGATCCAGATTCCATGCATCCTGAAAAATCATCCCTGATACTGCAAAAGTTTCATTATGAACCCGGATCAGGAATTCATCCAGCGCATCTGTCTGTGTCATTTCTCCATCATCAAATTTTTTTGTGCTATAGCTCCACTGATTTTCCACATACTGTCTGGAATTATCGCTGGTAGTACAACAACATCCTCTGCCTGATTTCTTTTCCAAAAGTTTCAGTTCCCTCTCACCTTTTTTCAGATAACTTGCATGAAAAGAACAGTATGGATTCTCTGCTCCACCACCGGCGAAATCCTTGCTTTTCATAAGCCCGTCAGTCTGTTCCTCGATCAGCTTCAACATCTTTGGTATGGTAATCGGAGCTTGTGGACGCTGCTGAGAACATCTGCCAAAATAGCTGATCGGCTGGAAATGTACTCCTCTTACAAATGGCATATGATCCATCGCAAACTTCAGAATATCTCCAACCTGCATGTCATTTACTCCTGGCGCAATGACAGGTACCAGGGCAATTCCCAGTTCCGCTTCCGAACAGTTTAACACAGCCTTTTCTTTCAGTTCTATCATAGAGCGTCCGCGCAATGTCTGATACACATCATCTGTGACACCGTCAAACTGAAGAAATACTGTATTCAGTCCTGCTTTTTTTAGTTTTCTGGCATATCCTGCTTCCTGCGCAAGACGGATTCCATTGGTATTCAATTGAAAAAATGTAAACCCTTTTTCTCTTCCCATACGTATGATCTCCGGAAGATCCTCCCGCATGGTTGGTTCTCCACCTGAGAGCTGAATATTGAATGGTCCTCCATGATCCATCAGAAAATCATATTGCTTTTCTATTTCATCAATTGAAAGATCACCGTTTTCCAGACATTCTCCTGCCGAAGCAAAGCAGACCGGGCAGTGCATATTGCAGCGCTTTGTCACTTCCAGTATCATACAACAGCCTTTTCGTTCGTGCTCCTCACAGAGTCCACAATTATCCGGGCAGGATTTCTCTTTGATTTTGGGATTTACCGGAGTCTCCGCAGACAGGTTTTCTCTTCCCCAGGAAAGATACTCTGCTGCCGTTCCTTCCCAGATCAGTGTCTGAAACTTTCCGTGGATATCACATTCTTTCACCAGATAAATGCCATCTTCACCAATACATTTTTTTGCCGTAAGTACTTTCATACATATCGGGCATACACTTTTTGTTTTACCCAGCGTAATCATAGTTCCAATATTCCCCGTTCTGTCAGTATTTCTATCACTTTCGTATAAGTATCTGCAATCAGCGCAGGACATTGCTCCATAATCACTCCCCAATCCAAATTAGAAGTGATATCCTTACAATAAAAAGCACCAAATTCTTCTTCGGTCTTCTTATGGAACCACTGATATAATTCCTGCACAGCCGGTTTCATCTGTATATCTTCTTTCTCCTGCGGAGCCAGATTGCCAAGGAACAAACCTATCGCACAGGCTCCTCCTGTCAAGCAGCCACAGGTATCTCCACAGTAACCAATGCCACCGCCAAGACCTCCCAAAGCCTTTACAAGCTGTGGATTTTCCTCACCTATGGCTTCCAGTGTCATAATCATAACCATTTGTGAGCAATGATAACCCATACTGCTAAGTTCTATGATTCTTTCATAAAGATCCATGTGCTACTCCTTTCTGCCAACCAACATGGTATAGCGCAGCTTCTTTCCTTTATATTCTTTCTGCAGAATCTTATACTCTTCGCAGCAGAACGAATCATTCCAGATTGCTTCCAGATAATATTCCCGCCAAAGTAACGTCTGATCCTCCTGCCGGAGAATGGTAAATCCTGTCTGTTCTGCCATTTCTGAAAGATTTCCAGTATCCAGATCTGACAATAATAGAAAACCTCCCTTTTTCAAAACACGCCAACATTCAGATAGTGCATTTTTCTGATCTCTGCTGACAAAAAATGCACACTGGCTGATGCAAAGATCTATACTGTCTGATGAATACTGCAAATGCAGAAAATCGCCTATTTCCACATCACTGCCCCGTGGGAAAAGATCCACGCCATGTGCTTCCAGCCCAAATGATTTCAGGATTCGTACCGTGTCTCCTTCTCCTGCTCCAAGATCCAGTGCTTTCATTTCTTTTTTCCATTCTATGTTCTCCAGAAGATGAAGCGTCTGCGCTTCCCCTCCCGGATGCCTGTTCATCTATTTATCCTCCAGTGCACGCTCCACCGCGAGCACTTTTCCAAGTGCGAGTTCTTCCGGAACATACACAAACCCACACTTTGGGCAGACAGGCATTTCCACAGGAAATCCATTTTCCAGATACATAAATTTTGCTTTTCCTTTTACAAGAGGAACCTTACATTTCATGCAGGTCAGCTTTCCTTCCGGATCAATCGTATAATATGTTCTCTCTACTGCCATTACTGTCCCACCCTTTTCATAATATTCATTCGATGACTGTATGCTCTGTGTACCAGATATCCGTCTTCTGTTTCCACAAACCGCACCCAGAATGTGACATTTCCCAGTCTGCTTCTTGTCACCAGTTCTTTTGTTTCTTCATCCAGGATTGCTTCCTGATTTTCTCTGTAATCTGATAACACACGTTCCACATCACTTTTCAGTATCATGCGCTCATCCATCATATGGATTGCCTCTTCTGTATAGGCAACAGTATAGTCTTTTTTCTCCATGATCGGTTCCTCATTCCAGATGTTTTTTAAAAGTGTCTGTTTCAATATGAGCCTGTTGTAGCGTTTCTCACTGATATCAGGCATGTTGCTGGCATTTGCACCATACAGAAGTTCCATGATATGTCGGGATTCTCTTCCCTCTCTGGCAAATCGGTCTCTGCATGCCATGCAGTATGTAATATATGGTGCATCGGAACGTTCCAGACACTTTTCTGTCATTTTCGCTGCCATATCTTTATTGGCATATGCCGTCAGACCTCCATATCCACAACATGGAGACAAATCTCTGGAATATTCTGTATCTTCAACGATACATCCCATATCCGACAAAAGTTGTCGTATCATATCTTGTGTCTGTGCATCCCCTCTGGCACCACAGGCATCATGTATGGCAACCGGTATCTCCAGTCCTTTCGCCTGCTGTGGAAGTCCGATTTTTCTCAAAATTTCCCAGATTCCTATAACATGTGCTCCAATACTTTCTTTTAGCTGCTTCATGCAGCTTGGACAGCCTGCAATGATGATCGGATCACCAAGCTTGGCCAGTTCCTGTTTCAGCTGCTCATTTACTTTTTCTGTCATTTCATAGCGACCCGCCCATTCGCTGATTGCACCACAGCATCCCAGCATCAGAGCAACGCCTCCAGCTACCCGATTACTTAAATCTTCGTATGCCTGTATAACCACATCCGGCGCTATCGCACCTGCCTGACAGCCCGGGAAAAATACATATCTGCAAGTTTCATATCCCGGCTGGAGTCTGCTCAAAAAAGCCTCTGAATTTGAAAATAACATGTCCATCAGTGCAAATTCATGTGGCGCCAGCGGCATCTTATCTGTGGATACCATATTTTCTCTTGCTGACTTACACACCTGACTCATATCAAATCCATTCGGACAGATCACCGTACACTGTCCACAGAGGGCACAGGCATTCATCGGTTTGTTCATCGGATGATCTCCCATGATAATCTGCGTATTATTATAGATCTCACGGGCTAATAAACCCGGATGTTTTTGATATTCACTTAAATACACACAGCCTTTCATGCATTCGTCACAATGACACTGAATACATCGTTTTGCTTCTTCTACAGCTTCTTCTTTTGAATACCCATCCTGACCACAGAAAATCTTATTCGATCCATGGATTCCTTCCATGTTCGTATAAAGCTTGGTAGTCACTGCTCCTTCACTGCCTCTGTTGCTGTGCGGCGATAAATTCTGTACCAGAAGATCCACTGTCAAAGCTGCCCGCTTTGCGGCAAAAGCCGCATCCATCACAGATTCCGCAGGTCCGCTGACAATCTTTGCCTGTTCTCTTAACATAATCTCGACATCTGCTGCTTCTTCCGGAGCTAACATTTTTGCCACTTCTTCTGATGCGCATACCACATCTGCCAGTTCCATTTTTTCTCTGATAAACGAAAGATTCAAACTGCATCCAAATTCAAAAGAAAGATCCATAGATTTCAGACGTTTCGCTTCATTGCTGCGGTCTGATTCCAAAAGATGTCCGGCTGCCGCTGCAATATAGCTTTCATAATCTTCTTCCTTACAATAAATTGTCGTAGGATACATTTTCTTTTCCAGTTCCCCTGCAAGAAACAGTGGAAATAATCCAGAACCAAAGATTGCTGCCCTTTTCTTCTTTCTCATGCGAAATACACTGCTTCGTCTTCCCGGTTCTCCATACCGGACAATCGCACGTTCTACTTCTCGTATGGAGACACCATCACCAAGTTCACAAAGCTTGCAATTATCTTCGCAAGGTGCCGTACATCCATCACAGAGAATCATTGGAAATGGTGTAATTTTCTCATAAATTGCCAACGCTTTCTTAAAATTTCCTTTTGCAGCATAATACAGCATCTCTTTTGTATCCATTTTGAAAGGACAGGCTGCAACACAGTAGGCCGGCTGTTCATGGACGCAGAGACTGATCATATGATCCATCTCTTCTTTTGACATTCGATTTACATGATAAACGTGAGTAGAACCCCTCTCCTGTATGTATGTCATAACCTGATACTCCTTTCGTCTGTAAAGGGGAGGCAGTTTCCCGTCTCCCCTGATTATATCACAGTTGGCAGCTTTTACTCCAACCACATTATGAATTAAGCTTATTTCTCAAGTTCTTTTAATGCTGCAAGAACCCTTTCCGGACGGGCAGGGATACGTGTAATACGTGCACCTGTCGCATTAAAGATTGCATTCAGGATTGCAGGATGTGGAGCATCCAGTGGAGCCTCACCACAACCAGCCGCACCGTAAGGACCACTTGGACGATATGTTTCATTGAAGTGAAGTTCAATATCATCCGGAGCATCCTTTGGATATGGAATACCACAATTCTTCAAAGTGGTGTCATGGTTCAAATCTTCAAAATCTTCCGAAAGAGCAAGACCGATACCCTGTACAAGACCACCATAGAAATTACCTTCTACAAGAAGTCTGTTCATGATCGTACCTACGTCAGCTACGCAAGTAAATTTCTCAACGGTAACTTTACCTGTTTCTGTATTAACAGCAACTTCCGGCAGGAAGATAGTATACATATAAGTTGCAAATGGATCGCCCTGTGCGGTATCCTGATCGATCGGATGATCTGCACAGAATGTAGTTACCCAGTTACCTTCATATTTTGTTGCAAGCCCTTCTGCTACCATCTCATCATAAGTACGGAATGTTCCGTCTTCTTTCTTCATTGCTGCTACAAGATTTTCTGCAGCCAGACGACATGCATTACCTGACATAACCTGTGAGCGTGATCCTCCTGCAGGTCCTGCATTCGGACATGTCTTCGTATCATTCATAACCAGTTTAATCTGTTCCGGTCTGATTCCTGCCTGACGCAGTGTTTCATGAGATGATACAAGAACACCCATATCAGCCCCCTGTCCATGATCTTCCCATGCAGCATACATCGTAACGGTTCCATCCGGATTTAATTCTGCAAATGCATTTGATGTATCAACACCATCAAGACCACAACCGTATACTCCAAGAGATACACCGATACCATATTTCATCTTTCCGTCAGAAGCTGCATTCTTTTCGGCAACACGTTTTTTCGCCGCTTCATACAATGGACGTGCTTTCTTAAACAAATCTTCCTCACAATATACCTCCGGTGGATAACCTGTCGGGATGGTAGTGCCCTCTGATTCTTTATAGCAGTTCATTTCACGGATATCAAACGGATCGATTCCCATCTTAGCTGCCAGCACGTCAATTGCAATCTCAGATCCCATATAAGACTGTGGTGAACCATAAGCACGGAATGCGGAGCCCCATGCATGGTTTGTAAATACGGTTGTTGATTTATTACGAATAGAATTAATTCCATAACCTGCGCCTGTAAACTGAGAAAGTCTCATGGTAAGCAGATCGCCAAATTCTGAATATGGACCGTGATCTACATAGTTGTTACCCCAAAGTGCTAAGAGTTTACCATTTTCATCTGCTGCAAGCTTAATATTCATAAATGCAGGAGATCTCTTTCCTGTATAAGTAATGTTCTGGAACTGATTAAATACCAGCGATACCGGACGTTCCAGAATCTTAACAGCTGCACCAATCAGAGCCTCATTTGTCGGTGAGAACTTGTAACCAAATGTTCCGCCTGCATGGTTCTGAACAAGTCTTAAGTTTTCCATTGGTACACCGATACCATCTGCGATCATAGGCATATGAAGATGTATACCGATAGATTTGGAATGCACTGTTATCATACCGTCTTCATCAATATATCCATAACCACAGTCCGGCTCAAGGTGAAGATGAGGCTGGCGTGAACAGTAGGACTCGATCTCAACCTGCTGTGAATCCGGAATGCTGTCCCAGTCAAAGTCCGGTCCCTTGATACAGTTTGTCTCAAAAAATGCGTTTGGAGTACCAGGATGGATCTCTGCTGCATCCGGTGCGATTGCATCCATTGCGTTCATATATGCAGGAAGTTCTTCGATCTCCACCTTAACTGCATCTGCTGCTGCACGTGCATGCTCTTCTGTGTCGGCAGCTACGATCGCAATCGCATCACCAAACTGAAAGATCTTTTCGTCGCAGAGTACAGGACGCTCAAATCCGTCTGTCTTATTGTGTTTCGGAAGCATTACAAGACCATTGATCTTGTTGGTTCCGCCTGCTGCCTTAATGTCCTTCGCTGTAATAACACGAACAACTCCCGGCATACTCTCTGCTTCTGTTGTATCGATACTGAGAATATTTGCGTGAGAAACCTTGGCCTGTGTAAGTGCAAGACGAAGAGTTCCCTCCGGCATCTTTAATGCATCATCTGCACCGAAATCCCAGGTACCTGTTACCTTCTGTGCTGCTGATGGACGGATATAGTTTGTACCGACGATAGAATCACCTGTCTGCTTGAATACGAGGTCTTCTTTAGTCATCTCGCCACGCATAACTGCTGCTGCCGCCATGGTCGCATCGATAAGCGGCTTGTAACCTGTACAACGACAGAGATTACGCTGCTTGTTAAACCAGTCCCTCACTTCTTCACGGGTAGGGCTCGGATTATTATCGAGAAGAACCTTTGCTGAAATAATAAAACCTGGTGAACAGAAACCACACTGTGCACATCCATATGCCATCCATGCAACCTGTATCGGATGCATATCAGAAATTGTTCCCACACCCTCGATTGTTGTGATCTCTGCATTGTCCGGAACACGGCTCATCTTGTAAATACAGGATCTTGTAACTTTTCCGTTCATAATAACATTACATGCTCCGCAATGACCTTCTCCACAACCGATCTTACATCCTGTAAGAAGAAGATGCTCACGAAGTACCTGAGCCAGTGTCTCATCCTTATCAAGAATAAGGATTCGCTCCACACCATTGATCTTCAATGTCTTTTTAATCATGTTTCATTCCTCCTTTAAAAAATACACGTTCCGATGTTACAAATCTTCTGACTTATGTGTTCCGCATGGATCATGATCGACTCCCTTACCCGTCAGATCTTTAAGTCTTTCCATTCCTCTGACAGAATAGAAAACAATGGAAGAGCTGCTTCCGTCCAGATTCTCACCGCTGAGTTTTAAAACATTCGCATTCTCATAATAATCAATCGGAAGTGTCCGACTGTATTGCTCTCCTGTGCGCTCATCTTTTACCTGTATCGTAACTTCTTTTGCGGTAATTTCAAAAATCTTATCCATGGAAACGTTCTCCTGTTTACATTATTTTGTATAATTTCATGTTATCATAATTTTGTACAGTTTTACAAATTGTAAATAATTATTAGTTGGCTATTTTCGTCCTTTTTTATATTGTTTTTATTACTTTATTTAAAAATTTTACTATTTATCCTCACTTTTCATGCTATAATAATATCAAATTTGTACAATGTTATTTTTAGGAGGTATCTATGATGCAGACAGGTGCTCTCATCGTAGCTGCAGGGAAATCGTCACGAATGGGAGACTTCAAGCCCATGCTTCAGCTTGGATCCATTTCCATCGCGCAGCGTGTGATTAATAACTTCCGGCAGGCCGGAATCTCTAAAATAGTGGTGGTAACCGGATATAATGCGGATGCTCTGGAACGCCACCTTGCTTCCAATCATGTTATTTTTCTTCGAAATGAGGACTATGAAACTACTCATATGTTTGATTCTGTCAGGATTGGACTGGAATATTTAAAAGACAAAGTGGATACGGTACTCTTTACACCTGTAGATGTTCCACTATTCACAGCACATACCGTTACACAAATGCTTTCTCTTGGACAGCCTCTTGTCACTCCGGTCTGTAACGGAACTCCAGGTCATCCGATCCTGATTCGTTCCTCATTAATTGAGTCCATTTTAAGCAATGATGGAAACACTGGTCTGAAGGGTGCTGTAGAACATTGTGGAACTCCCATGTATTGTTTAAATGTAGAAGATCCTGGAATCATTCATGATGCGGATACACCAGAGGATTATGTAGAACTTCTTCGTGCACACAATCAAAGTCTGATCCGTTCAGAGATTCAGATTCAGCTGGCACGGGAAAAGGTCTTCTTTGATGAACAGCTTTATTCGCTGCTTACACTGATTCATGAAACAGGATCTGTTCGTGATGCCTGCGAACGCATGCACATTTCCTACTCCACCAGCTGGAATCTGATCCATACATTAGAATCTCAGCTTCATGAACCGCTGATTATTCGAAGTCAGGGCGGTGTAAAGGGCAGTCACAGTGAGCTGACACCATACGGAGAAGAATTTTTGAAGCGATATGCCCGTTTTTCAGAGGAAACACGTACCTGTTCCGAAGCAATATTTGAAAAGTGTTTCAGAGGATTTTTCAATGCGTAATCTTTATCTTATTCGACACGGAAAACCACAATATCCAGATGAACATTCTTACTGTATCGGTCAGACTGATTTTTCTTTATCTATGCTTGGACATCTGCAGTCAGTCCTTCTTCACGGAGAACTGGATGATAAAATAACTGCTGTTTACTGCAGTCCTTTGTCAAGAGCTATGGAAACGGCTGCACATATCACACCTGATCTTCCACATATCACTATCTCAGATTTAACAGAACGAAATCTGGGAGAATGGGATGGTCTTTCATTTGATGAGATACGCAAAAGATGGCCGGACATATATGAAGCACGTGGAATGAATCCTGATTACCCGATTCCAGGAGCAGAAACTCCTTTCGCATCTGGCATGCGTTTTTCGCAGGCAATTTATGAGATTCTTCGTTCTTCTGAGGGTGATATTGCGATTGTTGCTCATACAGATGTAATTTCTTCTTATCTGTATTTTCTTGATTCAAAACAGCATGCCAGACAGTATTTTCGTCTTCCATGTGGTTCCTATTATCATCTGAACGCAGACGATAACGATCATGTTACCTTATCTGATTCGACTTACCTGCTGCCTCATCCTGACTTGCATGACGAACTATGCCGGATGCTTCGCGATTCGGTGTCTCTTCCTCATCATGTACAGGCGCACAGTGATGCAGTGACTGAATTGGCTTGCCATTTCTGCGATCTGCTGGAATCTCATGGTTACTTTTTTAATAAAAAACTGATTCGCTCCGGAGCACTCCTTCATGATATTGCCAGACTTCAAAAACATCACACCAAAACAGGTGGTGATCTTTTCTTACAATTAGGCTATACTGAAATCAGTCAGATTATTTCACAACATCATGGTTTGCAGAAGACAATTCTGAATGAAGCGGCTATCGTCTTTTTATCAGATAAACTGATTCAGGAAACCGAACGTGTAACCATCGAAAAACGATTTGCGGAAAGTCTGTGTAAATGTAACAGTCCCGAAGCTTTGAAATCTCATGAACGACAGCTTAAACAGGCTCTTGATCTGCAAAATATGATACAGACCATCTGTCACATGACGATATGACTTATAGAAAATTACAGGAGGTGTTTTATATATGAGAACTTTATTTCAGATCATACAACAAGAATTTCAAAAAGAAAACGACCTTGTGCTTGCATCCATCGTTGCTTCCTCAGGATCGACGCCAAGAGGTGCCGGTTCCCGTATGTTGGTTGGAAAAAAAGGCCGAGTTGCCGGAACCATAGGCGGAGGTTCTGTCGAATATCGTGCAGAGCTTATGGCGCTTGATATTCTTGAAAAGAAAGAATCCTGTGAACATGAATTCCGGTTGAATCGCAAAGATGTTGAAAATATCGGTATGATTTGTGGTGGTGATGTTACCGTATTTTTCCAGTATCTGGACCATAATGACCCTATTATTATGGAACTTGCAGTAACTGCTGAAACATTATATAAAGAACGAAAAGATTTCTGGCTGATCTGTGATCTTCATGCTACATCCGGTATGAGTCTTTACAGTGCATCCTATGGATTGACTGGAAATGTTGATGTTCCTTCTTCCATCTTATCTTCCTTATCTGCAAGACCATGCCGTCATCGCATTGAAACCTGTGACCTATTTACAGAACAAATCGGTACATCCGGAACTGTCTATGTATTTGGAGGCGGGCATGTTTCACAAAAGCTGGTACCAATACTTGCAAGTGTTGACTTTCACTGCATCGTTCTGGATGACCGTCCGGAATTTACAGATCCTGCTCTTTTCCCGGATGCAGCAGAGACAATCCTTTGCGATTTTGATCATCTGGATCAGAGCATTTCTATCACAGATGCTGATTATTGCTGTGTCATGACACGAGGTCATGCCTATGATACGATTGTGCAGGCACAACTTCTTGCCACACCTGCATGCTATATCGGCGTCATTGGAAGTCTCGCCAAAAGAGCTGGTGTATTTCATCGTCTCGTAGAAGAGTATGGAATCGATGAGCGAGAATTAGACCGTATTATCACGCCTGTGGGACTTAATATTAAAGCAGAAACACCTGCTGAAATCGCAATATCTATCACGGGACAAATGATTCAGGTTCGAGCTGAAAGAAAGGCTGCTATGAAATGATGACAAAACATGTCTACAAAACTATTATATTCGGTGCCGGACAGATTGGGCAGATGACTGCCCGACTTCTTGGAAATTCCTATCAGATCATGTGCTTTGCCGATAATGATCCGCGCAAACATGGACAATTTATTGGTAATATCCCAATCTGTTCTCCATCAAAGGCCGCTGCTCTTCTTCCTGATCTGATTATTCTTGGTGTATTGGATGAAGAGCGGCGTGGTTCTATGATGCAGCAGATGGAGCACTTAGGCTATCACGGTTCATTTTGTGATCCTTCTGCACTTCGCATGTTTGATGCACGGGTTGCGGTTATGCGCCTTTTAGCCGAACAAATACATCAACAAAATATCCCTGGAGATGTGGCAGAACTTGGTGTTTTCCAGGGTGATTTTTCTTGCCTGATCAGTACGGCCTTTCCGGATCGAAAAATACATCTTTTTGATACTTTTGAAGGCTTTTCAGAAAAAGATATTGCCGTAGAAACCTCCAGGCATCTGTCTCGCGCTAAAACAGGTGACTTTTCTTCTACAGATGTAGACTCTGTTCTTCGCATCATGCCTGATCCATCACATGTGATCATCCATAAAGGATGGTTTCCGGATACTTTTTCCGATATTACCGATGAAACTTTCTGTTTCGTATCATTAGATGCAGATCTCTATGCTCCAACTGCTGCTGCATTACCTCTATTTTATGAACGTCTGTCTATCGGCGGAGTTCTCCTGATCCATGACGTATACAGTACCCAGTTTTCCGGATGTAACAAAGCTGTAGACGAATTCTGTCTGAAACACCACCTGTTTGCAGATCCTGTATGCGATCTGCATGGAAGTGCTATTATCCGAAAAATCATTTAAAACCTAATTGGAAGCCTTTCATAATCCTATACGCCTTCTGTATTATGCTATTTTACGAGATACCCTTCAGTCTTTAAATATGTATCAGAATCGTTAATATTCTGAAAATATCCCTCATTGGATTTCCGTATAACAAACAAAAATTCCTACAGTATTTAAAAATCTATAGTTTAACGGATTCCTTTGTGAAAATATCAGCAATTTCGCATTCCGTGCAGACTTTCTTATAGATTTCCGGATCATTGATATTCTGAAAATAGTTTTCCGGTGCACTGGTATGGTATAGGGAATATCCCACTGTATTTAAAAAACGATACACCGATGATCTTCCTGATTCCAGAAAATCTGTGATCTCTTTATAAAGTCTGGCATCATATACCGCTATCAGCGATTCTTCTTTTCCATTATGACACAGCATAGTCACCGGTTGGTCGGCTTTTTCCATTGCGAACTTCAACAGATTTTGAAGTTCTTCCACAGGTACCAGCGGCGTATCTACCCCCAGCACCAGGCATTTTTCTGTCTTTGCCCTTCGAAAACAGCTCTCCAGACCGCCAAGTGGACCCTGACCGGAAATTCGATCCGGCACAATCTCTTCCCCACACTGTGTTCCACGATATCCAGAAATTAAGATCTGTTTTGCTCCCAACTGACATCCTTTTCCGATCTGTATCTCCAAAAATGTCTGTCCATCTAAAAGCAGATCTGACTTCTCCCTTCCCATATGGCTGCTGGCACCACCTGCCAGGACTACCAGCGTAAAATCTGATGGCAATTGCTGTTCTGCCAACTGACCGTTTTCTAATTCAGATATATCAGTCTGCATTTTCCGATTATTTTCTGGCACAGTTCGTTGCCTCCCCGGTCAGGATCTGTAATCCATGTTCCAGCGCTGGAATAATATATTCCAGACTTTCTCTGACTGCTTTCGGGCTTCCCGGCAGATTCACGATCAGTGTTCCTTTTCGAATACCTGCTGCTGCACGACTGAGCATAGCTCTTGGTGTAATCGTCATACTATATGCTCTCATTGCTTCCGGAATCCCCGGCACTTCACGTTCTATAATATCCTTTGTTGCCTCCGGCATACAGTCTCTCGGCGAAAATCCGGTTCCACCCGTAGTTACAATCAGCTCTGCTATTCCCTCATCTGCTATACGAGCCATCTCATCTGCCAGCATCTTTCTGTCATCCGGCAAAAGAATGGTATGCACCACTTCGTAATCGTTCGCTTCCAAAATTTCCTGGATTACCGAGCCACTTTTATCTTCTCTCTCTCCTGCATATCCAGAATCACTGGATGTAATAATCGCAGCTTTCATAATTCCTTATCCTCCTATCTGGGACATTAATTTACATTCATCTGTCTCAATCTCTTCCGATGTAAAATGATGACTGACCGGTTTTTCCCATATTACTTTCTGTATTGCCTCTGTCAGTTCATCATCTGTGCATCCTGAACGCATCAAATTCTTCAAATCCGTTCCAGTCTGATATTGCAGACAGGCTTTTAAAAATCCTTCTGCTGTCATACGCACACGATTACACTGGTCGCAAAACTTATGCGTCATCGCACTGATAAATCCTATTTTACCCTGAAATTCTTCTATTTTATAATAATGACACGGTCCATTCCCATATCGTTCTTTTATTGGAGTCATTCTTCCATATGCTTTCTCTAATATTTCGCATATTTCACTTTCTCCCCGAAACTGAAAATCCTTTCCATATCCAATCGGCATCATTTCAATGAAACGAACATGAATCGGATATTGCTTTGCAAGTCTCGCTATCGATACCAGATTTTCCTGCTCTTCCACTACCGGCACACAATTAATCTTCAATCCAATCTGCGGATACTGTAATGCCGCCTGGATTCCATCCAGCACCCGATCCAGACTTTCTCTCCTGGTTACCTTTGCAAACTCTGCTGCATTTAAAGTATCCAGACTGATATTTATATCATCAAGCCCCGCTTCTGCTAGATCTGCTATCTGTTCTTCGAGCAATACACCATTGGTCGTTAATGTCACTTTTTCGATGCCAGGAAGTTCTTTTAACATTCGAACCAGTGTGGCACAATTCTTTCTAATTAACGGTTCTCCTCCGGTCAGTTTGATCTTACGTATACCTAAACCAGTCATACATCTGCTGATTCTGGTAATCTCATCATAAGTCAGAATTTCTTCATGCGGGATCTGCACAACTCCATTTTCCGGCATACAATAGACGCACCTGAGATTACATCGATCTGTAATGGATATCCGCAGATAGTCAATCTCTCTTCCAAATCTATCCTTCATACTATTCTTTCGGGTTTCGATATAACCCGCTTTTTCCTCCGCTTTTTTCTACCAGATGAATGTCCGTCAGCTCCATGGACTTGTCAATTGCCTTACACATGTCATAAATTGTCAAAAGTGCCACATTCACACCAGTAAGCGCCTCCATCTCCACACCGGTCTGACCTTCCGTTTTGGCTGTACAGATTGCCGTAATTTCAGATTTTCTTCATCCAGTTCAAAATCTACCGAACACTTCTGAATCATCAGCGGATGACACATCGGAATCAGATGAGATGTCTGTTTTACCGCCATAATGCCAGCCACTCTTGCTACTCCAAGTACATCTCCTTTTTTCACAGTCCCCTGTTTCACTGCATCCATCACAGCCTGACAGACACGAATCTTGCCTTTTGCTACTGCTGTTCTGGATGTCGGTATCTTTCCGGACACATCCACCATAACAGCGTTACCCTTCTGATCAAAATGATTCAGCTTATTCTCCATCTGCCTCACCTGCTGCCTTCTCTATCACAATTTCATCGCCTTCTGTCAATACGCCACCATGAAGTACTCTGGTAAAGATACCTTCTCTTGGCATAATACAGTCACCCATAATTTTATAAATCTCACATCCACTATGACATTTTTTCCCGATCTGTGTCACTTCTAATAATACCTCTCCGCTGCGAAGTCTGGTGCCAACCGGCAATGCCTTCAGATCGTATCCACTTACAATCAGGTTTTCTCCAAATGCTCCGTCTTCGATCGGTGCTCCCTTTGCCTTGAATTCTTCTATTTTTTCATAAGAAAGAAGACTCACCTGGCGATGCCACTTGCCGGCATGGGCGTCCTTCTCGATTCCAAATTCTTCCATCAGTCTGGCACTATGTACATTCTTTTTCTGTGTACCTTTCTTCTCACTGATATTTACCGCCATAATCTTTCCCATTTTATTTCCTCCTTCATCCCTCAATTCACTCTTTCGAAATAAAGAGATGTCCGTTATACTAAATCTAGTATAACACATAGTAAACATGATAAAAGAATTGTTTTTTCAATTGGAGAAATTATGTATATTAACGAACAATAACAAAATCTGTCTCTGCTAGAGACAAAAACATATCAATATATCGGAAGAAATGGAGAATCCCGTACGGAACAAGAAGAAGTATTGAACGAACATATGATGGATGTCTATATAAATGATCATCTGACTATGAAACTTGTTTGCCTGCCCCAGCATCTGACTGAACTGGTTCTTGGAAGATTGCTGACAGAACAAATCATCACGTCTTCCGAAGATGTAGATCATATCTATATCTGTGAATATGGAAAACGTGCAAAAGTCTATTTAAAAAATTCGGCACGCAGCACACAATCCTCATCGGATGCCTTTGTAGAAGTAACTCCTACCTGCTGTACCGGCAATCATATTTTAAATGATTACTTTGTTACATCCAAAGAGCCGCAGTCACTTACACCGATTTTCTGGAAACCAGAATGGATCTTTCATATGGCGGATGCCTTTGCGGATGGTTCTCCTCTCCATGGCATTACCTTTGCCACACATAGCTGCATTCTCGCTCAAAAAGATCACATTCTGTTTTCCTGCGAAGATATCGGACGGCACAATGCTTTGGATAAAGTGATCGGCTACGCTCTGCGGCACAATATTGACCTGCATCAATGTATGGTATATTCCAGCGGCAGAATACCTACTGATATGACTTTAAAGGTCATCCATGCAGGGATTCCAATTCTCTCCAGCAAGGCTTCTCCTACTTCTGAAGCAATTGATCTTGCAAAAAAATATCACCTGACCCTGATCTGTGCAGCCAGAAGGGATCGAATGAAAGTATTTACGAAATAATGTTTGACAACCGCATATTAAACCACCGGAACTGGATATTGAAAGCTTTTTCGCATTTTTCACGAAAGAATCACCGTATCATAGATTACCTCAACCTTGATACGGTGATTCTTTCATTTATTTTAATAACATCACATCTTTTTCATCTATCCCAATCCATATCTTATTTCCAGAAATATGCTTTTGGTACTGCTGCCATTGTTCTTTCGTCACATCTACGCGAATCCTGGCTTCTTCTTTCGTAGATACGATCAAGATATACGAAAACACGTCCTCAATCACTCTTTCCACTTTACATGGAAATACGTTTTTCGTTGTGCCATCTGCTTCCGGTAGTACCGGATGTATAAAGTGACTTCGCACTCCTACACTGCTGGCGTCTTCTTTTCCTGTGGTATCACACTGCAATGTAATTCCCCAGTCCAGAGCCATGACTTCGCCTGCTGCTGTCATAGCCTGCGGGCGATCCTCTATGGCTGCCACTTCCACCAGTTCTGCACCAAATTCTTTCATGCGAGCCGCCAGAAGTCCCTGATTACAATCATAAATCTTCCCCGGAATCAATCTTTTTCCGGGTGCCATTACTTCATCTCCGGTAGTCAGAACAGCTGCTCTTACCCGACGATAAACCTTCACTTTTATGACTCCCATACTGGCCAGTATACCTGCTTCAATAAATCCGATTTTGTCACCCTTTTTCAAAAGAACCGTTCTATTTTTAAAATTCTCTCCCTGATAACAGTAATTCTGCCACTGTCCGGTCGGACGGAAGATTCTGACAGTCTCTTCTCCATAATCTGTATCCTCCTGACGGACACAGCAGTCACAGCCTTTCGGAATAGCTGCGCCTGTCATAATCCGAACCGCCTGCCCCTTTTCCACTGTGACTCTGGAATACTGCCCCGCATCAATCTCTTCCAATACCGTCAACTGTACCGGATGACTTTCTGATGCATCCGTTATATCCTCCGCTTTGCAGGCATAACCATCCACAGGTGATCTGTCAAACGGCGGGTTATCAAATCCTGCAATCATATCCTTTGCCAACACTCTTCCACATGCCTGCAAAAGTGGTACAGTTTCCGTTTCCTCTATTACTTTTGTATGTTCCAGCAGTGCTTCCAGTGCCTACTCTACCGTAAGCTTTTCCATGCTTATTCCTCCTGTCCTGCTCTTATACGCCCTTTCCAAAGCTGCAGTTCGGATAATGACATTCTTTGCAGCCAAGACAGAATCCGCCATTTCCCATATGTGCCAGATCTTTTTTTGTCACTTCTATACCTGCGATAATACGTGGCAGAACAAGATCAAATACGGTGGCTTTTGCATACATCACACATCCCGGCAGTCCCATTACCGGTGTGCCATCTTCCAGATAGGATAACAGGAACATCGCTCCCGGAAGTACCGGAGCACCATAAGATACGATTCTCGCTCCTGTATTTTTGATCGCGCCCGGTGTCTTATCATCTGGATCCACGCTCATACCACCGGTACAGACAATCAGATCTGCCCCTTCTTCTTTTAATTTCATAATAGCGGCAGTGATTTTTTCCATATCATCATTGCACAGAATATGTCCGTGAATTTCAGCACCGTAAGATTTCATTTTTTCGATGATTACCGGTGTGAAAGTATCCTTAATTCTTCCATAAAATACTTCATTTCCGGTGGTTACAATTCCTACCTTCCGTTTCTTATAAGGTGCCAGCGATACCAGCGGTTTTTCTCCTGCTGTTTTTTTCACCAAATCCATTTTTTCTTTTGCAATCACCAGCGGAATCACACGGGTTCCTAAAAGACGGTCACCTTTTTTTACCGGGAAATTTGTATGACGGGTGGCAATCATAATCTCATCGATCTCATTAATAGCATCCAGCCTCGGCACATCCACCTGAAATACTCCGTCACAATCTGCAATCAACTCAATTTTTCCTTCTTTTACATCCGTTGGATGCATATTCTCATTGATGCACACATCACACAGAATCTGCGCTGCTTCATTTTCATGCAAAGTATTTTCATCCTTCTCCCACACATAAAGATGGTCTTTTCCCAGAGATAGCAAAACCGGAATATCTTCTTCCTGTACAATATGTCCTTTACGAAAGGCTGTATCTTTTACCACATCCTTCACAATTCTGGTAATATCATGGCACAGTACATGTCCTACCGCGTCCGTTGTTTTAATACACTTCATGACGTTCCCCTTTTACTTTCTGTCCAGAAAAGTTATAAATTTATATGGAGTAATTGTAACATATTGCCAAGAAAAACACAACTTTCATAAACACGGGAGTTTGACACATTGAAATCCGAAAAAATACCGCAAAGCCTTGAACACGGGATGTAATTATTCTTCTACAGCGAATAAATATGGTTGCTCCTACGGACAAGTTTATGCATAGGTTAGAAAATATAAAGATAAAGGAATCGAAGGATTATATGATCGACGAGGTAAGAACAAAGCGATTTCTCAATTATCAGATATTGAGAAGTTGAAAGCTGAAAACCGACTAGTGAACTACTCGGCAACTGAGTTACCAGAGCATCTGAATTAAGGCGGGATACCGCCTTTTCAGGGTGCGTCCATGACACCACTACTGTTTGCTCTTTAGAGCTATACAGCTACTTTTATTATTTCTGGCGTTTTTAGTCCGGTTACGGACAGTTCCTTTTTCTCTCCGGATACGGAGAGATATTTTCTCAGGATGTTATATGCACCTACAGCATCTGCGTTATACTTCCGGTTTCTGTCCCTGTACAGTCCCCTTTGTTTTCGGTTGCATGGCTGTGCATATCTTTTTTCCACCTCTGGTGACAGCGGACTGCACTGGCTGGTATAGCTTTCTTCCTGTCTTACAAAACGGATCCCGTACATCTTAAGCTTATATTCCATCATGCTATAGAGCCTGTTATACGGCAGATTGTGGAACTTCTGGTTTGTTCTGTGTCCCAGGTCTTTTCCTTTCCGGATATTCCGGATATCCCCTGCCACAACACAGGTAATTCCCTGTTCACGGCAGTATTTTGCAAAGTATCTTGTGATCTTGTGCAGATAATCCGTTACCGAGTTCTGCTTTTTCTGATATAATCTGCGAATATGTTTTGATGTGACTGGATGTTTTATTTCCTTCACAGACTGCTGTCCATACCATTGTGCCTGCACCCTTGCAATCTCTTTATGAAAATATCTTTCCAATGCAAGATATCTTCTGCCCAGGATAAATGTATTCCCATTCCCGGAATCATAGCATGTCATAAGATTATGAAGTCCCAGATCAACTGACAGATAGTGTCCATTCTGCGAAAGTTCTTCCCTCTCTGAAATCTCATAAACAACAATAACTTTACATTCACCTTTTTCCGGTGGGTAGATCCGCAACTGTTTGATCTGATCCATGCCCCTGAAAATCTTATTTTCAAGATAAAGAAAGTTCTCATGGATCTGATACGTTTCTTCCATATATCTTTTTAATGCTTTTGGAAGGGACAGACGGACTTTTTCTGTGTCCCATTCATGTACAATTCCCATCTGCATATAGGTAATGGGGATACTTTCCTGTTTAAACCGCGGTGGTCTGGGATTCTCAATCCCTCCGGATCTTTTCAAGGCGTAAAAAGATTTCCATGCTTTATCCAGCAGCTTGCAGACTTCCTGGGCTGTCTGAGATGGAAGCTGTTTATACCACAGATCCTCTCTATGGGATTTTTTCTGATAATACCAGTCCGGGTATTTCTCCATTCCCATTTCTTTGTAATGCTGACGTTCGTAATTACAGACATTCCAGAGCTTGGATGCCGCATAACACATATGTCCGATGACGTTTGCATATTCCTGACTGACCTTTATGGATGTTTTCTTTGACAGCAGCATTTCCCACCTCTATGATCTCAATAAACTTTACTCTGATGCTCAATATATCTGCGGATGTTTTCTTCCGACACAGACCCGACCGTTTCCACATAATAGGAATGGTTCCACAGCTCTCCTTTCCAAAGCTGTTCTCTTATTTCCGGAAAACGTTCGAATAATTTCCTGCCGGTGATCCCTTTCAGATATTTCACGATCGCAGTTATGGATAATTTGGGAGGAGCAGACACAAAACAGTGCACATGGTCTCCTTCCCCGCATTCAAACAAATGGACGGTAAAACCTTTATCCGCTGCGATCTCCTGCACCAGCTCCTGAAGATATGCTTCAATCTCCGCATTCAATATCTTCCGCCAGTATTTCACTGACCATACCATATGGTAATTAATATTGCACACACAAGTGCGGTAATGTATAAGATTCTCCTTCATACATATAGTATAGCATAGTATTAAGAATATCACAATAAAATGCCGAACATATTTTCTTTTTTAATAAAGCTGGATACAGCATTTTTTAGTAAAAAAATAAATATATTTTACTTATAATGTGCAGATATGCACAGTTTACGCTTTCATCTCGGCAATTGAATTACCGAGGATTCCCGCTTATCTTCCTAAATATTTTTCTAGTCATTGTAATATAAAATTGCTTATACAGTCTCTTCCTTAAGAGTCCTGGTATTCTGGATAATATACAGAGCGACCGATATGACCATCATTATAGCGCACAAACCAATCAACAGATCTGATACCATCGGTGTAATGTGGAACCATATAATATGCACCGCTGCAGTTCCATATAATAAAAAGGTTACTATCTTTCCATGCCAGTCTGCACCATGTACTTTTCCTGTCTTTCGTATCACAAGACATCCACTGACTACCATATACAGCTCCTTACCTGCCATTATTACGATTAAAAGAAGCACATGCGGAAAACGAGTAAACAGACAGATTAACATCGCTGCCTGTGTCAGCTTATCAGCCACCGGATCAAGTATTTTTCCTAAATTACTAATCCTATGGAATCTTCTTGCGATATATCCATCAGCAAGATCCGTAAGACCAGACAGCAATAAGATTTCACCAGCTAACAGAGGATTTTTCTTTACACAATAACTCCATATAATTACCGGAATCAGACAAAGCCGAAAAAAAGAAAGAAGATTAGGAACCGTAATAATTCTATTCAAATTTTCTTCCTGATTCACTTCACTCTGCATGTACGGTCATCTCACTTTCCTTTTTTTTAGACATAAACCAATAAAATATAACACAAAATGCTAAAGCAAACACAACACCAAAAACATTTTGAATCACTCTAAGACTAACCGCTCCTTGTAGTCCATAAGTCTCTGCAGCAATGGCTAAAGCACCAAATGTGTTAAATACTGCCTGCCAGCCATATTGTGCTGAAAATCCTACACCGATTCCACCAAGAATTCCTATATATGCATAGATTGACGAAGGAAGCAGAAAATATAATACTGTAAAACATATAACACCTGCAATATTTCCGACAATCCTTTTACGGACTCTGTAGCGCATATCTTCCATAAACGGCAAAATCGCGGACATGGCCGCAATACCAGCCCACATTGCACGTGGCATATTACAAAGTTCTGCAATGCAAAGGACAATCGGTACGCATAAAATCTGACATATCTGCCATTTTGTTCTGGAAGAAGTGATATCAAATTCTTGTATCAGATCTTTCAGATTTCTTTTATAAGTTCTGTTTTTATGATTTCGATAAAATACGAAGCAGGTAAGTGCTGCACCTAAAGCCATTCCGACTAATCGCATCTGATAGCTTTTTCCCGTAACATCATAACCATATAGCAGCAGATACCCAAGAACCAATGTAGATTGATTAAACATGAATGGATTATGGCATCCGAACAGAATTAACACAGCCAGTGCCGCAATATTTAACAGCATTCCCAATACCGGTGAAAACTGATTTGCTAAATGCGGACATACAGTCATAATTACAAAGAACAAAGCCAAAAGCATCGTAGATTGTCCGGTGTGGATCCCCAGATCCGCATTTCTAAACACCATGAGACATAATAAGACTACTACACCTACAATGCTGTTCTCATTTCCAAATAGGATGCTGAAAATACTAACAAAGGAAAAACAAAATGCCAATGTAACAGCTATCTTCACCAGATATACCCACATATGATATAATTTTTCTTTTAGTGTTTCACTCTTTTTCAACAGGTTTTTAGAACCTGCCTGATTTAACTGCAACTCCTGATAAAATGTCATATAAATCCTCCCATCTTCTAATTTATCTTAAAACTATATAATCTCATCTTTCTGCTTTGGCAGCTCTATAACAAATCTGCATCCACCATATTCACGGTTTTCTGCTTTGATTGTTCCTCCGGCACTATCTACAATCCGTTTTACAAGTGCAAGACCTAGGCCATTTCCTTCTGCTTTATGAGATCCATCTACCTGATAGAACTTGTCAAATATTCTGGATTTTACATCATCCTCTATTCCTGGTCCTTCATCTTCCAGAATGAACTTAACAGAATCCTGTTCTTGTTTCAGAAACATCGTAATTGTCCCCTTTGAAGGGCTGAACTTAATCGCATTATCCAAAAGATTTATCCAGATATGCATAAAAAGTCCTTCATTCCCAGTATATTTAACTTCCTCCAATTCTACCTGAAAACCAATTTCTTTTTCTGTCCATTTTGTTTCCAATGAAAGAAATGCCTGGCGAATCTGTTCATCCAGACGATATTCTGTTTTTTTCATTGGTATATTCTGATTCTCTAACTTGGATAACAGCAAAATATTACCAACCAATCCGGAAAGTCTTTGGGTGTTAAATAAGATTTTTTCTACATATTCCTCTTGATCCGGAGATAGTTCTTCTCCCTGAAGCAGCATTGTATATCCTTCAATGGCATTAATCGGGGTCTTAAACTCATGAGAAACATTAGATACAAAATCCATCTGCAGCACCTCTGTTGCACGAAGTTCTTTTGTCATAACGTTAAAACTTTGATAAGATTCTCCAACTTCTGCTATACGGCTGTTCGTTTCCAAATGCTGTTCAAAATCTCCCTGAGAAACTTCCTTCATTGCTTTACTAAGTCTGGTAATTGGTTCCAGTAACTTTGCATTAATAAAGGAAGTGATCAGCCCTGCAATCAATGTATTGAAAATCAAAAGCCAGCCAAGCACAGGTATGCTGCCCGGCAGATTAAAAAAATGATTCAAAAAAGCAAATAATAAAGCAGATATGACTGTTGAAAATACAAGTGCCAGCCAGATTGCACCAGTCAGACAGGATCGGATCCGCAATCCTTTTTCTTTCTTTTGTTCCATTATTTTTTCACCACCTTGTATCCAATTCCACGCATTGTTACGATTTCAAAATCAGGGTTATCTTTAAAACGCTCTCTGATTCTTCCTATATGTACCTCTATCGTATGTGGGTCTGCCTCCGTCTCGTATCCCCATACTTCATCCATCAACTGTTGTTTTGTAAATGTTCTGCCTGGCGAAGCTGCAAGCTTATATAAAAGCAGGAATTCTTTTTTAGGCAAAACAAAACTTTCCTTATCAGTTGTAACCGTCATTGCATCATAATCAAACTCTGTTGAACCGATCACAATTTTGTGTTCATTCAGTATCTGTGCACGGCGAAGCAGTGCTACGACTCTTAAAACCATTTCATTCACATTTACCGGTTTTACCATATAATCGTCACTTCCCGAAAGAAATCCCTGGCGCATATCATCAAAGGAACCTTTCGCAGTGATCATAAGCACTGGTATCTGATATCCTGCTGAACGAAGTTCTGACACCAGTTCATAGCCATCCATAACCGGCATCATAATATCAGAAATGATCAGATCAATATATTCCTTATCCAATACTTCTAATGCCTGTGCTCCATCCGATGCACTTTTGACTTGATATCCATTCTTCTCAAGCACTTTTTGGAATAGCTGGCTTAATTCTTTATCATCTTCTACAATCAATATTTGAAACACGTTTTCCTTCCTCCTTATTAAAACAGATACCTTGCCCATCCAAGCAGATGCTGTACCAAAAATATTTTTCTCTGACGTTTCTTTGTTAATTCGATTGGCTCTACATGATATGGATCATTATAAGTTCCGCCTTCTAATATCTGGCGGGACACTTTTTCATATTCCATCATGCCCTCTTCCAACTGTTTATTAATATCTTTACTGCGAATTACAAGCATCAGTTCCGTATCCAGATATGCACTTCTCATGTCCATATTAAAGGAACCGATTACAGACAGATCATCGTCAATCAGAATACTTTTTCCGTGGTATGAATAACCGCCTTCATATTCCCAGATATTAATTCCTGTACTTAAGATTCTATTTCTGTTTTTCGCATAATCGGCAGCCCCAAATGGATTCCCATTATTCGCAACTGAATTTGTCATGATAGAAAAATCTGAAACGTTCTCTGCAATCTCCTCCCATGTATTATACATCATATCATTACAGATAATATATGGCGTGTGGATCTTCACACGATTTTTTGCATTTTTCATCAATTCTCCCAACTGATACCACACTACTGGTTCTTTGGAACCTGTGTGAATAGGATTTGACACTAATGCAATCTTTTCTGTCTCAAAAGTTTCGTCCGTGTAATCGGTATCGCAGATTCTTTCCTTATTCTCTTCAAAATATTTCTGATAGCCGTTCTGCAGCTCTAAAACTGCGTTCTTTACAGATTTTCTATTTGCCAGTTTTTTATTGTCATGAAAATAACCACTGTCTTCTTGTTCCCATATCGTTTCAAAATACTCTAACAACTGGTTAACTGAATTTTCTTTCTCAGGTTCATCGCAAACCACTAACACATCTCTGTCATAGTTCTTATGTCCCAGAAAATCACCCAGGAAATAATTGTATGTATTTCTTCCACCAAGAATATATGTCTTACCATCTGCAATCAAATATTTATCATGCATTCTCCCCATCATCTTCCATGGTTTCAACGGATTGGCCTTATTATACAGTTTAATTTCAACATTCTCATGGGAAGATAATCCATAGAAATACGGATTTCCTTCCATATCAATCCAGCTCTCCATTCCATCTACTAACAGACGAATATGTACACCTCTGTCTGCCGCATCATGCAGTGCTCCTAAAATCAATTTTCCACTTTCATCGGATTGAAATGCAAAAGTAGAAAGAATAATTTCCTTTTTTGCATTCTTGATCAAACGCACTCTTTGTAAAAGTGCTTCTGGATTCTTTTCTATGATTACTGCCCGTTCTGTATTTTCACTGCATTCGTTCCATGACCCATTTTTTGTTTCTTTTTTGGTTGTATTGGACACTTCCGGCTGTTTTTTATATGCAACGCAGATTCCGAGCAATTCATAAAAAGCCACACATAAAAAAATTGCCAGTATAACAAGAAGGATTTTACATATTTTATGCTTTTTCATTGTACATCACCTGATTCCTTTTTATTTCATACTTATACAATACAAAGTCAATCTCAATTTAACCTCAACAAGGTTTGTTTTTTTCATCCATACAAAATCTTCTTTGTACAACAGACTGTTAGATATAGCAAAAACGGCCTTTCAAAAACAGTTAACTTCTAAATCAACTGTTTTTTGAAAGGTCGTTTCATCAGATTCTTATAGCAATCCAGCAAATAATCTCATAAATAATTGTCCCAGTCGCAAATATGCACTTCGTCCGGTTTGATATTGGTCTGTCACATCACGACATTCTCCCAGCGTTCTTATCAGATCATTTTTTATTTCCACAACTGCCTGACAATCTGCCATAAAACAGCCGTTTTCAAAATGGTGATATAAACTTCGATAATCCAAATTAATTGTTCCACAAGTTGCCATACAGTCATCTGCCACACTCATTTTTGCATGACAGAAACCAGGAGTCCACTCATAAACACGAACACCATGTTTAACTAATCCATGATAAAAAGAACGAGTTATATTATAAATGAATTTTTTATCAGGGATACCAGGTGTGATAATTCTTACGTCTACCCCTCGCTTAGCAGCCAGACATAACGCATGCGTCATTTCATCTGTTATGATTAGATATGGAGTCATAAACCAACAATATTTTTCAGCTTTATTTATCATACTGATATAAACTTCTTCTCCTACTTGCTCATTATCCATAGGGCTGTCTGCATAAGGTTGAACAAACCCAGTTTGCTGTGCCGCATAATCATAGTGGAAAAGGTATTTACTAAAATCAGAATCATTAGCATCCTTATCACTTACTGCATTCCACATTTCCAAAAATGTCACCGTAAGCGACTGAACAGCATCTCCTTCTAAACGAATACCTGTATCTTTCCACTGTCCATACGGGTGTGTGTAATTAAAATATTCGTTTGCTAGATTATATCCACCTGTAAATCCGACTTTTCCATCAATAACTGTTATTTTTCTATGATCACGATTGTTCAAAAACAGATTTAAACCTGGCACAAACGGATTGAATACACGGCAATGAATTCCTATTGCCTCCATCTTTTTCACAAAATCTGTGTTAATAAAGCCTATAGAACCCATATCATCGTAGAATACTCTAACTTCCACACCTGCTTTTACTCGCTCTTCCAGAACATCTTGAATCTTATGCCATGCTTCAGCGTCTTCTATCGCATGATATTCCATAAAGATAAACTTCTGTGCTTTCTCCAAATCCTTAAGCTGTGCCTCTAATCCTTTCACTGCTTCATCAAAATACACAATATCCGTATTCTGATAGATTGGATACTGCGAATTTCTTTGTATGTAACTTGCTATATTTCCTGCTTTCGGAATTGTTTCTTTTATTTTGCTCAAACACTCCTGACCGTCCGGAAGCATTGGTAACAATTTGCTATCAATTTCTGCATATCGCTCACGCATTTTATGTGTGCCACCATTCAAACCAATCAACAAATACAGGCCTACACCCATAATTGGGAAAATTAGAATTAAGATGACCCAAGGCATTTTCATAGAGGATGTCTTATTTGATGCGTACAATCCCAAAACCAAGATCCCACTCAAAATCCTTGTAAATAAATTTATGATTTCTGCATATTCATTCAAGCGTGTTACGATAGTAATAATAAAAATCACTTCCAGAAGAATGCAGATTATAGAAAAACACAGTCGTTTTACCCCATTTTTTGTTTTTGCTTTGCCCTCTAAAGTATCTTGTTTCATATATATTCCACCTTCCTACTTGCTCAGTTTTCTCCCTAAATTTCGTGGAACATACCAATTTTGTCTTTTATTCTCTGCATTTCATTATCTGCTTCAATGATAGCTCTTGCAGAATGAAGTAATTCTTCACTTATCTCATCATAGCCAGGCATTTCTTCAATTCCTTTTTTATAGCGAAGTTGATGTTCCAATGTTGCCCAGAAATCCATACCATTGGTTCGAATCTGTAATTCTACACGCATAGGTGTTTTACCCTTAGCAAAAAATACTGGTATTTCGACAATCATATGATAGCTTCGATAACCATTCGATTTTGGATTTTTTATATAATCTTTTATTTCAATAACTTTAATATCATCCTGTTGGGTAATCAAATCTGATATCATATAAATATCGTCAATAAACGCACAAACTATTCGAACGCCTGCTACATCATTGAGATATGTCTGTATATTTTCTGTTGTAAATTCATATCCCATCTTCTGCAGTTTATCGTAAATACTATTGGGCTTCTTAATTCTTGTTTTTATAAAAGAAATAGGATTTCGATTGTTCTCAACTGAAAATTCATCATCCAAAACCTCAAGTTTAGTTTGTATCTCCCGAATAGCACAACGATACATCATCATTAAATTATAAAATTTTGTAGCATTATTTAAAAACTGTAGTGATTCCGGACTGTTCATCCTGAGTTTTTTTACTTCATCTTTTGTCATGGAACTTTCCTTTCTACCTCATCCCTGATTTCAAAACATTATTTATTTTGATAGTTGATTCGTTCTCCTTGAATTACTGGATAACAAATCATTTTATCACTATCCAGATTTTCTACATGCATATCTACTGCACTGATCTGATGGTTTTCATAAGTATTGTAATAATAAATACCTTTTGTAACATTACAACACGACGTATACAATGTGATTTCATATTTTCCATCCGCTACTTCGCAACATCCTCGTTGCTGATCCACAGATCCGAGAATGTGGAAGAATTGGCTAACGCTTTCTTCCTCTGATTCACCTGAAATTGCATTTACCTTTGTAAAAGCTACACGTACAAAGCGTGAGGCAGATGAGAGATCTCCCGGAAGACCTACTCCTCCCATACCTCTACTATATGCATCAAGAGCCAAATTTTCGCAGAAAGTATTTCTGGGCTGTTTAGGAGATAAATGCATATAATTATTTAGTTGAAACATCTGCTGTGGAAATGGCGGATTATTCGTAAGCACTCCTACTGGATTATCATAAATATGCAAACCATCTGACATAGATTCTACCGTAATTGACTCATTCTCATCAGAAATGATCCAGTGTAATTGTGCTAATGGCAATTGCTCGCTGAAAGGAGTATTAACAATATTAATTCGTTCAAGAAGCTCGCGAACTTCAACTAAAGAAGAACACTGACTTAAAATCCACGGAATAAATTCAAACTGTGCAATATTTTCCACATCTGGCTTAATCGCGGAATAAACAGCATTTCCGACAAAATTCAGTCCTGCCATTGCCACTCCTTTTTCATTCATAGCATCATAATACAAAGGATAATCCTCTGCAACATGAGCCATTCCAATAATTGCATAATGATTTTTCATATCGTCAACATGGCGAAAATTAAACGCATAATTACGTGGTGTAATTACTATCTGATCACCATAAGAGAATTCATAATCGAGGGTTCGTCCAAAGTAAAAATCTTTTGTTTTATAAGTTGCTGCTGTACACATGATCGTTTATCCTCCTAAATAGATTGAAATATGTCAATGAGTTTTTTTCTTGAACAATAGTATAGCACAATTCTTTTATTTTGTTCCAACTTCATACATGATCATAACATGTAGACTTTAAACTATTTTCCTAGATTATTTCTCCATCAGTTTTTCAAACCAGGTATCCATAGCTAGGATGAATTGACCTACGTCTGGCAATTCTTGCAGCATTTCGTTTAGGGTTTTGTGCTTCACATATTTCTGCACATACACCCAACAGGCAACGCTACTGGCTTCTGATACAATGTCAGCTATGGTTTTGCGCATAAGCTCTTCAAATTCAGCAATTTCTTCTTTTGGGACAACATCATACAGTGTTGGTGCCTGATGACTTAATTTTACGCCATTTTCATTTGCATCTTTAAGCAGATTCTTAACTTTTTCTCTTGAATTCTCCGGTACTTTCATGTACTCCCACATAAATGCTACCACATCGGACGGTGTGTCTTTTTTAAGTGGTGGTAACTGAATATAATCATTGTTTTCGCTCATTTTCATATCCTCCTCACGATATAATAAAATCAATAATACGTTCTCTTGTCATGTCCAGTACAGTATCTACGAACACTCCTGCAAACAGGATCAGATACAGAATAACACTCAGCGCAAACAGGAATACAACCTGTACCCAGTCATGGTAACAGTATGCAGTTGCTATAATCAACAAAGTGAATATAAAACCAAGGATTCCCCTTACAACCGCATAAGTCTGTACTGTCATCTTCACTACCAGGCCGATCACAAAAAGGATCAGCCATACCGGCAGTAATAATATCTTTCCAGCAAGTTTTAAAATAAACATGTGCACCTCCTATCTTACCAGTCCTGGCATATCATGGTTCACCTCTGTCTGATAATACCCGTTCATCGTTGACGGTGCATTAAACAGGGCTGCTAATAAATATTTCTTGATGTTCTTCACCTTTGTGGTGTTACCACTCATACAGTGTAAGACATACTCGATATGTGAATAGGTCAGCATCAGAAATTTTTTCTTCACCAGTGATGCCGGATACCAGTTGCTGGCAATCAAGATCTTGTCATTTTTACACATCACAGTCTCTACGATCAGGTTCACGATTTCATCTACCTGTCGCATATCGTCATGATGGGTTACCTCCAGTGATTCATAATCAACAGTCTCTTTGACCAGTTTTTCATAAGCCTGATATTCCTCAGTGGAATTATCGCCATCGGATCGATTCTCATCTGCAGATACGATTTGATTAGATTTATTATCATTCATTTCAGTATCACTAAGATTAGTATTATTAGGGTTTGAAATGTAAACTTCTTGAAGTTTGTTTTCGGGACTTCTAGAAGTTTGATTTTAGGACTTCATGAAGTTTGAAATGTAAACTTCTGTAGATTCCTCATTTTCCACAGAAGTTTGTTTTCTAAACTTCTTTAATTCCTCTTCAAATTTTTTCTTATCTGTTTTCTCAGGCATAAAGGTTTTCACGTAGATAACGTTCACCTTTCCAAATCCCTGTCTGCGTTTCTCAATCAGACCAATTCCTGTTTCGTCATCCAGTTCTCTGACATTTCTTTGTCCTCTTTTCTTTGAATTATGAAAGAAAAATTATCCCTTCATATAACGAAACGCTCAGAGCCTGTTTTACAGTGGTCAAAAGCAAATTTTTTTACTTTTTTTCTTACGAGTTTTCTTGCGAGTTTTTTTAAATGCCACTCGTAAGAAACTCGTAACATTAGATTTCTGCATTTTCTTGAAATTAAGTAAAAGAAAAAGAGCATATGGAATTGAATCCATACACTCTATGATTACTGAAACTTTATTTCATTTTTAATTCAACAAACTGGAAGTTGACTATCAACTGATAATCAAAAATATCATTCCTAAAATTGCAAATCCTTCACAGATCGCAATTATCTAAAATCTGTCGAGCTCTTCGTATAGAAAAACAGTAATTTCATTCTTTCGAAATTTTTAATTCTACGTCTCCGTTACTCAGCAATTCTACAACCTCACGCTCTGGCATATTCATTTTTCCCAGTCTTACCTCTTGTTTATCATCGTTCACGGAATCCTTGTTAGAACTACCACATGCAACCAGACAGGCTGTGAGGATAATTTCCAGAATAACTGATAAATATTTCTTCATATGGCTACACCTAGTTCTTTATTATTTCTTTTCATCAAGCAAAATAACACCTTGTGCCGGATTTTTATCAATTGCACCAACTATCTCATGTGGAACATATGGCTCTTCAAGATATGCAAGGTCTTCGGCAGTTAATTTAATGTCAAATGCTCCGGCTGAATCATCCAGATACTGCGTTTTGGTTGCCCCAATAATAGGCGATAGAATTCCCTTTGCCCACTGCCATGCAATGGCTATCTGGGACATTTTGCAGTTATACTTTTCGGCAAGCTCCGCTACACGTTTAACTATCTGCATGTCTTCCGCTTCAGTCTTATCATATTTTCCCATGGCAACCCTATCCGTGGTTCCACGAAGAGACTCTGATTTCCACTGTGGTCTTGCCAGATGTCCGGCTGCAAGAGGGCTATACGGCATTAACGAAACTTTCATTTGCTTACAAATTGGTAGCAATTCTCTCTCATCCTCTCTGTAAAGCAAATTATAATGATTCTCCATCGCAGAAAATGGTGTCCATCCATTGTCTCTTGCGGCTAACTGCATATTATAAAACTGATATCCATACATGGCAGATGCACCAAGTGCCCTGACCTTTCCTGCTTTTACCAGATCGTGCAGTGCCTCCATAGTTTCTTCAATTGGTGTATCATAGTCAAATCTATGGATGATATATAAATCAAGATAGTCGGTTCCAAGACGTGACAGAGTTCCATCTATTTCCCTCATGATTGCCTGTCTTGATAAACGACCTTCATTAAAATATACCTTGGATGCAATCACAACCTGATTTCTCGCTACATTTTTCTTCAATGCTTTACCTAAATATTCCTCACTTGTTCCTGCTGAATATCCATTTGCTGTATCAAAAAAATTATATCCCAAATCAAGTGCATGCTTGATAACATTCTCACTTTCAGCTTCATCCAACGTCCAGTCATGCATGGTTCCAGCTTTCCCAAAACTCATGCAGCCCACACATAATTTTGACACTTCTATATCTGTATTTCCGAGTTTACCGTATTCCATAGTGCTCTCCTTATCTTAATCCAGCGTACTCTTTCTCCGATACCGCCTCACACCACTCATTGGAACAATCCACTCCCGGCACCTCAATTGCCAGATGGGAAAACCATTCATCCGGAGCGGCCCCATGCCAGTGCTTTACATCTACCGGAATGTTAATACAGTCACCCGGTTTCATTTCTACCGCATCCCTGCCTTCTTCCTGATAAAACCCTCGGCCGGCTACACATACTAAGATCTGCCCGCCACCGCTTTTTGCATGATGAATATGCCAATTATTCCTGCATCCGGGTTCAAATGTCACGTTGAAAATGCCAACCTGAGAAGTGGAAATCGGTGCAAGAAAACTTCTGCCAGAAAAATACTGTGCAAAGCCATCATTTGGTGCACCAATTGGAAATACCATCTCTTTTGCATGCGCCCGCATTGCTTCCTCTTCGTATGGTAAATCTCCTTCACCTGCCTCCCACACTTCCTTTGCAAGATTGAAAACAGCCCATGCTTTTGGCCATCCTGCATAAAATGCGACATGTGTGATTACTGCGGCAATCTCTTTTTGTGTTACACCATGATTTTTTGCATTTTGAAGATGATATTTTAAAGAAGAATCTGTAATTCCGGAAGCCATCAGAGCAACCACTGTGATGATACTTCTTGTTTTTACGTCGATGTCCTGGTTATTCCAGTTTTCGCCGAAAAGTACATCATCGTTAAAATGTGCAAATTCCGGTGCGAATTCACCAAGTGTATTTCTTCCTGCTGTCTGTACTATTTTTCCCATTTTCTGTATACCTCCATAGCACTGTTATTTATAAAGATTTTACCCACTCACTGATTTCCTGTTTTGTTCCACGGTTTAACAGGTTGCCTTCTGTGATAACCGCATCCGGTGCAGATGGCTGTAATTCCTTTACAGTATTACCGAATCCACTTCCACCGGATGTTGCAAAGAGCACAATCTTTTTGCCACTGAAATCATAGGCTTCCAAAAATGTATTGACAATTGTCGGAGCTACATACCACCAGATTGGGAATCCCAGAAGGATCTCATCATAAGAACTCATATCCATCTTTTTCTTCATAATCTCCGGCCTGTATTTCTTATCACTCATTTCCACACTGCTGCGGGATTTTTTATTCATCCAGTCAAGATCAGCCTTTGTATATGGAACTTTTGGCTCAATCTCAAATAAATCCGCTTTTGCTTCCTCTGCAATCATTTCTGCTACTTTTTTTGTTGTCCCGCTTGCACTGAAAAATGCGACTAAATTTTTACTCATAATAAAAATCCCCTTTCTTTGCGAATTTTTCGTATAAAAATAGATGTATAAGATTTGAATTTCTCTTATACATCTATTTTATACCTGATATTTTTATTATGTCTAATGCTTATATTGAATTCCATTCTATGCCTGAAAAGCATTTATTTCTTCTATCATTTTACTGACCGCCAGAGAATATGGAATGTTTCGTCTCCAGGCAATCACAGTACTTGTTGTGATTTCAGGAGAAATTCTTCGCTGTACAAGAATATCCTCCCGCCAATACTTTGCAGCACCTTCGATGGATACCGGATAGCCCAGTCCATTTGCTGCCATAACTCCGGCATTCGTTCCAAGATTACTTGTAAAAGCAATCTGCAGTTTCGAAAAGTCTTTTCCAAACCAATTGGCAAGTTCACTTTGAACATTTACTCTTTCCGGCAGGATCAATGGTTTTCCAATAAGATCTTCTTTTCTTATAAACTCTTTTTCTGCCAGCGGATCATCCGGCCGCATTCCAACACACCAGTGATCGCAATCTGTGATCCGGATATAATCCAGCCCTTCGGTGTCCACCGGCTCCATGAATAATGCAATATCTACAAGTCCTTTGTTCATCATCTCATACACTGCATCTGCTGTTGCAGTATGCAATACAATCTGAACCAGCGGGTATTTTTCTTTATATGTTTTACATATCTCCGCCAATGTCTCCACCGCTGCAAATTCACCGCATCCAATGGTTATATTTCCCTCTACAACATCTTCTTTTCCTTTCAGTTCCTCAAGTGTTTTTTCCTCAAGATTAAGGATCTCCAGGGCACGCCTTTTTAATAAAATCCCCTCTTCAGTAAGCGAAATTTTCTTCCCGCTTCGAATAAATAATGTTACTCCAAGCTCCTCTTCAAATGCCGCCATTTGTCTGGATAGCGTTGGCTGGGTAATATGCAATTGTTCTGCTGCTTTTGTAAAGCTCTGTTCTTTTGCCACCGTCAGAAAATAGCGCAATAGTCTTAATTCCATATTTTTTTATTCCCACAACTTCCGATTTCTATTTTTGTTTCCATAGCATAGTGTACTCTTTTTCACCAGTATCTTCATCCAAACCTTCACATTGAATAATAAACCCTTCTCTTTGGTAAAAAGAAATTGCTCTGGCATTCTTCTGATATACATTTAATCGTAAGCTGACTTTTTTATCCTTAATATAATCCAATAAAAGCTTACCTATGCCACATGACTGCATTTCATCAGAGACAAAAATACCTTCGATATATTCATCATTTAGTCCTACAAATCCTTGTATCATTTTATCTGCTTCAAACACATAAACTTCGGATTGTGACAGCATTTCTTTCACTAATTCATAATTACTTTTCCAGTATTGATTGGAAATAAAATAATGTGCTTTCAGATTTGTCTTTAACCATATGTCAGCAACTCTATCGATATCTCCGTTCAGCAACTTTCTAATCATAACAAATATTCTCCACAACTACATCCTTTATGCTTTTCTCTTTTATCCATTCTATCACAAGCTCACCATTAATCATCAATTTTTGGATATTTTTTCTTTTCCCCTACTGCAAAACAGCATCTGAGCGTTTCGTTATATAGAGTGGTACAAATACAGAGCAAAACTAAAATGTTAGCCGGAAATTGATCATTTTGAATGGAATTTTGTGTCACGAACGTGATTAGAAAAAAACAAAAGCGTTCGTTGTCGGCTAATCCAGCTAACATTTTCGAACGCTTTGAAGCACGTCCATAAGAGGATTTGAACCTCCGACCCCTCGCTTAGGAGGCGAGTGCTCTATCCAGCTGAGCTATATGGACATATATAGTTGTGAAACATTTCGAACACTTCCAAAAGTTTCACAACCATTATTTTACTATATTTATTTTGAAATTACAAGAATTAATTCTAAATTTGAAAACTTAATAGTGCAGCTGACCCTGCAGCCAGATTGTTCCTTTGAAGCGGCGTCCAACTGCCGGTTCACCGAGAAGATCTTTGCTGTTGATGCAGATATCAAACTGTATATCATTGCTCTCTATAGTCATCTGGCAGATTTCTTCACCTGTCAGGATATTCTTAAATTTCATGATATCCAGAATCTCACCAAGAACATTATACTGATCACATTCGATTCCATAAGGCATGAAATAAGAGTCCACGATCGTGAGAACATCATCTGTAACAATTCTCTGGGAAATCATGGAGTAAGTATCCATATCCTCCATTGTAAGACTCTCCATAGCTTCCTCATCACCATTACGCGCTGCTGCAATCAGATTAGTCCTGTTTTTGGAAAGCTCTCTCTCCACCTTTACCGCTTCCTTATCCTTCTGCAGCGGAAACAGGATCTTTCCCTCAGAAGCCAGACCGGAAACCGTCACCGGACGGTCCCCCGGGTCTTTCAGGCCTTTGTATTTCTCCTGCATATATTCTGCCAGATTCTGCAGATAAAAGATCATAGTCACGCCAATACGTAAATCATCACATGCTCCTGCATAAGATTCCTTATCTGTATGACGTTCAACAGTCACTTTTTCCCTGGATGTGATTCCTGTTCCCCTGAAAAATGGGAAATAATATTCCACGTGAAACTCACCGTTCTCATCGTACTGACCACAAACGCTGATTCCACAGTCACAGCCATAATTCTTGGAAAACTGTACAAATACGCCTTCCGGATGATTTTCCACGCAAACCTTTTCATCGTAGCTTGCGATCACATCACGGATGATCTCTTTTATTTCACTTCTTCTGGTAATCTGTGAAAAACCAACGGTCTTTAAATAACTGTGCACAAGAACACCTCCCTGAAAAAGCCTGCGTTTCTCTTACGCGCGTGTCTTTTTCTCAATCTTTGTCATACCGCCCATATATGGCTGCAGAGCTTTTGGAATGTTTACAGATCCATCTGCATTCAGGTTATTCTCCAGGAAAGCAATGAGCATTCTCGGAGGTGCTACTACTGTATTGTTTAATGTATGAGCAAGATATTTCTTGCCATCTTTGCCGTTTACACGGATTTTCAGACGACGTGCCTGTGCATCTCCAAGGTTGGAGCAGCTTCCTACCTCAAAGTATTTCTTCTGACGTGGAGACCATGCCTCAACATCGAGGGATTTTACCTTAAGATCAGCAAGGTCACCGGAGCAGCACTCAAGCGTACGAACCGGAATATCAAGAGAACGGAACAGATCTACTGTATTCTGCCACAGCTTGTCGAACCACATCTTACTCTCCTCTGGCTTGCAGACAACGATCATCTCCTGTTTCTCGAACTGATGGATACGGTAAACACCTCTCTCCTCAAGTCCATGAGCACCTTTCTCTTTACGGAAGCACGGAGAATAGCTTGTAAGTGTCTTCGGAAGCTCTTCCTCCGGAATAATCTGGTCAATGAATTTACCGATCATGGAATGCTCACTTGTTCCGATCAGGTAAAGATCCTCACCTTCGATCTTGTACATCATAGCATCCATCTCCGCAAAGCTCATAACGCCTGTAACAACGTTGCTTCTGATCATGAAAGGCGGTACGCAGTAAGTAAATCCCCGGTTGATCATGAAATCTCTTGCATAGGAAATTACTGCGGAATGAAGGCGTGCGATATCACCCATCAGATAATAGAATCCGTTACCGGCAACACGTCTTGCGCTGTCAAGATCGATTCCATCAAAATTCTCCATGATATCTGTATGATACGGAACTTCAAAATCCGGAACAACCGGCTCACCAAATTTCTCAATCTCTACGTTCTGGCTGTCGTCTTTACCGATCGGTACAGAAGGATCGATGATGTTCGGGATCACCATCATATCTTTCAGAAGCTCTTCCTCAACCTCTTTTTCTCTCTGAGAAAGTTCCTCAATACGAGTTCCGGATGCAGCAACCTGTTTTTTAACCTCTTCTGCCTCTTCTCTTTTTCCCTGGCCCATAAGAGCACCGATCTGTTTGGAGATCTTGTTTCTCTCAGCACGGAGAGCCTCAACTTCCTGCTTAATCTCTCTGTTTTCTTTATCAAGTTCGAGAACCTTGTCAACTAGCTCCAGTTTGCTGTCCTGGAACTTATTGCGGATATTCTGCTTTACAACCTCCGGATTCTCTCTCACAAACTTAATGTCTAACATGATATTCCTCCTGTATTAAAAATATTCTTACTCTTTGCAGTTTTTTATTCCTTCTCAATCTCACCAAGGCCAAAGTTTACTGCTTTTCTCAAAGCTTCCACTTCTTCCTGACTAAGTACAACATAGGACTCACCTTTTACGATCTCCTTTAAATAAAGGAAACAGTTATCGCGGCTGTGAACCGCATTCAAGATCAGACCCGTATTGTTTTTATCAAGAAGCGCCAGTGCAAAGCTGAGTTTTCCACCTACATCATCAAATGCATCATACTTTTCAACGCCATATTTGCTGAACATTACATTCATATTTTTTTTGATAAAGCTGATGTCATGATCATGATCTTCCTTTGCTTCATACAGCCGATCGATCTGTGCAAATTTTCTTACAAAAACTTTTTCCAGTGACTGTGCATCTCCGCCTCTCATAAACATCTTGTACTTCCGTTCCAAACGGCTGAGACGCATATTGCTACTCACCACATTGATCAGAAGAATGATGGTAAGGATCAGCAAAACAATGATCACAATCCCGGAATCAATTCCCATGCTTTCAAAAATCCCGCTCATTCTGCCTCCTATCTGATAGATTCGAACAGATCAATGATCCTCTCCAGTTCATCTCTGGAATAATATTCAATTTCAATTTTACCTTTGTTGTTTTTCTTTCGCTGAATGGATACCTTTGTTCCCATGATACCTTTCATTTTTTCTTCCAGGCTCTCATAAATGGCATCTTCTGCTGTGTTTCTCTCTGTTTTTACTTTTTTCGCAGGAGAAACCAGATTCTTTACAAGTTTTTCCGTCTCACGAACACTGAGTTTTTCATCAAAAACCTTCATGGCTGTTGTTTCCTGAAGAGCTTCATCAGAAATTCCCAGAAGTGCTCTCGCATGACCAGCTGAGATCATATCTGCAATTACCATTTCCTGAACTTTTGAGGAAAGCTTCAGAAGACGCATGGAATTAGTTACTGCAGTTCTGCTTTTGGCAACTCTGTCTGCGATTTCATCCTGTTTCAGGTGAAACTCTTCCATCAGACGTTTGTATGCCATCGCTTCCTCTATAGGATTCAGGTCTTCCCGCTGAATGTTCTCGATCAGGGAAATTTCTACGATTTCCTGGTCTGTAAACTCTTTTACAACAACAGGAACTTCCTTGAGCCCTGCCATCTTGGCAGCTCTCCAGCGGCGTTCGCCTGCAATGATCTCAAAATAATCCTTCTTATCGGATACCAACAACGGCTGAAGAACACCGTACTGTTTAATGGATTCCGAAAGTTCCAGCAGCGCATCCTCATCAAAATGTCTTCTGGGCTGATTCAGATTTGGTTCTACGCTGGAAATTTTCACAAGTCGTTCTGCGGCCGGACTATCTTTTTCAGTTGGTTTGTCTTTTTTTACAGCTGCAGATCTTGTCTTTTTTGCAGGTTCCTTTGACGGACCGCCTGCTTTGTTCGGGATCAGTGCGTCAAGACCCTTTCCAAGGCCTCCTGTTCTTCTTCCAGCCATCACTCGTCCTCCCTGCCTATAACTTCTTCTGCCAGGAGGCGATAACTCTCTGCTCCTGTAGATCGTGAATCGTACAGATTGATCGGTTTTCCATAGCTTGGTGCCTCTGCAAGTCGTACATTTCTCGGTATGATCGTTTTGTATATATTCTGGTCCAGGTTTTCTTTTACATTTTCTACAACCTGAAGTGACAGATTTGTTCTGGCATCATACATAGTAAAGACCACGCCTTCGATCTTCAACCTCTTATTCAATCGGTCTCTTACCAGTTCGATGGTATGTATCAACTGTGATAAACCTTCCAATGCATAATACTCACACTGAATCGGCACCAGAACGGAAGTTGCGGCTGTCAAAGCATTAATTGTAAGCATACTCAGTGACGGCGGACAATCCATGATTATGTAATCATATTTCCGACGAAGTTTATCCGTGATCTTTTTCAGAATAAATTCTTTATCCTCAAGATCAACCAGTTCAATTTCTGCACCGGAAAGATTCATATTCGATGGTATCAGGTCAACATTATCTACAACGTTCTTTATAATGGTATCCTTGGTCTCTGCTTCTCCAAGCAGCAGCTCATAAAGGGTGTTTTCTACTGCATTCTTGTCTGCGCCAAGTCCACTGGTCGTATTTCCCTGCGGATCAATGTCGATGGCAAGAACCTTTTTCCCTTTTTCAGCAAGGCAGGCCGATAGATTGATGGCTGTCGTTGATTTTCCAACCCCGCCTTTCTGATTGGCAACTGCAATGATTCGTCCCATTGTACCCCTCCTTTTTATTTTTTTAAGGGATTTTTACTCATTGGATATCATTATAACACTTTTATTTTTAAACTGCCACATAATGTTTCACGTGAAACAATAGAAAATAGGTTTTGAATTATTTTATTTATTGTGTAGTATACCCAAACTCATTCCGGACTAAACAGAAGTTTGACAGTAACAGTACATCGATTATAAAGTCCATCAACTCCGCATAAACTTCCAGTTTTATTTGCTTTCAATCAGACTATATATTTTACGCCATTACGCCATAAAAACGTACCGAGAAATGAAGTTCCCATTTATAGATATTTTGCTGAAATTGTTCTGATTTATCGTAATCTCGAAAATAATTCGATTTTCTCGGTATAGATATTATCTTTTATGGAACCTTGCACACTGCTACATAGGCATCGAAATCCCTTTCTTTTACAGCATTTATAGCATTTTCAAATTTTATCTGAACACTAAAAACATTACTATTATTATCAAGCGAATAAAAGCATCTGTAAACACATTCGCTGTTCTACACTGAATAACTGCTTCGCGATTTACCAAAAGGACTACAAGCTACTCTTCCCTGATAAGAAGCAGTTCTTCAACCACTGCTTATCGTTTCTTGCAATTGAAGCCAAAAACAGGGGGGAACTCCTGATTCGAGTCATACAAACAAAAGCATCCGCAGTTGCTACGCAGCTTTACACCGAATAACTGCTTCGCATTTTATCAAAACTTGCTTGTACTCTTCCTGATACAAGCAAGTCACCAACCGCTGCTTATTGCTTCTTACACTTGAAGCAGGGGACCTCCTGACGCGATTAAAAACTATATCACGCTACCGTAAAGCGCATATGAGTTGTCGTTGTTGCGAAACATTTTTTAAGTCAAGCGGATAAAAACATCCTCTTCACTACTGCTCATAGCTTAATAAATGCTTCGCAGTTTATCAGAAGGAGACTGTACTTCTCCTGATACAAGCAAGTCCCCAACCGCTGCTTATTGTAGTTCACAATTGAAGCAGGTGAATTACTTGATTCGATTAAAATCTATATTAAACCTACCATAAAACACATAAGCACGAACTACAGCTGTTTTTTATTTCTGCAATTGTCAAAGATGGGGTTATAACTCTTTATTCTTAATCTGTCTTCGGATGTTTCACGTGAAACATCCGAAGATGGATTATCAAACCAATATTCATAATTGAATCAAGTGACTTCCTCGATCCGGTTAAAAATGCCATCAACGAAATCGATCCAGGACACGGTTTGACTTGTAACTGCAAGGGTACTGAACAGTTACGAACACATTATAAAATCAATGAGAAATATCAAAAAAATACTCCGATATATTCTCTCTGGCATTATCTATATCACGAAAGCATATAAAAAATACAAGAAACTCCATCCACAAAATAATGTGGCTGTTATCTTTATATTCCCCAAAAGCATCTATATATAGTAAATGGAAACTTCTTTTCCCGGAGTGTTTTTATAGTGTGAAATACATGTATCTCTCGCGAAAAAAATATAATATTATGAAACTGAAATTTTCGATTTTTGTTTATTTTATTATGTTTACGAAAGATTTGCGTATTTATTTCATTTTTCTTCCAATCCTGTTATATATTCGTTATGTACATGTTAACTAAAGGCTTTTTCAAGCATAGTTTCATTTTGTAATATCCAATATAAAATGTATCTGAATAAGGTTCCGGCATAGAACTGGCATAAAATAAATTTCACTTAATAGGCTTTTTTCTTCTAAATCAAGCCGTAAAAGACTTCCCTGTCTTCCCTTTATCCCAGTCATGCGGACAAAAATTTTTGCATTCGATCACAGTTTTACACAAAATAGCTGTTTTACAGTTTATCAGGAAGAGTACAAGTATTTTCCCACCCACAGCTTATTGTTTTTTTGTAATCGAAGCAGCTGCTTTCTTTTATTCGATCAATCAAAATTTCACATGTTTAAAGTAGGAACGGATCTATATTTTATCTTTTTGCCGTATGTGTGCAGGTGCACATTTTATATTTTAAGGCTTCTTTATATGTACATGCGTGCAAAGTACGTTTTATCGTACTTTTTTATTTAAAGTACTATAATTTGTACTTTAATACTTTTTTATTCGTAAATATCCTATTATTTCTCTTTATTTGCCAGTATTTTCTTTTATAAAGTCCTTTTTATCGTACTTAACGTTTGTTTTATTATCATTATCATAGTGTTCTCTTCGCAGAAATAATCTCTCATTTCTCTTTATTTCATCCTTACTCTTATATCGTTCTTCTATAAAATCCCCCATATTTTCCGCCTTCCCCTCCATTTTTTCATATAAATACACATTTTTACTACATTCACTTAACTTGTTAATTCCCCATCCAGTTCACAAAAGCATCTGACCGAAATCATGGGGAATACTGATGACAGTATCTGGCAACTCACCTTCAAGTGTGCAAACATATCTATCCAATTTGGGATCAAACGAATAAAAATACCCGTATTCGCTACGCAGTTCTACACCCAATAGCTACTTTGCAATTTATCAGGACCTGCTTACAATGTACCCATAACAGTGGCCACATGAATTAGTGCAGTACCTTGTTTTTAGACATGCCCACTATTCTTTTCCCTGCTTCTAAACGCCGTTGCATTCTTCCTAATACACGCCACCCACTGCTTATTACTTATTACTTTTTCGTAATTGAAGCAGGGGACTTACTGTTAACTGGTAATATTATCCTCCGAGTTTTTTTGTGCGCAAAGACCACTGAAAGCCCTGGACATACCATGCAAATTTATGTGATTAGCATAATTTCTGTGCATCGCGAAGTGTATTACCAAGAACGGAGTGATCAGTAATCAGGAAACTTCTTGATTTAAAATTCAAGCAGATAAAAGCATCCGCTTCACTACTTGCTCATAACCGAATAAGTGCTTCGCAGTTTATCCGAAGGAGCCTGCACTTCTCCTGATGCAAGCAAGTTCCCCTGATTATTGCTTTTCGAAATCGAACCAGGGGACTTATTTGATTCAGTTAAAAACACTTCTTCTCTTGCCTCATTTTCCCCTGAAATGCTATAATCCATAAAGAAAGCATCCGCAAACTCCTTGCAGTTTGCGGCTAATACATTGTTTCGTAAATAACTATACTAATCGCGTGGGATGTGGATTCGAGTGTGCAGGTATAAAAATGCAGGCGTAGCTGGCTATGCTGAGACTTTTAGATCTGTGCAGTCGGATTCACCAACAAGTAATTGGTATAGTTATTTCGAAAACAATGTACTAGTCATTTATCATCTGATCGAAAGGAATATTTTATACATGAACACCACAAATAATCGCAACGATTTCTATAAAGAACAATTAGACAAGACTTTAAATGGCAATGAAAAGATCGAAACTGCCATTGCAGCACTCCAAAAAGAAGCAACCGAAGAAATGCTTGCTCATACTCTCACCGTGATCCGTCACAGAATGCAGGAGCAGGCACAGCTGATCATTGCTGTAGAACCTCCAAAAGGTGATGGAAAAATTTCTCTTCATGCGATCAAAACCAACGATGGAAAGCAATGGTGGGCTGCATTTACCAGCTTTGACGAAGAGTTAAAAGGCAGTGATAAGATCATGTCCTCATTTACCGCAGATATTGATAAGATTTTTGCTTCTGCATTGCAAGAGCCGTCTGTTGAGGGAGTAATTCTCAATCCATGGAACCGCACACTGATGCTGAACAAAACCCTTATCAACATCATCCTCGGTAATCCTGTATAGCATCAGCTCTGTCGGATAACAAGTCCAATGTTTCACGTGAAACACTTGGTATTTTACTGAAGTATAAAAGCATTCCAGCGGATAACAGCATCCGCTTCGCTACTTGCTCATAACCAAATAACTGCTTCGCAGTTTATCAGAAGGAGCTTTTCCTCCTCCTGATACAAGTAAGTCCCCACCCTCTGCTTATTGCTCTTCGCAATTAAAGCAGGGGATTTACTTGATTCGGTTCAAAATCTGATTTCTATGTATCATGAAGCATATTGGCGATGCTACTGTTCACTGATAATATTCCGTAAGTTTTTTTGTGAACGAAGGCCGCAGAAAGTCCGAAGCCATACCGCACCAATTTATGCGATCAACATAAATTCTTTGCATTACGAAGTGCGTTACTGAAAGCAGAACGAACAGCAACTTAGCGAGCGTTACTGTTCAACGTTAAATTCCGTAAGTTTTTTTGTGAACGAAGGTCGCCGAAAGCCCGAGACCATACCGCACCAATTTATGCGATCAACATAAATTCTTTGCATTGCGAAGCGCGTTACTAAAAGCAGAACGAACAGCAACTTAGCGATCATCGCCAAGAACAGAATGGACAGTAGCGTCAGCATACAATAACAAGGTTAGGGTTCCCACAAAAGCATTGTAAATTTTTCGTTCCTGTCGTATAATAAAGCAAAGAAATATTCAGAAAAAATCAGATCAGATACCTGAATTACGTTACATCTGTCCTGATTATTTTTACGAATTCCAGGAGGCTTTTTAATGAAGAAAAATGGACACAGACTACTTACTCTTGCAGCTTTAGTCGGAACTGCCGCAGGTGTTATTCATATTGCTAACCGTTTCATAGATGCCACATCTCAGCTTAAAGATATGCTGGAACAGCCACACAGCAGAACCTATGACTGGCGTTTTGGAAAGATTTTTTATACAAAACAGGGACATGGCACCCCTATTCTTCTTATTCATGATATCATGCCAGGTGCTTCCGGTTATGAATGGAATGCCATAGAGAAGCAGCTCGCAACCGAACATACCGTTTACACCATTGATCTTCTTGGATGTGGACGTTCCGAAAAACCGGATATTACTTATACCAATTTTGTATTTGCTCAGTTACTCTGTGATTTTGCCAAGAATGTGATTCGTGAGGAAACCGATGTTATTGCCAGTGGTTTCTCAGGTTCTTTTGCGATCATGGCTTACCGTAACAATTCCGACCATTTCCGCAAGATCATGCTGGTCAATCCACCAAGCTTCAGTTCCCTGAAGCAGGCACCTTGTAAAGACAACAAGCTCTTTAAGTATTTTATCGAGCTTCCGATTTTCGGAACTCTGATCTATCATATGGTAGCTTCCCGCGAATCCATCAGCAGTCTGTTTATGGAAAAGCTGTTCTACAATCCCTTCCATGTAACAGATACACTGGTAGACACCTATTATGAATCCGCTCACAAGGGCGGTTCCAACGCCAAATATCTGTATTCCAGCTACATTGGCAAATACCTGAATATCAGCATTAATAATGCCGTAGAATCTTCCGATGCATGCATCTATATTATTTCCGGAGAAAAAGAAGCTTCCGCTTCTCTTATCGCAGAGGAATATCAAAAGCTGAATTCTTCCATTGAAACCGCTGTGATCCCGGAAACCAGACATCTTCCTCATCTGGAAGATCCGGAACATTTCCTGGAACAGGTAGCTATTTTCCTGTAAAAACAGCTTATGATCCGGCACCAAAAACAAAATTTATCTATAGTAATTTTGGAAATCAACGTATCAAAAGAACATTGTTCATGTTCGGAGCCGTTGATCTTCATGCAGTAATTTGTGGAAATGCTATAAACCAACAAAAAGCCAATAAAAAAAGAGTACTGTTTCACGTGAAACATAAGTTTTCCCTCAAACAAACGTGAAACAATACTCTTTATTTTTTACCAGACTCACAGCATGCATCCGGACATTTCTCTTATCTAAGTGCCTGCTCCAGATACATGTGTGTTGTATTATCGATCAGCTTATGTGTCAGCTCTGCCATATGCTGTGTACTCTCCTGATTCTCAGAAGACAGCCATGTCTTGATCATTCCCACGCATCCATTCAGACAAAACGCATACGCATACTCAATATCACGGTTGTCTTTCGGCAGACGAATTGACAAGCGATGCAGCACTGTATCTGCGATCAGTTTTTCTATACGATTCACAAAAGCCATATCTCCATTCTTTCCAAGAAGTGCGATACAAATATCCTTATTATGATCCAGGATCGTAAATATCTGCTCAATAAAAGGATACGAGCTCTCCTTATTATTAAGAGGATCCAGAGGATAGTCTGCCACCAGATGCGTGATTTCCTCCATCAATTCAGCCTCAATGGATTCCAGCATCTGATAGATATCTGTATAGTGAAGATAAAATGTGGAGCGGTTGATATCAACTTCTTCCACCAGTTCCTTTACCGTAATCTCCTTAATGCTCTTCTTCTGCATAAGACGGGCAAGCCCCGCCCGCAACTGTGCCTTGGTCTTACGTACTCTTCTGTCAACTTTTTCCGCCATCTTAATTCCCCCTGCAATTCAAAAAAGCAAGCACGTTTCCTCCGCCTCAATCACCTGTCACTTACGATACTCTGCAACTGTCATACAATGATAATGCATCCTTCAAACGAATAAAAGCATTCGCTTTCTCTACGCCGATCTGTATGATACCAGATATCTGCTGTTGTTAAGAATTGACAAGATCAAAATTGTTAACGACGCCGACCTACACGATACCAGATATCTGCTGCATATTTGTGTTGAAACATAGGAATCCTGTCTGCATTTAATATTACCAACTGCACATAAATTCAAAGGAAATAACGTACTTTTTGTCTATTATGCAGTTTTTTATTTGTAATAGACACTTCCATTATTTCCGTCTATTAATATACATTCAGTAAAGATTTAATGGTTGTATCTGTGGTATGTGTTTAGTATAATACATCACGTAAAGAAAATCAACACTTTGTTTGATAATGGAATATAAAGCTATTAATAGATTTTAATATGATTAATAGATCTCGTCGCCATTACTGGAATAAAGTTTGATTAATCAACTATGTTTGATAATACAATTTAATAAGAAAGGGATAGGTAATATGATCAAAAACGAATGGAAAAGCTTACTTCGTAACAAGCTCATGCTTATCGTCGTAATCGCCATTATCGTAATCCCGATCATCTATGCAGGTCTGTTTCTGAAATCCATGTGGGATCCTTACGGAAACGTAGACAGCCTGCCAGTGGCCGTGGTAAACGAAGACAAACCTGTCGAGTATAATGGCAAGACCTTAAGCATAGGTAAGGACATGACGGATGAGCTGAAAGACAACGACTCAATGGCATTTAACATTGTAGACAGCAAGACAGCAGAGGACGGTCTGGCCAATGGAACCTATTACATGGTTATCAAAATTCCGGAAAATTTCTCCGCAAACGCAGCCACTGTAATGGACAACGATCCAAAGCAAATGGAGCTATCCTATGAGACAAACCCTGGAACCAACTATATCGCCTCCAAGCTCAGTGAAACAGCAATGCTGAAGCTTCGTGATAACATTGCTTCCAAGGTTACGGAAACCTATACAGAAACCGTTTTTGATTCTATCTCAGAAGCAGGTGACGGAATGCAGGAAGCTGCAGACGGATCCGGAAAGATCGAAGACGGACTGAATACAGCAGCTGATGGTAACAAAACAATTACCAAAAACCTTAAGAAGCTTTCCACCAGTACTCTTACTTTCGTAAGCGGTGCTGACAGTCTCACCGAAGGTCTTAAGACCTACACCGATGGTGTTGCAAAGGTTAACGATGGTGCAAAGAGCCTGGACGATGGTGCAGATCAGCTGAACAGCGGCGTTGCAACCCTCACAGAAAAGGTTCCGGAGCTGACAACCGGTGTGGATACTCTGGATAAAGGTGTTCAGCAGTACACCGCTGGTGTGGATGAACTTAATAAAAATTCTGATGCACTGAAATCCGGTGCAAGCAGCCTGGAATCCGGTGCAAACCAGCTGAACAGCGGCGTTGCAGCTCTGACAGAAAAGGTTCCTGAGCTGACAACCGGTGTGGATACTCTGGATGAAGGTGTTCAGCAGTACACCGCTGGTGTGGATGAGCTTAATAAAAATTCTGATACGCTGAAATCCGGCGCAAGCAGCCTGGAATCCGGTGCAAATGCATTAAGTGCAGGTATTGATACTCTTTCCGACGGAGCAACACAGTATGTAGCTGGTGCTGACACTCTTGCAGATGGAACTACCAACTATGTGGCTGGTGCTGGCAAACTCGCAGCCGGTGCCAAAGAGCTTGCAAAACTTGAAGACGGACTCACAACAGTTTCCAATGGTATCTCTCAGCTGAATACCGGTGTTACCAAAGGAACCGATGACTCACAGTCACTGATATCCGGAACACAGCAGCTGGAAAACGGACTGAAAGCCCTGAACGATAAGGTTTCTGCTCTGAAGGAGGGAACAACACAGGAATCCATCAACAAGCTTGCAGCCGGCCTTACTTCCGCAAAGGATGGTATGGACACAGCCGCAGCTGGTATGAACAGTGCTGCAGCTGGTATGAACAATGCCGCAGACGGAATCAACAACGCAGCCGGATATATCACTCAGGCCGCAGGCATCACAAGTCAGACCAGCAGCAGTATCACAGACAGTCTGATCCCTGCTCTCCAGAATGCAGGCACACAGTTCTCACAGGTAGGTGATCAGGTCAGCAGCATCCTTACAGGATACGGACAGCAGACAACGGAAGCACTTACTGATGCAAATACCAAGATCGGTACTGCCGGACAGACAATGACCGATTTAGCAGCACAGCTTCAGGCGATTCAGGCAACCGCTTCTGAGGACGGAACCATTTCCGCAGCAGCTCTGAATGATGTGATCAACGCTTTAAACAGCGTAGCCGGTGGAATGACTGGCGTGGACGGTTCTTACATGAGCAGCTATTCTGATCAGGTTTCACAGCTTGCAGCTGGTGTATCCGGTCAGCTCTCTTCTACTCAGGAAAATCTGAATGCTGTTGCTTCCAAGCTTAACGAAGCAGCTTCCGGACTGACTCAGATCTCCGGAGGACTGACTCAGGGTGCCGGCACACTTTCTGAGGGTGCCACAACCATGACAGATGGTGCAAACCAGATGAGTGCAGGTGCAACAACCATGAGCGCAGGTGCAGAGCAGTTATCTGCAGCTACAAGTCAGCTTCCTACAGATCTGATCGCTCAGCTTTCTGCAGGTGTTACCCAGCTGTATCAGGGTGCACAGGCTGTAAACACAGGAACCAAGAACGTTTCCGCAGGACTTCAGTCTCTGGAAGACGGCACAGTCGAAGCCTTCCCGGTTGCAGCAGCAGGAATCAAAGCTCTGAACGATGGATTTGACCAACTGACATCTTATGATAAGCAGCTCAACGATGGTGCAAAGAATCTGAAAACAGCCGGCAAACAGATCACTGGCGCACTTCCGGATATCAAATCCGGTGCAGGTCAGCTGGCAGATGGTTCTAAGGCACTGACAGATGGAATCACAACTTACACCGATGGTATTGCTAAGCTTTCCGAAAACAGTGCTGCTCTTACAGACGGCACCAAGAAACTGGCAACAGGAGCCAAGGCTCTTTCCAGCGGTGCTGCTACTCTTGCAGATGGAACAAAAGCATTAGCCAATGGTTCCGGAACACTGACAGATGGAATCACAACCTACACCGATGGTGTTGCTAAGCTTTCCGAAAACAGCTCCGCTCTTACAGACGGTACCAAAAAGCTCTCAACAGGAGCCAAGACCCTTTCCAGCGGTGCTACTACTCTTGCAAACGGAACTAAGACATTAGCAAACGGTACCTCAACACTTCTCAGCGGTACCGAGAAACTTGTAAGCAACAACAGCACACTTAACAATGGTGCAAAACAGCTTGCAGATGGCGCTGCCCAGATCCAGAGCGGTTCCTCTCAGCTGTATGATGGCTCCAAGAAGCTTGGAAGTGGTATGAAAGAACTGAAAGACGGTTCCAAGACACTGACCACAAGCCTCAGCGATGGAGCTACCACTGTAAAAGACAATTCAGCAAGTGATGAAACGATCAAAATGTTCGCAACTCCTGTTGTAAGCGATGAAACAAAACTTACCGATGTCCCGAATAACGGACACGCAATGGCACCTTACATGATGTCTGTAGGCCTCTGGGTCGGCGCACTGGCATTCTGCCTGATGTATCCTCTGGCTCAGTATAAGGGCAAACTGAAATCCGGTTTCGCATGGTGGGCAAGCAAAGCTTCCGTCCTTTATCCGGTAGCGATCCTTCAGGGAATCTGCCTGATCCTGCTGTTACGTGCATTTAACGGATTCACACCTGCAGAGATGGGCAAAACCGTACTCTTCGCCTGCCTGACATCAATGACCTTTACCTCTATCATGTACTTCTTCAACATTACTCTTGGTAAAGTAGGAAGCTTCCTGATGCTGGTATTCATGGTCGTTCAGCTTGCAGGATCTGCCGGAACTTATCCGGTTGAGGTTTCACCTTCATTCGTTGCAAAGATCCATGCATACGTTCCGTTTACTTATACGGTCGACGCATTCCGTGCAACGATCAGCGGTGGCCGGAGCATTACCACTTCCATTATTGTAATGGTTGCACTGTTAGTGATCTTCACGATCCTGACGATCCTTCAGTTCAATCACATGACCAAGAGAAAGAAAGCAGAAAAAGTTGTTCTCTTTGACTGGCTGGAAGAAAGAGGCCTTGCATAATACTTAGTTACTGACAGAAGCTCCCCCGAACCTTCTGTTAGATATAGAAAAATTAAAACTGTACAGTTGCTCAGATGAGCTTCTGTACAGTTTTTTTATGTTGTCCTCGTCAATTCTCCACGCTATAATTATAGCAGTTATAGAAAATCAAGCTTGCCAGTACACCGTGCCTGATCTATGCAGCAGATTTCAGTTCAGAAACACTCCTGTCAGATTCAGAAGAAGCGGCAATATGACTTCTCAGATCTGCTCACAAACCGGAGCTCTTTCTGACTGCAAGCCTGCGGTTTTCAATGGAAAAGCAACCTGGTATGCATCTAATCCACTGACCGCAAAAACAGACGGAATCATCACCTATGCTACACCATTTATCGTCTTCAAGGTAAAACCTGGAAAGCTATCGGCAATACAAAAAATACAACCTACACCGATAAAAAGCCAGGCACCGCAACCAAATACCGTATCCGTGCATACCGCATCACAAACGGTAAAAAAATATACGGACCGTATTCATCTGTAAGGACCGTAAAATAACAGCAACATAAAAACACCCCGGAAAATCCTGATCTGTGTGGTGTCTCCGAATATCTGATCATCAAGCGGATATTCGGAGATCACCTTATTATTTACGGATCTCCGAGGTGTTTTTATTTATTTTCTTAATATTTTATTTTTCCGCCTCAGCTGTTGGTGTTGCTGTGGCTTCTGTCTCTGTTTCACCGTTTACCATGGTTTCATATGCATTGAACATTTCTTTTACTGTCATTTTGTTTACAAGAAATACCTTGTCTCCAACGACAGCTGCATAATAGTTTGTGTCATATGTGTAGAAGGTAACGGTTGTCTGTTTCTTGTCAGAGTCTGTGAATACAGCGGTCATCTCCGGATCTGCAGCCGGTGTATAAGCGTCTGTCAGTCTCTTCTGTCCTGCCATGTTTATCAACTTGTTGTAGAAGGTAGTAAAGGTTGTACTTTCTATTTCCTTACCATTCAGCTGATAAGTTGTTGTTTCTTTCTCGTTTCCGTCATCATCTGTGGATGTTTCACGTGAAACATTTACAGTACTTGTTGTTTCACCGTAAGTAACCTGGAGCTGATCCAGATTTTTTACAGACACATAATTGACGATCAGTGACCAGAGATCTGACGGCGTCTTGTCAATAACTGCACTCAGTGTATCCGTTGACATTGTATAGATCTGTTTGTTATCTACCGTTACATATCTGCTGCCATCTCCTGCCTCATCGCCAACGTAAATGACAAGCTGTTTATCCACTGTGGTTGTCTTGCTGTCTGCATCTTCTGAGCTGCTATCCGTGTCAGCGCTGGCGCCGCTCTCAGAATCACTCTCAGAGGCCGTAGAATCGTTTTCTCCGGATTCTGTACTGTCTGTGCTGTTATTCTTCACCTTTTCCTGATAATCCACTGTAATCGTCGCATAGGGCTTATCAAGGCCATACTGGGAAAGATCCTCTGCATTGTAGTTTACAAACTGGTCAAATGCAAAGTTTCCAAGTCCGGAGGTTACATTTCCTGCTGCCGTTGTATCGGCAGACTCTTTATCGCTGTTTCCGTCACCGGAAACATCCCAGGTAGCTCCGTCGGAATTTTCTTCCAGGACATAGAAATCTTTATCCTCGCTGACCTGGACCTTTTTCACTGTGGAAGAATCAATTGTCGGGAAATCTTCTCCCTGTGCATAATCGTAAAGGGAATTCATAAACGGAGACACTGTATCTGCTGCCACTACATATACCGTGCTGTCATCATCATCCTTGGAAATGTAATACTGATTCGTAGACGTATTCTCATCTCCGATGTTGAGCTTCGTTGTCCCATCAGCGGTATCAACGGTTACTGTGTTAGATGGAGAATCCAGTCCGTATTCCGTAAGATCCTCCACATCCTCCAGGACTCTGTCCGCTTCCACCTTTTTGATGGCGGAAGCTGCGGAATCCAGAGTTGTCTGATTTACAGGAAAAGCAGTCTCATCCTTTTTCACCCAGGAATCATCTTTTTTCTCAAAGGTCACTTCCTTCTTGTCTACGATAAATTCCAGGGATTTAATGTCATCCGTTTTCACGGAAAACACTTCTGTTTTGCTTTCCTCTTCGCTGCTCTCTGTCTTTTCTTCTTTGGATACGTAGGTGTTCAGTCCCACATAAACGCCGCCGAGAACTGCCAGAACAACAACTGCTGAAACAAGTTTGGTCGATTTTTTCATTATGCTTTTCTCCTCTTAAGCCAGATCAGGAATCCTGCAACAAGGAATACTCCCGGGATCAGACCAATGGTACAGATCTTCCAGAAGGCTGCATCATAATCAGTTACTGTCAGGCTTGTGGACTCAAGGCTCTTGGATGGAATAGAAACGGAATTACTGTCGTCTGTGCTGGTCATCCAGTTTAAGGACTCCAGAAGGAGCTTTTCATTTCCGCCGGATACCATCTGGTTTATCTGGCTCTCCATCAGATTTGCTGTGGAGTAGTAAACGATCTGTGTTTCCTTATCATCATCCAGTTTCTCAGTGATGGCAACACCAAGATCAAACGGTCCGTCTACATCTCCGTCTTCCTTTTCGATATTGCTGCTCTGCATATTTGTTTTGGAGTAAGCCTTGTCAGAGGTTGTCAGGATACTGTCGATGGTTACGGTATCTCTTACATCATCTGTTTTCTGAATGCCCTGCGCATATGGTGCCAGTACATAGGAGCCTGCAGAAGCTGTCTCAGAGCTTGCATCTGTGCTGTTGACTGTTGGTACAAGATAATATGGCATCTGCATTCCATAATGCTGATTATCACCCTCAAATACGATTCCCTCGGCACACTTTACACCATAGTTTTCAAGAACCGCATCAAAGTTCGGCAGATCATCCTGTGTATAATCCGAGAAGATCATAGCTTTTCCGCCTGCCTCCAGATAATCCAGGAGCTCTGTTTTTTCTTCCTCGGAAATATCGCTGGTCGGAGATACGATCATCAGGCAGTCTGCATCATCCGGAACCTTTCCCTCTGTGAGAAGGTTCAGCTCCTTGATATCAATGTTTGCTTTCTGGATATCTTCTTTAAAGCTGGAATCCAGATCTTTTTCTCCGTGTCCGGATAAGGTGTACATGATCGGAAGATCCTCGGATGTCACATAGCCGATCGCACTTGTGATCTGTCCTTCTCCATCAAATCCGGTAGTAGTCTGCTGCCAGGTATTATAGTCTACTGAAGAGGAATACATATCGTTGTAATTGATAACCTTGTTTCTGTCGCCGCAGACTACGATCAAGCTGTTTGACGCAAGATCATCGGTTGTATATTCCGATGCAAATTTCGGATTTACAACAGGGTCTTTCACCTCAACTTTAATATGCTTGGACTCATCTTTATAACGTGAAAGCAGATTGGAGATCGTGTCGTCCTCAGAACCGCTTGCCGCGATCTGATAAATGGTAACATCCTTATCCAGTGCCTTCAGTACCTTCTTTGTTTCATCACCGATGGTGTAAAGCTTGGATGAGCTTACATCCAGCTGTGAATATTTGGATGGGATCGCCCCGACGATCATATTGATCACAACCACGATCACGATAAAGACAGCTGCCATAGCCATGCTGTAGGAACCATTTTTGATATGTTTTTTGCTGATGGTGCCTACCAGCTTTTTCGGATCCGGTTTATGTTTCTTTTTGCCGGAGTCCTGTGCTGTCTCCGGTACGGCTGCCTCGCCTTTATTTTTCTTAAATTTCTCACTGAATTTCATTTCCATTCACCCCCTAGTTCCAGCGTCTCTTCTGAATGGACTGCATGGTAAGGAACAGGCAGATCGCAATAACAGAAATAAAATAAACGATTCCTGTCACGTCAAACACGCCGTTTGTAAAATTATCATAATGTCCACTCAGGTTAAATACGTTCAGTACCTTCTGGATACCGCCCTGGAAAATACTGGATTTTACAACGTATACGATCACAAGAGCAATCTCTCCCACAGCTCCGATCACTACAGAGATCAGGACATTTTTGATCATGGTATAAATGATGATAGCGATCGCCACGATCAGAAGTCCGAATGCCACTGCGGTTGACATGGAGGTCTGTGAAAAGAATGAGGAAATTCCGTTCATCATATAGAAGGCGAACAGGAATACAAAAGTAAGTACTGCTGCAATTACCTGGCTTTCTGTAAGTGCTGACATAAATACACCGATCGCCAGATTCGCGCATCCCAGAAGGAAAAATCCCAGGATCCCGGTGTATGCGGAAGCATAGGAAATCGTTCCGAACTTACTCATGATCAGAGGATAAACGCACATGATCACGACCGGAATGGCAAACACAGCTACCAGTGCAAGATATTTTCCAAATACGATATCCCATACAGATACCGGTGCGGTCAGAAGAAGCTGATCCGTTTTCTGCTTGCGCTCTTCTGCAAGTACACGCATGGAAAGGATCGGCACACCGATCAGGAACACAAAGGTCAGTGCGCTTAAGGTAGTTTCAAATTTTGAATAGCCGCCTGAAAGCTGATATGCGGAAAAATAAATTCCGGTCAGCACCAGGACGAAAAATATGAAGAGATATCCAACCATGGAGGTCAGATAGCTTTTCAGTTCTCTTTTAAAAATCGCTGTCATGACTGATCCCCCTCTTTCTCATCAGAAGCCTTCTCTGGTTCCCCGTTTTTTTCTTCCTGAGTTTTTTCTTCTTCCGATGATCTGTCTTCTACCGGTTTCCACTGTGAGCTTTCCGGTTTTCCGGCGGATTTTTTCTCTCCTTCGGTAAGCTCAAGGAATACATCCTCAAGGGAAACTCTCTTAACCTGCATCTCGTAGATTGGACAGTTCGCTTTTGCCATAGCGTAGAAGACTTTTTCACGGATATCCACATTTTCCTGAATGGAAAGTTTTGTTTTCCACAATTTCTCATCGCTGTCATAGGACATTTCCACCCCGGTTACGCCTTCGATCGTTTCCAGAGCTTTTCGAATCGTGTCTTTCTCGCCTTTTATCTTCATAAGGAGGCTGTTGGAGCCTGCTGCCAGACGTTCCAGATTATCCGGTGTATCGCTGGCTACCAGCTTTCCATGGGAAATGATCAGAACATAATCACACACTGCTCTTACCTCGGAAAGGATATGGGAGCTTAGGATAACCGTGTGCTTCTGCTTCAGGCCTTTGATCAGGTCACGGATCTCGATGATCTGCTTCGGATCAAGTCCTACTGTCGGCTCATCCAGGATGATCACCTCCGGATATCCCAGGATTGCCTGTGCAAGGCCCACCCTCTGGCGATAACCTTTGGAAAGGTTTTTGATCAGACGGTCTTTCATGTCTGTGATCTTTACCATATCCATGACTTCTTTTATCTGCTTGTCTTTTTGGTTTCTTGGGATTTTTTTCAGATCAGCCGCAAATTTCATGTACTCAAGAACAGTCATGTCAAAATAGAGCGGCGGCATTTCCGGCAGATAGCCGATACATTTCTTGGCTGCCTCCGGTTCCTCCAGAATATCATGACCATCGATCATCACTTTTCCTTCTGTGGAAGCAATGTATCCTGTGATCATGTTCATAGTTGTTGATTTTCCTGCACCGTTGGGGCCCAGGAATCCGTAAATTTTCCCCTTTTCGATCTGAAAGGAAAGATGGTCAACTGCAGTATGATCGCCATACTTTTTGACCAGATTACTTACTTCGATCACTTTACTCTCCTCCTTTTATTCTCAGGGAAATACTTTTTTTAATTATCGATTTCCCATTTTATAAGATGCCAGAGGCAAAAGGTCCTGAAACTGAAGCCCTTGACTCTGGCGTCTTTTCAACACCAATAGAAAATGCCCCTGGATGAAACAGAGAATGGGGGAATCCAGGGGCATCTCTATCGGATTATAGTGTAAAAGTAATTTGTGATAAAAGTAGGATAAATTTGTGATAATTTTGTGAAACTCCCGGACAAAAAAATCTCCTGTCGGACAGATTTTGCCTTTGTTCGACAGGAGGTATCTTATGCCAGTGGCTCTCTGAGCGGTGTTCCGGCTTTTCTCGGATATTTGCCTGGGGTGTTCTTTACCTTCTCGATAATGACCAGGGAGCGGCCGATCTCAGATCCCGGAAGGTCAAAGTACTGAATATCCCTGATCTTTCCACCAAGGATCTTTACTGCTTTCTCTGCTGCTTCTGCTTCTTCCTTTACAGAACCGGATTTATAGGAGACAAAAAGCCCTCCGACTTTTACATACGGGAGACAGTATTCAGACAGGGTTGCCAGTCCGGATACTGCTCTGGATACGCAGAGATCATATTTTTCTCTGTAGGCTTTGTTTTTTGCATATTCTTCAGCTCTTCCGTGAATGGCGGAAATCCCCTCCAGGCCCAGGAGCGCAAAGGTTTCTTCCAAGAATTTTACTCTTTTATTGAGGGAGTCCAGAAGGCAGGCTTCCACCTCCGGGAAGGCAATCTTCAGGGGAACACCCGGGAATCCGGCGCCGGTTCCGATGTCCATAACGGTTTTTATCTTACCCATATCTACAGCCTTGACGCAGCAGAGGCTGTCCAGGAAATGTTTCACGAGAACCTCGTCAAATTCTGTGATACCGGTGAGGTTCATGACTTTGTTTTTTTCTACAAGATATTCGTAGAACCGAATAAACTGGTTTTTCTGCGTGTCACTGAGTGTGATCCCAAGCTCCTCGCAGCCTTTTTCCAGGATTTCTAAATTGTACATGCAGCTTCCTCTCTTATTTTCTGTGTTTTATTGTTATTCTTTGTATTATCTGTGTTTATGTTCGGATCTGCTTTCCAGATATACAAGAAGCACGGAAATGTCAGCCGGGGATACACCGGAGATACGGGACGCCTGGCCGATGGACACCGGTCTGTAGGCTTCCAGCTTCTGGCGTGCCTCAATGCGGAGGCTTCCTACATCTTCGTAATCAATGTCTTCCGGAAGCTTTTTCTGCTCCAGTTTCTTAAATTGCTCTACCTGCTTCATCTGACGGCGGATGTAGCCATCATATTTGATGTTGATCTCTACCTGCTCACATACATCTTCCGGAAGCTCCGGTCTTTCTTTATCGATGGGTGCAAGCACCTTATAGTTAAGCTCCGGCCGACGGATCAGCTCTGCAATGGTGGTTCCGGATTTCAGAAGGGTACTGTTCAGAGATTCCAGAAGGCTCTGTACCTCTGCAGAACCACCTACGGTTGCATGTTCCACTCTCTCGATCTCTTCCTGGATCCGGCGCTCTTTTTCCTGTAATTTATGGTATGTCTCATCATCGATCAGGCCGACCTCCCAGCCTTTTTTACGAAGACGAAGATCTGCGTTGTCCTGGCGGAGGAGCAGACGGTACTCAGCACGGCTTGTCATCATTCGGTACGGCTCATGGTTCTCCTTTGTTACCAGATCATCGATGAGAACGCCAATATATGCCTCTGAGCGGTCCAAAATCAGCTGTTCCCGGCCTTTTACCTCCATAGCTGCATTAATTCCCGCTATGAGGCCCTGAGCGGCTGCTTCCTCATATCCGGAGCTTCCGTTAAACTGTCCGCCGCTGAAAAGGCCCTTGATCTTTTTGAATTCCAGTGTGGGATAGAGCTGGCGCGGATTAATGCAGTCATACTCAATAGCGTAAGCATTTTTTACAATCCTGGCGTTCTCCAGACCCGGTACGGAATGGTACATCTCGTACTGAACATCCTCCGGCAGGGAGCTGGACATTCCGCCGATGTACATTTCATTTGTGTAAAGACCTTCCGGTTCGATAAATACCTGATGGCGTTTTTTGTCTGCAAAACGAACTACTTTATCCTCAATGGACGGACAGTAACGTGGTCCGGTTCCTTCGATCATTCCGGAATAAAGGGGGGATCTGTCCAGATTTGCACGGATGATCTCGTGTGTTTTTTCGTTTGTATAGGTCAGCCAGCAGGATTTCTGCTCGATCTGTACAGCTTCCGGGTCTGTGGAAAAAGAGAACGGTACGACTCTTTCATCTCCGAACTGCTCTTCCATCTTAGAATAATCAATGGTGTTTCCGGCGATTCTGGCCGGAGTTCCTGTTTTGAAGCGGAACATTTCGATCCCCAGCTTTTTCAGGGAATCCGTAAGGTAATTGGCTGCCTGAAGGCCGTTCGGTCCTGTATAGTTGCTGACGTCGCCGTAAATGCAGCGGGCCTTGAGGTAGGTTCCTGTACAGAGGACTACAGCTTTTGCGTGGTAGGTGGCTCCTGAGAAGGTTTTTACACCGGTGATGTGCCCGTCTTCTACCAGAAGCTCGGTCACTTCACCCTGGCGGATGGTTAAGTTCTCTGTATTTTCCAGTGTCTTTCTCATTTCTGTACTGTAGGCCTGTTTATCGGCCTGTGCACGAAGGGAATGGACTGCAGGGCCTTTGGACTGGTTGAGCATTTTGGACTGGATGAAGGTTTTGTCTATGTTTTTACCCATTTCCCCACCGAGAGCATCCAGCTCACGGACGAGATGCCCTTTGGAGCTGCCGCCTACATTGGGGTTGCAGGGCATAAGGGCGATGCTGTCTACGCTGACTGTGAACATGACTGTGTTGAGCCCTAAGCGGGCGCATGCCAGTGATGCTTCGCAGCCTGCGTGACCGGCGCCTACTACTATGATGTCGAAAAACTGTTCCAGATTTTTCATGCTTTTTCTCCTTTATTTTTTCTCTTATTCTTTTTCTTTATTTTTCTTTGTGATTTTCTTTTTCTTTGTTTATTGTGTGGTTGGTTTTTGGTTTTATTTTTACTTTCTTGCTTGGCAGAAGGCCTGGTTTTTTTGCTTTGGGAAGCTGTGGAAAACCGCAAAGGGGCCGTAAAGCCACGGCCCCTCTGCACACCCCTCGGGCTTTTTTTTAGGAGTTCTTGGGTTGTGGTGTGGGGTACGGTGTTGACTTTTGTCTGTATGCTTCGGTATTGGATGCGGAACGTTGTGCCGAGGAGGTTGCAGTGGAACTGTAATGAGGTTCTCGACGTGCGATGCACGTCTGCGGAATTCTGCAGTCCATGTGGCGTACAGCCGGGAGCCGCAATCTATGCGGCATATGCAGCCGAGGTTCCACAACCCATGCGGCATATACAGCCGGAGTTCCGCAATCTATGCGGTATATACGGCGGGGTCTCCGCAATCTATATTATGCAACAATATATCCTACAGAAATATACAAAGTTCCGTTTGATATATTTCGGCTCAGTGTCGAATTGCCGATACAGAAGCATACAGACACAAGTTAGTTTCTTTCAGCATTCCACAATCGCTGCACTATATAAAAAAGGCCCAGGGGTGTGCAGAGGGGCGCGGCCTTGTGCCCCTTTGCGGTTTTCTCACATTCCAATGTGATCTACCCTCTGCGGGCTTCCGCAGTCCATGTGGCATACAGCAGGGAGCCGCAATCTATGCGGTTATACGACCGGAGTTCCGCAATCCATGCGGCCATTCGGCCGGGGCCTCCGCAGCCCATGCGGTTATTATTTCCCCATACAAAATTTAGAAAATATCTCATTAACAAGGTCTTCCCCAAGTGATTCTCCCAGAATCCGTCCCAGACTTTCGTATGCATCTGTCAGGTCTATGGAATAAAAATCCTCCGGCATTCCGCTTTCTATGCTATTTTCTACCAGAGAAAGACTTTCCCGTGCTTTTAAAAGCTCCTGTCTGTGGCGTTCATTGGTGATGTAGACTTCATCATTGAAGTCAATCTCCCCACTGAAGAACATTTCCCGGATTTTTTCTTCCAGGTCTGTGATCCCGGTTTCTTCTTTTGCGGAGATTGGGATTACCGGCTGGTTTATTCTGCTCTTTAAATCCTCTATATCTATAGCAGATTCAAGGTCTGTCTTGCTGTAGAGGACAATTGTCTTTTTCTCTTGCAAAATTTTTATGATTTCTTCGTCGTTTTCATCTAACGGTACGGAGGAATCTACGACATAGAGGATCAGGTCTGCGTCTGCTGCCATTTCTTTGGCTTTGGATACGCCGATTTTCTCTACGATGTCTTCTGTCTGGCGGATTCCGGCTGTGTCAGCAATCTTTAATGTGATCCCATGCAGGTTGATATACTCTTCCAGTACGTCTCTGGTGGTTCCTGCGATATCGGTCACGATGGCTCTGTCCTCTCCCAGAAGCAGGTTCAGCAGAGAAGATTTCCCTGCGTTCGGCTTACCCAGGATCACGGTCCGGATACCTTCCTGTATGATCTTTCCGTCTCCGGCTGTTTTTAACAGGTTCTGTATCTTTTCTTTTTCTTCTGCTACGATCTGCTCTAATTCTTCCGAATATCCTGTCAGATCATAGTGCTCCGGATCGTCTAATGCCGATTCAATGTACGCTATATGGTACAGTAGTTTTTCTCTGATCTGCTGTACGGTTTTTCGGACCGAACCTTTTAATTGTCCTACAGAATTCTTTAATGAGTACTCATTTTTGGACTGTATCACGTCCATAACGGCCTCCGCCTGGGAAAGATCGATCCTTCCATTGAGGAATGCACGCTTGGTAAATTCTCCCGGCTCGGCAATAATGGCTCCGTTTTTCAGCACAGTTTCCAGTACCTTTTTCATGGCTAAAACGCCGCCGTGGCAGTCGATTTCTATGGTATCTTCTCCTGTGTATGTCCGTGGTCCGCGCATGGCCATGACCAGCACTTCGTCTACCATTTCTTCGTTATCATAAATATATCCATAATGGATGGTGTGGCTTGGGACGTTTTTCAGAGATTTTTTTCCACCCTTGGAACGGTATACTCCGGATGCGATCTCAAAAGCCTCCGGGCCACTGATCCTGACGATCCCGATTCCCGATGCGCTCATGGCTGTGGAAATCGCAGCAATCGTTGTCTCTTCCATTTTTCACTCTCCTTTGTCAAACGGATAAAAGCATCCGGTTAAACGCAAAAATGTTACTCCGGAAAAGCTTTTTACACGCAAAAAACACGTGTTATTCACGCTTTCACCTAGAATAACATCTTCTGTCAGTTTCCATATTTATAATGCTAGAGCGTGTTTGAAAAAGGCTTTCTGCAAGATGTGCGTCACAATTTGTGGGAGATTTTGTCCGGATGAAGGCGCCGTAGCGGGCTACGGCAACTGAATTCGGGCAAAATATACCGCAAAGTGGGGCGTGCAGATTGCGGGAATGATTTTTCAAATACGCTCTAATCTCTGCATTCCGGATGTCCGCTGCAGAAATATCTTTTGTTATTTGCTCTTCAATGATTATAAAGAATTGTTGCGGAGATTGCAATGATAATTTTTAATTTTCAGTTCCATACAAAAAAGCCGTACCCACGGAGCTTACGCTCCGGGATACGGCCTATAGCTTTACCGGTGGATCATCAATTATTGCGTTTCAGTTTTACTACTACATGTCTGTAAGGTTCTTCTCCCTCACTGACTGTCTCTACATAGCGGTTGCCCTGCAGAGATGCATGGATGATCCTTCTTTCGTACGGATTCATCGGTTCCAGAACTACCGGTTTTCTGGTTTTCTTTACCTTGAAGGCAATTCCTCTTGCAAGGTTCTCCAGAGTTTCCTTACGACGGCGTCTGTAGTCCTCGGTATCGAGTTTTACACGAATGTAGGTAGACTCGCCTTTGTTTACCACAAGGCTTGTCAGATACTGAAGAGAATCCAGTGTCTGGCCTCTTTTTCCGATGAGGATACCCATATCCTCACCTTCAAAATCCACATCCAGAGAACCGTCTGCAGTGTTGTATTTCGATGTGATCTCCACTTCTCCAAGATCCATGGAACCGAATACGTCACGAAGAAATACGACTGCTCTCTCCTCAACCTCTCTGATCTTCTCCGGATCGCTGAGGATCTCTATCGGTCTGCCCTGCTTCGGTGCTCTCTCACGTGTTTCCTTCGGCTGACGCTCCTTTGGAGCTCTTGGCTGTTTCTCACGTGCAGGCTTTGCTTTGCCCTGGAAATCCCTTGCAGGTCTTTCCTTTGGTGCTGCTGCCTTTGCAGGTGCTTCTTCGGATGCCTTCTCCACCTGTACAGCTTCTTTCTTCACCGGCTTCTTCTCCTCTGCAGGAGCTGCTTTCGGTGCAGATTCTTTCTTTACATCCGGAGTAAAAGGCTTTTCTAATTTCTTCTCTTCTTTGATAGCGTCCAGTTTCACGGACTCTACCAGTTCATCGATCTCCTGCATATCAGAAACTGGCTCGATTCTGCGAACTTTGATCACGGCAGGTTTGCTGCCGATTCCGAAGAATCCGGAGCTGCCTTCACTGATAACCTGAATATCAAGCTGGTCACTGGAAGTTCCAAGCTCAAGACACGCTTTTGTGATAGCTTCATTCTTTGTTTTTGCTGAAAACTGAATGTAATCCTCCATTACGAACCCCTCCGTTCCTGATTATTTCTTCTTATTTCTCTCATCAAAGTCTCTTACGAGATTTGCTTTAGCTGTGATGCTGCCCGGTTTTGCACTTCTTGCCTTCTCATAGGCAGTATCAACCTTCTGTGCTCTGTCTGAAGCACCATTGTTTCCGCTGTTGCCCTTATTGATCACAGGTTTATTGATATTCTTGGCGGACTGATGAGCCTGATTGGTGATCTTCTGCGGCGGAAGTCCTTCCTTCGCACGCTTCGCTTCGATCTTCTTCATATTCTCATTAACCAGATCATCAATGTTCATCTTATCAAGATGACGATTGATCGCAAACTGCTGGGCACTTCGAACGACAGCACTGGCGATCCAGTAGATACCAAGACCAACCGGGAATGTAAAACAGAAGAATGCAGACATCAGAGGCATGACCATGTTCATGGTTTTCATGGAGTTTGCCATTGCGCTGGCCTGATCATTTCCGTCTGCCGGCTGTGTTGCAGCCTGTGGCATAAGCTTCAGGTTCAGCATCTGAGTTGCCCATGCAAGAACCGGGATCAGAAGTGCTACGATCGCAAGTAACAGAGAACCATGATTTTTGAAGAATTCCATGATATAGTACAGCGGCTGGTCTGCGATATTCAGGCCACAGAAGCCCTGCATCTTGGAAATATTGCCGGATGCTTTTGTGATCGCATCAGAAAATCCTGAAAACTGATTCATCTGTGCCAGCTCTTTCCACTGGGAAGGAGAAAGTGCATACAGAAAATCAACAATCGAGTTACTTGTAGCATTTCCGGCACTGTCCATAACGAGACGCACTCGTGTCATGGAATGGTCTGTGATAAACTGCTGCAGGATATCTGTGTATCCGTTTACAGCTAGCAGGTTGTCAACTACACCAGTAAAAATGTTCTTTACACTTCCAACGTAAGCAGGAATCCGGTAGATAACCTGATACAGAGCAAACAGAATAGGCATCTGAATGGCTAACTGTACACAGCTACCGGTTGGAGAAACACCATATTTCTGATAAACAGCCTGGGTTTCTTCGTTCATTTTCATCATGGAAGCCTGATCCTTTTTACCCTGATATTTCTTCTGGATCTTCTGGATCTCAGGCTGCATGATCGCGCTTAACTTGGAGAATTTCTGCTGCTTGATCTGCAGCGGTGTCATAAAGGCAAAGATAAGAATACTGAAGATAATGATACAAAGACCAATGTTCTGGATTCCGAACAGGCCGTCAAGCATCTTATATATGCCATCCATGATCCATCCCATCACAGACGCGATCTGTCCGATAATAGGAGTTCCGGTTTTTGTTGCTAAAAACAGTTCCAAATTCATTTCCTCCTAGACTTCTTATTCAATTGTAAAAGTCCGGTAACTATTCATTCGTCCACTAACTGCGGAAGTACTGAACAGTTACAAATTCCGATAACTGCTCTGCCCGGGAAAAGGCTGAACAGTCACAAAATAATTCATGGCACAGGGTCATAGCCTCCGTGGGAAAAAGGATTGCATCGCAATATCCTCCATGCCGCAAGAAGACTACCCTTAAATGCGCCATATTTTTCGATTGCTTCCAAACCATATTGAGAACATGTGGGAATATAAGGACATTTCGTTCTCTTCATCGGCGATATATATTTTTGATAGAGCCTTATCATCTTAATCAGAAATTTCTTTATCATGTTCATTCCCTGTTATATGATGCTTTCTTGCAAGATGCAGAAAAGCACTCTCGATCTCGTGAAAGCTCTTGCCCTTGGCTGCGGCTCTCGCTACTACTACAATATCAAGGTTACTGTCAAAATCTGTTTCGTTGAGACGATAGCTTTCTCTGATCAATCTGGTGAGTCTGTGGCGAACCACACTGTTCCCTACTTTTTTGCTTACTGATATTCCCAGACGATTCTTCATGTGCTGATTCTTCAGCACGTACATCACCAGAAGCCGATTTGCGTACGATGTTCCGTTCTGATATACAACTTTAAAATCTTGATTTTTCTTTAAGGACTCTGATCTGATCAAACGAATCCTCCTTAATTAGATTCCGCCTGCGCGGATATTTCTCCGGATAGAAGAAAAGACCACATAAATGCGGTCTTGCAGCTTATGCTGATAACTGTTTTCTTCCTTTTAATCTTCTTGCAGCTAATACTTTACGTCCGCCCTTTGTGCTCATGCGAGCTCTGAAGCCGTGAACTTTAGCTCTGGATCTCTTTTTTGGCTGAAATGTCATCTTCATAGGTAAAGCACCTCCTTTATCTATTTTTAATTGTTATGAAATAACTTATCATTCAGAACATCGTTTCAATTATATAAATAAACCTCCTTTTCGTCAAGTAAAAATTGCAAAAAACCCGATAAAATCAAGGGTTCTATAAAATACCCCCACCTTACGGTATTTATTTTTTTCTCTTATGTGGAAAGCGCTTATGGTTTACGTAACATTATCCACATTTTGTGGATAACTTGTGGATAACTTGTGGATTGACCGGAAATCTATCCACTTTTTCGGAGGGTTTGTTCACATCGTTTTCAAAAAAACCCTTTATTTGCGGTATTTTTAAGGTGGATTTTTTTATACACATAATTCTTCCACATTTTCCACCAATTCTCGACTTATGGAAACCTCCAGGACTCTTATCCACAATAATCCACCCTAATCCACAGTAATTTCCCCACATTATCCACATTCTTTTCCCCAAAATCTCAAGGATTTTCCATTGCGAAAACCCCATTTTCATTGTAATATATAAAAGGATATCTATCTCCAGTCGCAGACTGGGGTTATTATAATACTCATGGGAGGAAAAAATGGACGCTGTTATTGAAAAATGGGAGGAGATCCTGCAAACTGTCAAATCTGAATATGAGGTGACTGATGTCCCTTTTAATACCTGGCTCAAGCCGCTGAAAGTTTATGAGGTTGACGGAAAGCTGATAACAGTGGTTGTTCCCTCTGAACAGGCAGCGATCGGAGTCAATTACATCAGTAAACGCTACAAAATACCCCTCCAGGTTACTATCTGTGTACTGACAGGCATGGAAGAATGCGAGGTTCGCTTCGTTCTGGAAAAAGATCTCCCCAAAAAAACAGAAAAAAACACTTCTTATGATAAACAGGTTCAGGATACACGTTACGAAGAGGCGCATTTAAATCCAAAATACACCTTCGACACCTTCGTTGTAGGAAGTAATAACAAATTCGCCCAGGCCGCAGCTCTTGCAGTTGCCGAATCACCGGGAGATACCTACAATCCACTGTTTATCTATGGCGGAGCCGGTCTTGGTAAGACGCATCTTATGCATTCCATCGCTCATTTCATTCTGGAACACGACGAAAACAGCCGTGTTTTGTATGTAACCAGTGAGGAATTCACCAACGAGCTGATCGAAACCATCCGAAACGGAAATAACACGGCAATGAGCAAATTCCGTGAAAAATACAGAAATATCGACGTTCTTCTTGTCGATGATATTCAGTTTATTATAGGAAAAGAATCCACACAGGAGGAATTTTTCCATACATTTAACAGTCTTCACAGTGCCAAAAAGCAGATCATCATATCCTCTGATAAACCACCGAAGGATATGGAAATCCTGGAAGAGCGCTTCCGTTCCCGGTTCGAGTGGGGTCTGATCGCAGATATCACGCTGCCTGATTACGAAACCCGAATGGCGATTCTTCATAAAAATGAAGAAATGAACGGCTACAACATCAGTGAAGATGTTATCAAATATATCGCTACCAATATCAAATCCAATATCCGTGAGTTGGAAGGTGCCTTCAACAAGGTCATGGCCGGAGCCAAGCTTGAGAAAAAGGAAGTAACTCTGGAGCTGGCAGAGCAGGCACTGAAGGATATTATTTCTCCGGATGAGAAAAAAGTGATCACACCGGAATACATCATCTCCGTTGTTGCAGAGCATTACGGAGTCACACCTGCGGACTTAAGCGGAAACAAACGAAACTCCAAGATCGTCATGCCCCGCCAGGTTTCCATGTATCTCTGCCGTGAGATCATATCCACACCTTTGAAAAATATCGGAAAAGCGCTCGGAAACCGTGACCATACCACCGTTATGCACGGTATCGAAAAGATCGAAAACGAATTGCAGAACGACGATAACTTAAAAAATACCATTGATATATTGAAAAAGAAGATTAATCCACAAGGTTAGGGAAGTTTTCCACATTACTGGTGTATAACGTGTTGATTGTATGTGGAGAGATGTGTACAACTTTTTTGCCAAAACGCGGCGGTAATTTTATCCCCGGGTTATTCACATGCGAAAATACCACTTTTACACAAAGTTATCCCAACGGAAAACCCCTGAAAACATCAGGCCTGCGGGAGTTTTTCACAAAATCTGGCCCCCTACGGCGGTTACTGCGGATTTTTTCTATAAATATATTTATAAAAACCACAAATTGTTCAGAAAGGGAGTTATACACACTATGAAAATCATCTGCTCCAAATCAAGTCTGTTAAAAAGTGTAAGTATCGCACTCAAAGCAGTTCCATCAAAAACCACAATGCCAATCCTGGAATGTATTCTCATGGATGCAACCACAAACCAGATCAAATTTACCACCAACGATATGGAGCTGGGAATTGAAACCATCGTTGAGGGTACTATTGAAGAAAAAGGTAAAGTTGCTCTTGATGCAAAAATCTTCTATGAAATCATCAGACGACTTCCGGATAATGATGTTACCATTAAGACCGATGATAAATATGCAGCAACCATTACCTGTGAAAAAGCAAAATTCAATATCCCTGGAAAATCAGGAGAAGATTTTGCTTATTTACCGATGATCGAGAAGGATGAACCGCTGACGATCTCTCAGTACACACTGAAAGAAATGATCCGCCAGACTATTTTTTCGATTGCTGTAAATGAAAACAATAAGCTTATGACCGGTGAGCTTTTTGAGATCAAAAATAACTGTCTGAAGGTAGTTTCTCTGGACGGACATCGTATCTCTATCCGCAAAATGTCCCTTAAGAAAGATTATTCTGACCGTAAGGTGGTAGTTCCGGGCAAAACTTTAAGCGAGGTCAGCAAGATCCTTTCCGGAGAAGTGGATGATCAGGTCAGCATTTACTTTACAAAAAACCATATTTTATTTGAATTTGATCAGACTATGGTAGTTTCCAGACTGATCGAGGGAGAATATTTCAGAATTGACCAGATGCTTTCCAGTGATTATGAGACAAAACTGAAGATCAACAAAAAAGAGTTCCTGGATTGTATCGACCGTGCCACACTTCTGGTACGTGAGGTTGACAAAAAACCGATCATCATCAACATCACAGACGATGATATGGAACTGCGCATTGATTCTGCAATGGGTTCCATGAATGAAGAGATCGATATTGAAAAAGAGGGTAAGGATATCATGATCGGCTTCAACCCGAAATTCCTGATCGATGCGCTTCGTGTTATTGATGATGAAACTGTGACGATCTATCTTGTAAATCCGAAGGCACCATGCTTTATCCGTGACGATGAGGAGAACTATACTTACCTGATCCTTCCTGTAAACATCAACCAGAATCAGGCCAGATAAAACCTGGGAAATATAAGGAATAAGGGACAAGAGATGTACGCAGCAGCTTCGGGAATGTGAGTGTACGTGTGAGACGCACATACTTGAAGCTGTGAACAGAATTGAGCTCGGCAGTTAGGATATGTAAGTGTCCGTAGGGCACGTACAGCCTGACGGCAGATATCAGGATTGATATAAACGGATACACCAAAAATGCGTGACCGTTTTTGACCGATTGTGCATGGGAATGCGATCGCGTTCTGAAAATTGTTTTATGCGTAAACTGCTGGAAGGGGGTATTTAAATTACCGCCTTCCGGTGAAATTTGTATTTGGGGGGATTTTAAATACCGCCAGAAGATCAGAAAAGATCGATCTGACGGAGAAAATACCCCGGAGATAAGAGGAGAAAAAATTGGAGATCAGAATTAAAGACGAATTTATCAAGCTTGGCCAGGCGCTGAAGCTGGCAGGTGTTGTGGAGGACGGCGTTGAGGCGAAATATGCCATCAATGATGGTCTGGTACTGGTGAACGGTGAGGTGGAGAACCGCCGTGGCCGCAAGATCCATCCTGGAGATACCATTTCCTACGATGGAAAAGATATTTACGTGATCGGGTGAAGGAATGTACATTGAATCCATCAGACTGAATAATTTCAGGAATTATGAGTCGCTGGAGATGAATTTTGATCAAGGCACCAATATTCTCTACGGCGACAATGCCCAGGGAAAGACCAATATCCTGGAGGCGGTTTATCTGGCAGGTACCAGCAAATCCCACAAGGGAAGCAAGGACCGGGAGATGATCCGCTTTGAGAATGAGGAATCCCATATCCGAATGATGGTGAAGAAGGGCGATCTTTCATACAAAATAGACATGCACCTCCGGAAAAACAAAGCAAAGGGAGTTGCCATCAACGGGCTGCCGATCCGCAAGGCAAGGGAGCTGCTGGGGGTGGTGAATCTGGTGTTTTTTTCTCCGGAGGATCTTAATATTATCAAGAATGGACCGGGAGAGAGAAGACGTTTTCTGGATTCGGAGCTTTGTCAGCTGGATGGTGTTTATATCACGGAGCTGGCCGGCTACAATCACATCGTGAACCAGAGAAACCGTCTTCTCAAAGACTGTTATATGAACCCCGGGCTGAAAGGTACCCTGGATGTCTGGGATATGCAGATGGTCGATTACGGAAAGAAGATCATCGGGAAGCGGGAAGCCTTTGTGGAGGAGCTTAACGAGATCGCAAGGGGGCTTCATAAGGGGCTTACCGGCGGGATCGAGGAGCTGGAGATCCTATACGAGCCAAGTGTGACGGCGGCGGAGTTTGAGGATAAGCTTGCCAGGAACCGGGAGCGGGATCTTCGGATGAAGCTGACCTCCGTGGGACCGCACAGAGATGATTTCTGCGTAAAGGTCAACGGGATCGACATCCGGAGGTATGGTTCTCAGGGGCAGCAGAGGACTGCGGCCCTTTCCCTGAAGCTTTCGGAGATCTATCTGGTGAAGAAAAAGATCCGGGATACACCGGTTCTTCTGCTGGATGATGTTCTTTCGGAGCTGGATAGCAGCAGGCAGACATATCTGCTGGAAAGCATCCACGATATACAGACTCTGATCACCTGTACAGGACTGGATGATTTTGTCAGCCATCAGTTCAAGATCAACAGGGTTTTTCAGGTGGTAAAGGGGCATGTTTATATGCCTAAAGGGTTTTGACAAGCCCGTATGCATATGGTAAACTGATTCTGATTATGGAAAGTTGGTGAATATTTTGGATAAAGAGGAGTTTCGCGTTAAGCTGGGACAGATCAATAAGCTGGTCGAGACCCAGGATTACAAAGGCGCCATGCAGATTGTTGACAGCATTGACTGGCGTCGTGTGAAAAACGTCCGTACCCTTTGTGTAGTGGGCGAGATCTACGCGGCCAACAAGCGTTATGAAGAGAGCAAGGAAATTTTTCTTCTTGCCTACCACAGAGCGCCGATCGGCAAGAACATACTTTACCGTCTGATCGAGGTTTCCCTGAAAATGGGACAGATCAGTGAAGCCACAGAATTCTTTGATGAATACAGAGAAGTGGCAGGTAATGATAACAGCCAGTATATACTGAAATATAAGATCGCCAGAGCGAAGAATGCATCTCTGAATGAACAGATCCGTATTCTTGAGGAATATAAGGAGAAGGAATTTACGGAGCGCTGGTCCTATGAGCTGGCCAAGCTCTATTACAAGGCAGGAGACAAGCAGAAGTGCCTGGATCTCTGCAATGAGATGATCCTTTGGTTCAATGACGGAACTTATGTGATGAAGGCCCTTGACCTGAAACAGCGGATGGGTGTTCTCACTGGCGAAGAGAAAGAGAAATATGAACAGCGTTTTATCCCGAAGCTGATCCCGCCGGAAAAGGCGCAGGAGATCAGGGAGAGCAAGGAAGCATCCGGCGAGTATGAGGAGGCAAAACCGGTCACAGATACTATCCAGGTAGATGATGAGCGGGATCTGAACAGTGCGGAGACATTCCAGGAGAAGCTTTCCAAGGGATTCCGTGATATCTTTGGCGGACATAAGAAATCTGCGGAAGAGGATATGGAGGAAAAAGAAGCTGCGCAGGATGAAGAGCCGGATGAGGTTTCCACAGGCTCTGAGGATGTGACGGAACAGGCGGAAACGCCGGAGGCTGAGACTGCTGCGGCAGCAGAACCGTCAGAGGAGTTTACAGATTCTGAGAAGATCGAAGCAGCAGAAGGAAGTGAGGAAGCTTCGGATGAGCTTTCTGAAGAGCAAGAAGAGTTTTCCGGACAGGAAGCGGATGAGATCCCGCTGGCATCCGGTGTTGAGAACCTGTCATCCGGAAGTATGAAGCTGCAGGCTCAGGAACAGCAGGATAAAGAGGAAGAAGAGACTTATCAGGAAGCGGAAGAAGCTGAGGCTGAGAAAGCTACAGAGATGTCTTTGTCCCAGAGTGTTGCAGAGATCATGAAGGAGAAGGCTGCAGGGGTTCCGCTCAATGAGGAAGGCAAGCCTGATTTTTCCGCAACGATCCGTATGCCGGAGCTGAAGATCCCGAAGTCCATGATCAATGTGGACCCGGAGAATGCAAGCAGTTCCGCAGAGATCCCAGACGCGTCCGGAATTTTCGGAAATATCGAGGAGATTGCGGCATCTGTAGGTGACAGGTCCGGGAAGGATAAAGATAAGGACTTCAACCTGGAGGATACTATTCTGGCAGCAGCTACGCAGCAGGGAATCGATATCCCGGAGGAAGAGAAATCTCCGGATGTCCAGCAGTCCGACGTAACGGAAGAGCCGGCAGGTATTGAGGATCTGGATATTGCGGCTGATGAATTTGTTCCGGAGGAGCCGGATGCGGCAGATATCGAGGATATCATGGCGCAGATCTCCGCTCAGCAGGAGGAAGAGGTAACGGAGACTTCCGATACCAGACTTCCGGATATCGTATTTGATGAAGATGAGGAGCCGGTTACTGAGGAGGATCTTCAGGCTGCAGAAGCAGAGTTTCTGAATGGTCCGTCAGGAGTACAGAAGCCGGTGGAAGAAGAGGATGTGCTTCCGGAGATTCCTTCACTGGAATCTGAGGAGCAGGTGCAGAAGGCGGCAGCAGAGCCTTCAGCGAAGATTCATCATGAGGAACCGGTGGCTGCAGCGGAAGAGGAAAATCTTCTTGATGAGGAAGAAGAATACAGTGATGACGCCTTTGACTTCCAGGATGAGGATGACGAGAATGAGGATGATTTTATCAGCAGTCTCATCGGTGATGATTCTGATGAAGCCATGGAAGAGGACGATGAGGAAGCGGAGCTCAGCGAGGAAGAGCAGCTTGAGAAATTTATCGCTACGATCCATCCGGAAAAGGATCCTACAAAGATCGTTTCCAGAAAGAAAGAGCTCACAGATGAAGAAAAACAGCTTTTCACCTATTTTGTTACAGTTCCCGGAATGAAGGAACAGCTGCTTGATGTACTCTGCGATGTGCAGATGGGCGCAGCAGACAAGACCTCCCAGACCGGAAATGTGATCGTTATGGGCGGCAGAGAAACAGGTAAGACGAGACTGATCTCAAGTCTGATCCCGGCAATCTGTAAAGAGCTGAATATCGAGGCTTCCAAGGTTGCCTATATATTTGCGGATGATCTCAACGGAAAGGATATTCCGGAGATCGTATCCAAGCTTGCCGGCGGTTTCCTTGTTATCGAGGATGCAAACCAGCTTTCCCAGGAAACAGCAGATGAGCTTGAGGAAGCTATGACCGGAAACACAAAGGGAATGATCGTGATCCTGGAGGATGAAAAGATCGGTATGCGTAAGTTGATCGCAAGATATCCGAAGCTTGCGAAGAAGTTTACATCCATGATCAACATTCCTGTATTTACAAACGATGAACTTGTTAATTTCGCCAAGGTCTATACCATGGAGAATGGATTCCGTATCGACCAGATGGGCATGCTTGCTCTGTATAATCTGATCGGGATCAACCAGAAGGAGGATCAGCCGATGTGCATCGGTACTGTGAAGACCATGCTGGATAAGGCTATGGAGAGAGCTCAGAGCGGATTGTTCAAGCGTTCCAAGAAGCGTGTGGACCGTGATGGCTACACGGTACTTTTTGAAAAGGATTTCAGCTGAAAATAAGAAAAAGCAGAGGTAAAAAATATGGCCAGACCTTATCTTGGTAACCCGAAATATACCATTGAAGTCCTTCAAAAGTATCATTTTGTTTTCCAGAAAAGGTTTGGTCAGAATTTTCTGATCGACGAGCATGTTCTGGAAAAGATCATTGAGTCTTCGGGTATCACGAAGGATGATTTTATACTGGAGATCGGTCCGGGTATCGGAACTATGACCCAGTATCTTGCGGAGGCTGCCAGAGAGGTGGCTGCTGTGGAGATCGACAGTTCGCTGATCCCGATCCTTAAGGATACGTTGAAGGACTGGGATAATGTTTCCGTGATCAATAACGATATCCTGAAAACGGATATCAAAAAGATCGCAGATGAGAAAAACGGCGGTAAGCCTGTGAAGGTGGTTGCGAATCTGCCGTATTACATTACGACTCCGATCATCATGGGGCTTTTTGAGAAGAATGTTCCTGTGGATTCGATCACTGTCATGGTGCAGAAGGAGGTTGCAGACCGTATGCAGGTTGGTCCCGGTACCAAGGATTACGGTGCGCTTTCCCTGGCTGTGCAGTATTATGCGAAGCCGGAGATCGTTGCGAATGTACCGCCGAACTGTTTTATGCCGCGGCCGAAGGTTGGAAGTGCGGTGATCAAGCTGACGCGTTATGAGAAGCCGCCGGTGGATGTGAAGGATGAGGGGCTTATGTTCCGTCTGATCCGTGCATCTTTTAACCAGAGGAGAAAGACACTTGTGAACGGGATCAGAAATTCCGGAGATTTTTCCCTGAGTAAGGAGGAGATCGAGGATGTGTTCAACAGGTGTGATCTTCCGCTGAATATCAGGGGTGAGGCGCTGACACTGGAGCAGTTTGCGATGCTTGCCAACTGTATTTATGATGAGAAAAATTAATATATGATAAACGCAAAAAGAGCCCGGGCAGCTGTTCCGGGTTCTTTTTGCGTTTCCGGACGGGAATGTTGGAGAGGGTTCCTGTCCGGATCTATATATTTGTTATAGAAAGGAGGTTATGTCTGAGGTGTCAGACATAAGTAAGTAATGAAAAATTTACATTTTTTATTTTACTGATGAGATGTTAGGAAAGTTTGTTTAAAATATGAAAATATTGTGAATATATTTTTGGTGATATACATAAAGTCTGAATGGTGTGGGTGGGAATGGGGAAAATTGCGGTTTACAGAGGGGTGGGGGTGTGTGGTATACTGAGGGGCGTCGAAAAGGTAATGATGAGGTAATAAAAAGGCAGTAAAAGATAGTTAAAAATAGTAAAAGGCAATTTTTAATAAGGGCTGGTGCCCGTATGGAGGTTGAATATTATGAGAAGATTGAACAAGGTTACAGCTTTGGTTATTGCGGGTGTTATTTCATGTACATCTCCGATGATGGTTATGGCGTCTGATTCCGGTTCTGTTATGAGTCAGGCGGAGGAGATCCTGAAGGATAATGAGGTTGGGTCTCTTGCTTCTGATCCGGATAAGGTTGGGGATATCATTGTTTATGTGAAGGGGCTTTTTGATTCTAACCAGATCACGGATGATGAGATTTCTCAGGGGATCGATGAGGCTGCGGATCATTTTGGGGTGAGTCTTAATGAGGATGATAAGAGTTCGCTGGTTAATATTATCAGTAAGTTCCGTGGGATCGAGATGAGTGATGATCAGATCAAGGGGTATGTGAGTGATGCTTATAGTACTTTGAAGGATATGGGTGTTACGAAGTCTGATGTGAAGAATATTTTTGAGAAGGCGATTGAGTTTATTAAGGGGATGCTTTCACGGCGGTGATGGTTTGTGATGGCTGGTGTTTTTGATGATGTTTTAGATGGAGTTTGAGTTAGAGGGTGAGGGTTGTGGCTCTTTTGTTGGGGTTGTTGTTGGTTTGTTTGGTTGAGATGTACAATATGTACAATGTTTAGGGCTTTGGTTTTGTTTGTGAATGTGGCGTTTTTATAAATTGGGGGAGGGTATTTTGGAAAAAATTGTGCAAATGCGCTAATTGTTTACGAGATGTTCATTGTTTGTTCATATTTGTCTGGTAGTATAGGGATAGTTCGAAAGAACGTTACGAAAGACGCTGTAATGGTGTGTATCTGTATCATTACACATACAATTTTTTTCATAATAATCGCCCCGGTAAGCCACTACCGGGGCACTCCTCGTTTTTGGGCCTTTTTTGGGGCTCTTTTTTTTGTGGGTGGGATGGAGGGAGGGACGGACGGACTGCCGGAGGGGCGGCTGCATGGTCGTGCCTGGTGCGGTCGTTTCGCCGGGTCATACTAAGCGTCTGAGTCTTCTGCCATGCAGGGCGCCCCATAACTCGCCATGTACGCTGATGCGTACCTGGCTCAGACAGATGGGGCTTACTCTGCGGCTTGTGGCCGCAGAGTACCTTCCCGTCAGAAGCCTCAGGCGCTAAGTATGACCAGCGGCTTACTCCGACGCACCGGGTCCCGACCATGCAGCCGCCCCTCCGGCAGTCCGTCCTGTGCGTTGGAGAGAAACAAAAAGGATGCACTACAAAGAAATTCTGGAATCGTACTAAGTCCGTCCTGTGCGTTGGAGAGAAATAAAAAGGATCCACTACAAAGAAATTCTGGAATCGTACTAAGTCCGTCCTGTGTGTTAGAGAGAAATAAAGAAAGCATCAAGGGTGTGATAAATGGGCTGATTTGAGTCTGTCCTGTGCGTTGGAGAGAAATAAAGGGGTTAAGAAATTTCCAGTGCAAAAAATATAGCGCGGGTGGGGTGTGCATGCTATAATGATTAGGATTATAGTGCTGTCGTCTGGTTTGGGGCGGCGGTGGTTGGGTTTTTGTTTGAATGGGAGGTCTGGATATGGCGGAGTCTATGAAGGATTTTGAGAGGGAGCTGGAGGCTTCTTTTAAGAGGATCGATGAGGGTGATATTATCTCAGGGACTGTTGTGAGTGTGGATGAGTCGGGGGGTGTTCTTGACCTTAAGTTTTATGCTGAGGGTTTTATTCCGGTGGAGGAGTTTTCCCGGGTGCCGGGGTTTAATATTAAAGAGGCTGTTCAGCCGGGGGATGAGGTTCAAGCGATGGTTCTTCGCAGGGATGATGGTCAGGGGAATATTCTTCTTTCCAGAGCGGATGCTGCGGATGTGCTTGCCTGGGACAGGCTGAAGGAGCTTCAGGATTCGGGTGAGGTGCTGGATGTTGTTGTGAAGGGGATCGTTAACGGGGGTGCCATTGCTTATGTTGAGGGTGTCCGTGGTTTTATTCCGGCATCCAGGCTTGCTTTGGAGTTTGTTGAGGATACGGAGGTGTTTCTGAATAAGCCGATCCAGGTGCGGGTGATCGAGGTTGATAAGGCGAAGAAGAGGCTGGTGCTTTCGGCGAGGGAGATTCTTCGTGAGAGGGCTGAGGTGGAGAGACGGAATAAGATTTCCAATATCCAGGTTGGTTTTGTGACGGAGGGTACGGTTGAGAGTTTGCAGCCGTATGGTGCTTTTGTGGAGCTTGGGAACGGGGTTTCCGGGCTGGTGCATATTTCTCAGATATGTGAGAAGAGGATTCGGAAGCCTTCTGAGGTTTTGAGTGTTGGGGATAAGGTTAAGGTGAAGGTTATCGCAATCAAGGATGGTAAGCTGAGCCTGAGTATTAAAGAGGCATCGGATCTGATGGCTAAGGAGGTTGAGGAGGAGTCTTTTGAGCTTCCGGAGTCGGGGGAGGAGGCTACTACTTCCCTGGGTGCTTTGTTTGCAAATATTAAATTATGATTATTTTGGATGAAAAAGGATGGATGTGTATGAAAAAACCGGAGAGAATATTTGTAATCGGACATAAGAATCCGGATACGGATTCCATCTGTTCGGCTATTGCTTATGCGGATATTAAGAACAGAACTACGCAGAATAAAAAATATATCCCGAAGAGAGCGGGGCAGATCAATGAGGAGACCAGGTATGTGCTGAACCGTTTTGGCGTACAGCCGCCGGCTTATCTGGGAAATATCGGTACGCAGGTCAAGGATATGGATATCCGGACCAGTCCGCAGGCGGATAAGAATATGTCGCTGAAGAATACCTGGGATTTGATGCAGGAGAACGGGATCGTTTCTCTTCCAATCCGGGATAAAGATGGGTGTCTGGAGGGGCTTGTGACGATTGGTGATATCGCAAAGACCTATATGGATACTACAGACAGTTATCTTCTTTCCAATGCGAGGACACAGTATCAGAGAATTGCCGAGACTGTTGGCGGTGAAGTGGTGGAAGGTAACGGACACGGATATTTTGTGAAGGGGCGTGTGCTTGTCGGTACTGCCAACCCGAAGATGCTGGAGGGCTACGTTGAGGAGGATGATATGATCATCATGGGTGACCGTGAGGAGGATCATCTTCAGGCGATCAGCCAGAATGTCAGCTGTATCATCGTGGGGCTGAATATCGTGGTTTCCGAGAAGGTTATAAAGCTTGCTCATGAGAAGAATATCGTGATCATCCGGTCTCCGTATGATACGTTTAATATTGCGCGTCTGATCAATCAGAGTATTCCGGTCAGTTTTGTTATGAAGCGGGATAACATGGTTACGTTTAATACCGAGGATTTTACGGATGATATCCAGGATGTTATGATCAAAAACCGTCACAGGGCGTTTCCGGTGATCAATCCTCATGGTAAGTGTATCGGTACGATCTCCAGACGTAATTTTCTGGATATGCATAAAAAGAAAGTGGTTCTTGTGGATCATAATGAGGTGGATCAGGCTGTTGATAATATCGAGAAGGCGGAGATCCTTGAGATCATCGATCATCATAAGCTGGGTACCTTGCAGACCATGACGCCGGTTGCTTTTCGTAATGAGCCGGTGGGATGTACGGGTACGATCCTTTATGAGATCTACGGAGAGCAGAGACTGGAGATACCGGAAAAGATCGCGGGGCTTCTCTGTGCGGCTATTATTTCGGATACATTGATGTTCCGTTCACCGACCTGTACGCAGACGGATAAGATCGCTGCCAGTGCTCTTGCGCTGATCGCGGGGATCAAGATCGAGGAGTTTGCCCGAGAGATGTTTTCTGCGGGAAGTAATCTGAAGGATAAGTCTCCGGAGGAGATTTTTTATCAGGATTACAAGAAGTTTATCGGTGAGGGTAATGTTTCCTTTGGTGTGGGTCAGATCAGTTCCATGGACAGCGAGGAGCTTAAGGAGATCAAGGAGAAGCTGATGCCGTTTATGGTGAGTGAGTGTGGCCGTCATGATATCACGAGAGTTTATTTTATGCTGACGAATATCCTGGAGGAGTCTACAGAGCTTCTGTTTTACGGGGAGGGCAGCCAGCAGATGGCGGAGATCGCTTTTGAGCGGAAACCGGATGGAGATACCTTCAGTCTGCCGGGTGTGGTTTCCAGAAAGAAGCAGCTGATCCCGGCTATGATGGAGGCTGCTCAGCTGATGAACAGCGATTATGCGTAAGAGGTGACGGAAAATGGCGAAACAGTTATGGAAGCCGGGGAACATGATCTATCCGCTGCCGGCTGTAATGGTGAGTGTTACCGATGGTGAGGGAAACGATAATATCATAACGGTTGCATGGACGGGTACGGTGTGTACCAATCCGGCGATGGCTTATATTTCTGTCCGACCTTCCCGTTATTCCTATGATATGATCCGGAAAACGGGTGAATTTGTGATCAATCTGACAACGGAGAAGCTGGCGTATGCAACGGATTTCTGCGGGGTCCGTTCGGGACGTGATGTGGACAAGTTCCGGAAGCTGAACCTTACGAAAGAGAAAGCGCAGTTTGTTTCTGCACCGATGATCGGGGAGGCTCCGGTTTCGATCGAGTGCAGGGTGCGTGAGGTGAAGGAGCTGGGGTCTCATGACATGTTTCTTGCGGATGTGCTTGCGGTCCATGCGGATGAAGCTTATATGGATAAAAACAACAGGTTTCGTCTTAATGATGCGGGGCTTCTGGTTTATTCCCATGGGGAGTATCTGGCGGGTGGCCGGAAGGTGGGAACCTTCGGCTACAGCGTAAAGAAGAAGCAGCAGAAGAAGCAGATGCAGAAGAAGTTGGATAAGAAATCAGACAGGGAATCAGAGATGGCAGGAAAGCCAGGGATGTCAGGGAAGTTGAAGATGTCAGGAAAGCCAGGGATGTCAGGGAAGTTGAAGACATCGGGGAAGCCAGGGATGTCAAGGAAATTAAAGACGTCGGGAAAGGCAGGGAGAGAGAAACAGTAGGTTCTGCGGAGCCGTAACGTTTGTTGAGGTTTGGCAGCTGTTATGCTAAAATGAAAGGATACAGTATGAATAATATTACACTGATAGGAATGCCTGGTGCGGGGAAGAGTAGCATCGGTGTCGTTCTTGCGAAGGTACTTGGGTACCAGTTTATTGACTCTGATCTGCTGATCCAGAAGGCGGAGAAAAGGACTCTGAGTGAGATCATTGCGGATGAGGGTACAGAGGGCTTCAAGGCGATCGAGAATCGTGTGAATGCTTCGATCCAGGTGGAGAATACGGTGATCGCTACCGGTGGAAGTGTGGTTTACTGCGATGAGGCTATGCAGCATCTGAAGTCTGAGGGTGTTGTGGTGTATCTTAAGATCTCGCTGGAGCTTCTTTCCAGGCGTCTTGGTAATCTTAAGGGGCGTGGTGTTGTGCTCAAGGAGGGGCAGACGCTGGCGAGTCTTTATGATGAGCGTGTTCCTTTGTATGAGAAATATGCGGACATTGTGGTGGATGAAGAGGATAAGGATCTGGAGGGGAGTCTCCAGGTTGTGCTTGAGGCATTGAAGAACAGGGGAGATAAGGCGTAACTGTTGGCTTGTGGAAACGGTTTGCTGGAGTGTTTCGGGTCATGGGTTGTGACAGGTTTTCGTCATAAATTGTTTACAAATCTGAAATATGTGTTATAATATACAACTGACCTAAAAAACGGTATTGCGGAACATTTGTTCCTGCAGTAAATTCAGAGAAAGTTTCTGCTCATAGAGGAGTAAAATAATAGAGGTGTGTTATGGAACAGTATGTGATTAAAGGCGGCAATCCTCTGGTTGGAGAAGTGGATATTGCGGGTGCGAAGAATGCGGCGCTTGCGATATTGTCAGCAGCCATTATGACTGATGAAACTATATTGATCGAGAATCTGCCAGATGTTAGGGACATCAATGTTCTGCTTGAGGCGATCTCCGAGATCGGGGCTCAGGTTGAGCGTATTGATAAGTCTACTGTAAAGATCAACGGTTCTACTATCGGCAATCTCAGCGTGGATTATGAGTTTATCAAGAAGATCCGTGCTTCTTATTATCTTCTGGGTGCTTTGCTTGGTAAGTATAAGCATGCGGAGGTTCCGCTTCCGGGTGGATGTAATATCGGCAGCAGGCCGATCGACCAGCATTTGAAGGGTTTCCGTGCTCTTGGTGCGGATGTTGATATCTGTCATGGTGCTATTGTTGCCAAGGCGGAGAATCTGCATGGCAGCCATATTTTCCTAGATGTGGTTTCTGTTGGTGCTACTATTAATATTATGATGGCTGCTTCTATGGCGACTGGCCGTACGATCATTGAGAATGCTGCGAGGGAGCCGCATGTTGTTGATGTGGCGAATTTCCTGAACAGTATGGGGGCGAATATCAAGGGTGCCGGTACGGATGTGATCCGTATCCGTGGTGTTGAGACGCTTCATCGTACGGAGTATTCGATTATTCCGGACCAGATCGAGGCTGGTACGTTTATGTTTGCTGCTGCGGCTACTCGTGGTGATGTTACTGTTCGTAATGTTATTCCTAAGCATCTTGAGGCTACTACTGCTAAGCTTGAGGAGATCGGGTGTGAGGTTGAGGAGTTTGATGATGCGGTTCGTGTCCGTGCGCCGCATGTGCTTCATCGTACGCATGTGAAGACGTTGCCTTATCCTGGTTATCCTACGGATATGCAGCCGCAGATCGCGGTTACTTTGGCTTTGGCTGAGGGTACGAGTATTGTTACTGAGAGTATTTTTGAGAACCGGTTTAAGTATGCGGATGAGCTTTCCCGGATGGGTGCCAATATTAAGGTGGAGGGGAACTCTGCTATTATTGATGGTGTGAGGAAGCTTACGGGGGCGCGTGTGAGTGCGCCGGATCTTCGTGCGGGGGCTGCGCTTGTTATTGCGGGGCTGGCTGCTGAGGGTGTTACGGTTGTTGATGATATTGTTTATATCCAGCGTGGGTATGAGAATTTTGAGGAGAAGCTCAGGAGTCTTGGGGCTGAGATTGAGAGGGTTTCCAGTGAGAAGGAGATTCAGAAGTTTCGGCTGCGTGTTGGGTGATGGTTGGTGACAACTGGTAACGATTGATGATAATTGGATATTTGAGTTTTGCGTTTTGGGGAGAGTTCCCGGGTGTTTTGGCCTGGGGGCTCTTTTTTTGTGTGGGTGGGAGGGATGAATGGAGGGAGGGACGAACGGACAGACTGCCAGCGGGACGGCTGCATGGTCGTGCCTGGTGCGGTCGTTTCGCCGGGTCATACTAGGCGTCTGAGGCGCCTGTCGTGCAGGGCACCCCATAACTCGCCATGTACGCTGATGCGTACCTGGCTCAGACAGATGGGGCTTACTCTGCGGCTTGTGGCCGCAGAGTACCTTCCCG
>NZ_JANFYP010000018.1:0-88514 GCF_024460535.1 Blautia sp. MSK.18.38 | reverse complement strand
GGTGTGGAGCGGGGGAAAATCCGGAGATAACTTCAAAGGATTACCTATCGCTATCGGGTGCAAAATCCCAGGGGATTAAGCAGCTGATGGCGGGAGGTGGTGTTGTTTTGATCGGCACCCAGCTTGTACCGTTACTTTCCGGTTTGTTTAGCTGAGAAACTTAGGAGGGAGATGACTCATGGATCGGATATTTGAAGCGATTGAAGAATGGATGAGGAATCTTCTGACAGGCATGGTAAGTTCCAACCTGACAACAATGTATACCGATGTCAATGAAAAGACCGGTCAGATTGCTGCTCAGGTTGGGCAGACACCGCAGGGCTGGAATGGGAACATTTTCAGCATGATACAAAATCTTTCCGATTCGGTCATTGTACCGATTGCCGGTATGATTATTACCTTTGTGCTTTGTTATGAGCTGATTTCCATGTTAACAGAAAAGAACAATATGCATGACATTGATACATGGATGTTCTTTAAATATTTTTTCAAGATGTGGGTGGCAGTCTGGATCGTCAGCCATACTTTCACGATTACCATGGCGGTATTTGATGTCGGGCAGTCAGTAGTGAGCCGGGCCGCTGGTGTCATCAGTTCCGATACAGCGATCAATATAGATACGATGATTACCACGATGGAAACGGCAATGGAATCTATGGAAATCGGTGAACTTGTCATACTGGCACTGGAAACGATGCTTGTGAGCCTGTGTATGAAGGTTATCTCAGTCTTTATTACAGTGATTTTGTATGGGCGTATGATTGAAATCTATCTCTATTCGTCCGTTGGAGCTATTCCATTTGCAACCATGTCTAACCGGGAATGGGGGCAGATTGGAAACAACTATCTTCGTGGATTGTTTGCACTGGCATTTCAGGGATTCTTTATGATGGTCTGCGTGGGAATTTACGCAGTCTTAGTAGCGAATATCCAGATGTCAGATAACATTCATTCTGCATTGTTCGGCGTGATGGCATACACGGTGATCCTTTGTTTCAGTTTGATGAAAACAGGAAATTTTGCCCGTAGTATCTTCAACGCTCACTAAGAAAGGAGGAACTGGCAATGGCATTTGTATCAGTGCCTAAAGACTTAACCAAGGTCAAAAATAAGATCATCTTCAACTTGACCAAACGGCAGTTGATCTGTTTTGGGATTGCAGCGGCAGTGGGAGTCCCGTTTTATTTCCTTACCAGAGGGATCATCGGTTCCAGTAACGCAGCCACCGGGATGTGCCTTTTGATGCTTCCGGCATTTTTATTTGCCATGTATGAAAAGGATGGACTTCCGTTAGAAAAGGTTTTGAAAAATATAATCACCGTGAAATTTATCCGTCCTCCGGTACGGAAGTATCAGATGGAAAATCTGTATGAGAAGAAATTTATCATGGTCAGAAAAAAGAAGGGAGGACAGAAGAGTGTTAAAAAGAAAAAACGATAGACAGCCACCGCAGAGATTGGAAGAAGAACGTTATGCAAATGATTACTGGCTGGATGAAGAGGATGGTGGAGAAGATATTCCAGATCTGGCGGTCAGCAGTAAGCCGGTAAGCGGCAGACTGCACAGTGAGCCAATGGTAACGGGTTATGAAGCATTGGAAAGACAGAGAGGGGTACGCCGACCAAACAGAAAGCTGACCCGCAGGGAAAAGAAGGCTTTGAAAAGGGCACAGAAATATGAAGCGAAACTTCATAAAGAGCATGAAAAAGCGGATAAGAAAAATGCGAAGAAAGAAGCGAAGCTTGCGGCAAAAGCAGAGAAACAGGCAATGCGTGAAGCAAAGAAAAGTGCAAAGAAGAAAAAGAGCAGTTCAGCTACAGCACCGCCAAGACAGCAGCCGGAAGGGAAGAAGGTTTCAGGAGGAAAAGGTGGAACCACTGAAAAGAAAGTAGCAAATACTGCCAAAGATAAACGGATTACAGCACAGCAGTCCATTCCTTATCACGAGATGGGGCGAGATGGTATCTGTCGTGTACAGGATAAATTTTATTCCAAGACCATCCGTTTTTATGACATCAACTACCAGTTAGCTCAGAATGAGGACAAAAATGCGATCTTTGAAAACTGGTGTGACTTCTTAAATTATTTTGACAGTACGATTCATTTTCAGCTTTCCTTTATCAATCAGCACAGCAACATGGCGGAGTATGAAAAGGTTATCCATATCAATCCGCAGGAGGATGAGTTTGATGATCTGCGTATGGAGTTTGCACAGATGCTTAATAATCAGCTGGCAAAAGGAAATAATGGTCTGATGCGTACCAAGTATATCACCTTTGGTATTGAAGCAGAGAATATCCGGGAAGCACGACCGAAACTGGAACGTATCGAGTCGGATATTATGAATAATTTCAAGATTCTTGGAGTGACAGCGTATCCGCTGAATGGAATGGAAAGGCTTCAGATCATGTACGAGACATTCAATCAGGATAGTAAAGTCCCTTTTCATTTTTCTTATGATGAGGTACTTCGTACAGGTCTTAGCACAAAGGATTATATCGCACCGACCAGCTTCGTATTTAAGAATGGAAAAGATTTTCAGATGGGTGGAACGATGGGAGCCGTTTCTTATCTTCAGATTCTTGCCCCAGAGCTTACGGACAAGATGCTGGCAGAGTTTTTGGAGATGGACAGTAACCTTATGGTGAACTTCCATATCCAGTCCATTGACCAGATGAAAGCAATCAAGCTGGTAAAGAGCAAGGTGACCGATATTAACCGGATGAAGATTGAGGAGCAGAAAAAGGCAGTTCGTGCCGGATATGACATGGACATTATCCCATCAGACTTAAATACATATGGTGGAGAAGCCAAGAGACTTCTGGAAGATTTACAGTCCAGGAATGAGAGAATGTTCCTTGTAACGGCACTGTTTTTAAATACGGCAGAGACAAAGCAAGAGCTTGAAAATGTCGTATTCCAGACTGCCGGTATTGCACAGAAATATAACTGTGCATTGAAACGTCTGGATTATCAGCAGGAGCCGGGGCTTATGAGCTGCCTGCCGCTTGCTATGAATCTTGTGCCTATCAAAAGGGCACTTACCACAACATCTACGGCAATCTTTGTTCCGTTTACCACACAGGAATTGTTTATGGGTGGGGAATCCATTTACTATGGTTTAAATGCCCTTTCCAATAATCTGATCATGGCAGACAGAAAGAAACTGAAAAACCCGAATGGTTTGATTTTGGGTACACCGGGTGCCGGTAAGTCATTTGCGGCAAAGCGTGAGATCACCAACGCATTTATCGTGACAAAAGATGACATTATCGTGTGTGATCCGGAAGGGGAGTATTATCCGTTGTTCCGGGCATTTCATGGACAGGTTATCCGCATTTCACCGACCAGCCATGATTATATCAATCCGATGGACATCAATCTGGATTACGCAGATGATGATGACCCACTTTCCTTAAAGTCTGACTTTATCCTGTCTCTTTGTGAGCTGGTAGTTGGTGGGAAGAATGGACTGGAGCCGGTAGAAAAAACAGTTATTGACCGTTGTGTACGTCTGGTGTATCAGGACTTTCTTTCTGACCCAGTACCGGAAAAGATGCCGATCTTAGAGGATTTATATAATCTTCTCCGTGAGCAGAAGGAACAGGAGGCACAGCGTCTTGCGACTGCACTGGAAATCTACGTCAATGGTTCTCTGAGAGTATTCAACCACAGAACCAACGTGGAACTGAATAACCGCATGGTATGTTTCGACATCAAAGACTTAGGAAAACAGCTGAAAAAGCTTGGTATGCTGATCGTACAGGATCAGGTATGGAACAGAGTAACGATTAACCGTTCAGCGAATAAGAGTACCAGATACTATATTGATGAGTTTCATCTGCTTTTAAAAGAAGAGCAGACAGCTGCGTACAGTGTGGAGATCTGGAAGCGATTCCGTAAATGGGGTGGTATTCCGACGGGTATCACACAGAACGTAAAAGACCTGCTTGCCAGCCGTGAGATAGAAAATATCTTTGAAAATTCTGACTTTATCCTGATGTTAAACCAGGCATCCGGTGACAGGCAGATTCTTGCAAAGCAGCTGAACATTTCACCACATCAGCTTTCTTATGTTACCAACAGTGGGGAAGGTGAGGGACTGGTCTTTTATGGCAGTACCATTATTCCGTTTAAGGATAAATTTGATAATTCCCTGATGCTGTATGCGTTGATGACTTCTAAGCCGGATGAGGTGGAGAAGCGTAAAAAACTTGGTATCGGAGAAAGAGACGATTAAAAAATATAAAAAAAAATAGAACAAAAGCAGGGGATGAGCCGGGAAAAGATTTCTGGCCTTTTTTCTGCCCAAGAATGAAATGGAGGATCACTACATGAGAGATTATACGAATTTTGAGAGATGCAATGGGGAACCTTGCTGTGTATTTGCAGAGAGAATCTGTGCAGACAATTATAAAGAACTTTTAGAAAAAGGAAAGGACAGTAACGGGGAGGAGGTGTTTGGCGAGATGTTAGATGATCTGCTGTATTTAGCGGAACTGATTGACTTTATGGGGATTACTTCCTGCTTGGCTGCAAGAAGAACATTGAGTGAAAGACTTACAGATAAGCTGACAGATTCCATTGCAGGACTGGCAGATGAGGTACTGGAAAAATGGGAGAGCTATCAGGATAAAGCAGAATAACAGGTAAACAGTAAAGGGGATGGTGAGATTTGCAGGAGCATGAGTATAAGGCGAGAGATAAAACCGTCCAGAAGATGAGTCGTGATGGTCTTAGAGAAGAGAACCTTCGGAATAAAGAAGAAAAAAGGATCACTGGACGGGATATGGATACAGAGGTTTCCCGTAGTGAAAAAAAGGATGAGCTGGATTTCAGTAAGAGAAGGCGTGAGCATATCAATGAAAAAAGGGAAACAGAACATTCGGAGCAAAGTTCCAAAAAAACCAGATATAGTAGAGAATCTGTACTGGATGAGGAGTCAGAACAAGATATAGATAGAGAACTGGATGGGGAACAAGTAGCCGATGAAAGCACAGCTGCAACGAAATCCGCATTTCGCAGTGAGAGCATCCGTGGACAGCCAAGGGGAGAACGGGCTTATCTGGAAACGGTTGCAGACAGCCGGGATCTCCGTAAGAAAAAGATGGTCAGAGATTATGCGTCAAAAGAAAGACGGAAGGAAAAGGAGGTTTCCGAAGAAAGCAAGACGGCAAAGAGAGAAGCTGCCCGGTACAGGGAAACTTCAGAAGTGGCAGAAGAGTCTCTGGATGGATTTTCGGAGGAGATCAAAGGCAAATCGAAGCGGGAACGTGTGCTGAAAGAACAGCGGAAAAAGAGTTCCAGATTATCGTTTGGCGATGAAAGTGATGGCATGGTACATGGAGCCGGTATCGGTATCCGAAGTTCTGCATCTGCCGTGAAAGATGCTGCGGCTACGGCGGCTCATTGGAAAACCCATGAGGCAGAAGATGATAATGCTGCGGTAGAAGGGGCACACCGAGCAGAGCTTGCAGGAGAAAGCCTTGCAAGAAAATCCATTTATACAAGGGAATGCTTAAAGCAAAGGAGGGAACAGTCAAAAAGGCTGAAAGAAAGCGTTCTTGATGAAGCAGAAAAAAGCAGGCTGATGTTTGAATCTGTTTATGGAAATGAAGCAAAAAAGATGGTGAAGAAGGAAGCGGAGCAGAAAAGAAAATCTGCATTGCAAAAGCTGTTCCAGAAGAAACGTTATCAGAAACAGTATCAGGCAGCAAAGCAGAGCAAAAAGGCAAAGGATGTGGCGATTACTTCAGCACAGAAATTTACAGAGAAAGCAAAAGATGCAGTCAAAATGATTGCGGCACAAAACCGTGGGATTTTTGCTACAGTTGCTATTTTTGGATTGATCTTTGTCTTGATTGCAGCAAGTTTTACCAGCTGCAGTGCATCCCTGCAGGGAGCTTCGTCTGCTATTATTTCCACCAGTTATTCCAGTACAGATGAGGACATTTATGCCGCTGAAAATGCATACCGGGCATTAGAAGAAGCCTTAAATACGCAGATCAATCAGATGGAATCCACGCATCCGGATTACGATGAATACCGGTACCAGATTGATGAAATCGGGCATAACCCATATCAGTTGATTTCGTATCTAACAGTAAAATATGGTGGCTTTACTTATGATGAAGTGGCAGAGGAGATAGAGTCCATTTTCCGTCAGCAGTATGGGATTACGACAGATTCTACCAGAGAGACAGTTACCGAAACCAAGACAGTCCGGGTAGGAGAATCACTGGGACAGGTTGTCACCAGTGGGTATTGTAATTGCTCCATCTGCTGTGGGCAGTGGAGTGGAGGACCGACAGCCAGTGGTGCGATGCCGACAGCCAATCATACGATCGCTGTAGATGCATCGAATCCTTTTGTACCGATGGGAACCCATGTCATTATGAATGGTGTGGAATATGTAGTAGAAGATACCGGAGCTTTTGCAAGATATGGTGTTCAGTTTGATGTTTATTATGATAACCATGCAGCAGCTTCCGCACACGGGCACCAGACATGGGAGGCATACATAGCAGACAGCAATGGAAGCCAGGAAGTGCAGGTTACGACAACGAAAGAAGTAAACCGTCTGGATGTGACGATGACAAACCGTAATCTGGATACCATATTGAGAAGCCGCATGACGGAAGAAGAACAGGAAAGATACGATGCGTATAACAAATATTATGGAAATCGTGATTACCTGTTTGACTTAAACAGCATACCCACCGGAAGTGGTGGATTTGGTTATACCATACCGACAGATGCTTTATCTGATCCACAGTTTGCAAAGATGATCCGGGAAGCAGAGAAATATCTGGGAGTTCCTTATGTCTGGGGTGGTTATTCCCCAAGTGGATTTGATTGTTCCGGATTTGTAAGCTGGGTTATCAATAATTGTGGAAATGGATGGAATATTGGAAGATGTACTGCCGATGGACTTCGTTCTCACTGTTCGCAGGTATCTCCATCGGAAGCAAAACCGGGAGACTTGATCTTCTTCCAGGGAACCTATAACACAAGTGGAGCGAGTCATGTTGGAATCTATGTCGGCAATAACATGATGATTCATTGTGGTAAGCCGGTGCAATATACAAGTATCGCAAGTGCCTACTGGCAGGAACACTTTATGGCATTTGGTCGTCTGCATTAGAGGAGGTGACAGGCAGATGAACATGAAATTGAAAAAGATTCTGGATGATATTCAGAAAACAGAGGATAAGATTGCAGAGCTTCAGGAACATTTGAAACGGCAGAATACTTTAAAACAACAGATGGAAGATATGGAGATTATCAAATCATTTCGTTCTATGAAACTGGACAGCCGGGAGCTGCTGGTACTGCTTGACGGGATTCAGAAAGGAACCGTTATGATTCAGATGAATGAGGACGGCGGTATCACAGTGGAAGATACCAAGGAGACACCCCAAAAAGAAAGCGATAACAGACCACCTGTGGGGCAGGTGGCAGAAAGAGAGGTTTTAGACGATGAGGAATAAAGTGGTAAAGAAACTTCTGATGATTGCTATGGCGGTAACAATGATTTCGGGAACATCCCTTGCTACTGTTTATGCAAATGCAAATCCACCGGCAGAAGAGACAACGACAGCGGTGGTGGAAGAGACAACAACAGAAAAGAGTAAAGATACGGAGAAAGCAGAGGATACGGGAAGAGTTACCGGAGAAAGTAATAATTCTGCTTTTTCTACACCGGGAAATGCCCAGCTTGTAGATGATAAGGAAAATGATGATACAAAACAGTTCCTTACTATCCAGACGAAAAAGGGGAATACTTTTTACATGGTCATTGACCGTTCCAGTAATACAGAGAACGTGTATATGATGTCTCTGGTCGATGAGAACGATCTGGCAGAATTTCTGGATGAAACAGAAAAAGACAAGGAAACTGAAGAATCAACCGTAGTGATCCCGGAAACCACACCGGAGACTACACCAGCAGCAGAGGAGGAAACCGAAGTGAAGAAAGAAGAGAAAAGCGGAATGAATGTGAAAGATCTTGCAGCTATCGTAGTTGTAGCAATCTTAGGCTTTGCAGGAATCGCAGTCTATAAGAAACATGGACGCAGTAAGGACGAAGATTATGTAAGTGAACAGCTTGAATTTTCAGACGGTCCTTATGTAAATGAAGAGGACGATGAAAAAGAAGAATAAGCGTTTTTAAGAGATGGAAACAGTAATAAGGACAGGGGCAGCCAGAAATCTTGGCTGCCTTTTTTGGTAGAAAGGAAAGGATTATGTCTAAATTTTTAGTGATCGCAGAGAAGCCAAGTGTAGCACAAAGTTATGCGAAAAATCTGTCCGCTTATAGGCGAGAAGACGGTTATCTGGAGGGAGAAAGCTGTATCGTCAGCTGGTGTTTAGGACATCTGGCAGAGTATGCACAGCCAGAGGAATATGACCCGAAATATGAAAAATGGCAGTTTGATGATCTGCCAATCCTTCCAGAGGTATGGAAGCTGAAAGTTTCCAAGGATAAAAAGAAGCAGTTTGATGTCTTAAAAGGTCTGATGAACCGAAGCGATGTGGAATATCTGGTCAATGGCTGTGATGCAGGAAGAGAAGGAGAACTGATTTTTCAGAGAGTATATGACCTTGCCGGATGCAGGAAACCAGTGAAACGTCTGTGGATCAGCTCGATGGAAGATGCCGCCATTCAGAAAGGCTTCCAGACAATGAAAAGTGAGGAAGAATACAAGAATCTCTGTATGGCTGCGGTGTGCAGGGCACAGGCTGACTGGCTGATCGGAATGAATGGAACCAGAGCATACACCACGAGATATTTTAAACGATTGGTTGTGGGCAGGGTACAGACCCCAACCCTTGCCATGCTTGCAGAACGGCAGGAGAGGATCGAGCATTTCCAAAAAGAAGCGTTTTATAAGGTAGCACTGACAGATGGAAAACTTACAGTAGTTTCCGAGAACATTGCAAATGAAGAAGCTGCGGATCTGCTGGCAGCGTTATGTAATGGTTCGACCGCTGTGGTCACACAGATGAAGAAGGAAGATAAAAAAGCATTTCCGCCAAGACTTTATGATCTGACAAGTCTGCAGAGAGAAGCCAACCGTTACTTTGGATATACAGCGAAACGCACACTGGATATGTTACAGGAATTATATGAAGAAAAGCTGGTTACTTATCCAAGAACAGACAGCCAGTTTGTAACGGAGGATATGAAAGATTCGGTAGAGGAACTGGTAGGAAAAATGCCAGTATTACTTCCATTTGTAGATTATGGACAGTTGGGGCATGGCATAAAAAGGGTAATCAACAATGCAAAGGTATCTGATCACCATGCGATTCTTCCGACGAAAGAAGCCGTGGAGAAAGGAATTGCTGATTTACCAGCAGATAAAAAGAATCTGATGATGCTGATCTGTCAGCAGCTGGTACAGGCGACCGGAGAAGAGTATCTCTATGAGCAGACGGATATTACGGTAAAGTGCCAGGAACATGATTTTAAAGCCAGAGGGAAGATTCCAGTACAGATGGGATTTAAGGAAGTAGAAAAGGCATTTAAACAGCTGTGTGTCAAAGCGGAACCAGTGGAGGGAAAGGAAAAAGAGACTTCGATTCCTGCTGGGTATGAAGAAGGAATGAGGCTTTTTCCAGTAAAAGCAGAGAAAACCACACATTATACCTCTCCGCCGAAACCATTCAATGAAGATACGCTCCTTGCTGCAATGGAAACAGCCGGTAATAAGGAGTTTGAGTCTGAAACAGAAAAGAAAGGGCTGGGGACTCCGGCAACAAGGGCAAGTATCATTGAAAAATTGGTTTCTTCCGGTTATGCACAGAGAAAGGGTAAGCAGATATTACCAAGTACCGAGGGAAAGGAATTAGTAAAGGTCATGCCAGAGTATCTGAAATCAGCAGTAATGACTGCGGAATGGGAGAACCAGCTGTTGATGATGGAAAAAGGACAGATTACAGATACTCAGTTCATGGGAGAGATTACTTCTCTTGTCCGTAAGATTTTAGAGGTATGCAGGGAGATACCAGAAGAGGAACGCAGGAGATTTCAGACTGCGAGGGAAGTAATCGGCAAATGCCCGGTCTGTGGCTGTGATGTTTTTGAGGGGAAACAGAATTTTTACTGTTCAAACCGTCAGTGTGATTTTGCCCTTTGGAAAGAAAACCGCTTCTTAGGAAGCATGGAGAAAAATCTGGATAAAAAGATGGCAAGAGAACTTCTTGATAAGGCTTGTACCCATGTAAAAGGTCTGTATTCTAAAAAGAAAGATATGAAATTTGATGCAGATCTGTTACTCACACTGGAGGATGGCAAGCCGAGATTCCATCTGGAATTCCCAAAGAAGAAAAAGAAATAAGACAAGGAGGTAAAGCGATATGTCTAAATTACAGGACATCCGGGATCTGGCACAGGAACATGCGGTATCAGTGAGCGGTTCCCCCAGAGACTGGATGGATTATATGGACACAGCATCAAGGTTATACCGTTATTCTTTTTCAGACCAGCTTCTGATCCATGCACAGCATCCGGAAGCAACGGCCTGTGCATCACTGGAATTATGGAATGAAAAGATGTTCCGATGGGTGAACCGTGGTGCAAGGGGAATCGCCCTGCTTGATGAAACAGGACAGCATACCAGACTCCGTTATGTGTTTGATATTTCGGATACCCACATGGTAGCCGGGGGCAGAAGCCCGTATCTGTGGCAGATGCAGGAACACCAGAGAGAAGAGATCCTCACCCATCTGGCAGAGGTCTATGCTCTGGAAGAAAAGGATACAGCAACTTTGCAGGATGCATTGATGGCAGTCGCAAGGGAAATGGTCAGTGATAATCTGGAGGAATACCTGGACGGATTGGAATATGCGGTAGAAGATACTTATCTGGAAGATTTGGATGAGGTGACGATCCGCAGTGATTTCCGTCAGCTGGCAACAGACAGTGTTTACTATATGCTTTCCAGACGATGCGGGCTTGATCCGATGGAGCTTCTGGAAGAAGAGGATTTCATGCATATCACGGACTATAATCGTCTGTCCGTCCTCACATTCCTTGGAAATGCGACAAGCCAGCTCAGTGAAAGTATTCTGATTGATATTGGAAGAACCGTACATAAAATTTCTCTGGGAGAAGCGAGAAAAGAGGTTGAAATTTCCAATGAAAGGAATTATAATAACTTTACCACGTTAATGCGTGAAACTAAAAATCAGGACGTAGAAAACAAAAAAGCAGAAAATATTGAAAATGAAGGAGGAACCGATTATGGAACTGACATATCATCGCAAGGGGGATTACCTGTTTCCGAATCTGACCGTCGAAGAGGAAGAAGTGACGATCGGGAAATACGGGATGCTGCGGAGGACATTTCTGAAAGAACACAAGAACAGTCTTTATCAGAGCCTGTTCCTGACTGGGAAGCTGAACCGTCATCTGGAGCAGATCGAGAAAGCAGCACAGGAGAGAATGGACTGCCAGATGGAGAAATTGCTGGAGAAGAATCCGGCACCGGACAAGGAAGCAGATCCGATGGCATGGACGGCACACATGAACGCACTGATGGCAACAGCGGAAGAGAGCATCTTGACGGAATTGGTATACAGTTAGTCGAAGATACAAGAGAAGATGGATTGAGTAAAGCAGAGGAAGAAATCGCCTCTGCTTTATCTTTGCCCGAATATCCCACCGCAAATGAGCAAAGGCGGCAGATAGAGGAAAGGGCAGCTGCCCTTTATGCCGGGGAGATTCCGATACCAGAGAGCGTTGTCGATGAGATTTTACGGACAGGAGGAAACCGGGCGGGTAGTCAGCTTCGTATCATCTACAATTTTATGAGCGAACAGACCCCGGAGGAATATACGGAGTTTGTGAAACGTGAATACCGAGAAGGCGGAAAAGGGTTTCAGATTGATGGAAATGAATATTCGGTCTGGTTTGATGAAACCGGGATGCAGATTGCAGTAGGGCATACGGTCACAGACCAAATTTTAGATAAGGCATTTTTATCATGGGAAGATGTCAGCGGACGTATCCATCAGCTTTTAGATCAGGGAGAATATGCACCGCAGTCTGTATTGGATGCGGCAAGAAGTAATGCAGTAAAAGAACACGCCCAGGCTCTTGCTTATATGAAAGGGGATATGGCAGAAGGGGTAGCGGAGATTGTCTTTGACGAAGAGGACTTACCACATCTTCGCAGTATTTATCCAGAGATCACGGATTATTTAGAAGAAAAAATAGAAGATCCCCAGTGGCTTTCGGAACTGAATGAAAGACTGGATGCACTGGCAGAAGCCTATGAAATGGACAGTTCCTTTATGCGTTTCCATCATTATAATCCTATAAATATCTCAAAGCAGTTTCAGAAATTTGCACAGGAGGTCATCCCTTATCAGGCAAGAGACGGGTTTGCATGGAAAGAACATCAGATGTTCATTACCCAGGATGAGATTGACGCATTTCTCGCAAAGGGAGGCCCTTATTCTGAAAGCAGGCTCAGAACCTATTCCTTTTATCTGTTACATGAGGATGAAAAAACCAGAACTGATTTTATCAAAGAACAGTATGGAATTGGCGGAGGCAGTCATGCACTGTCAGGGGCAGATGATTCTCATTCAAACTATGATGGAAAAGGATTGTTTCTTGCCAGAGGCAGTTATAGTGATCCACATACTTCGGTTTTATTATCCTGGAAGAAAGTTGCAAGCAGAGTAGCCTATCTGATAAAGAACGACCAGTTCCTGCAGGCAGAAGATTATGTCCATATGCCGGAGTATGAACGGGAGCAGATGGCGAATAAGGTACTTCGTTTTTATGACCGTCTGCCAGAAGAAATGGACAGACCATTTACGGATGACTTTTTCTGGGAAAACCCAAGAAAAGAAATGGTGGCAGTCTTAGAGAATCCAGAGCAGACAGAGGAACTGTTACAGAAGATGGATGCGGCATTGGCAGCTCTGCCATTGGATTTTGAAGCATATGGGACAAACTACCAGCAGAAAACAGAACTTCTTTCGGAACTTCATCAGTATGTAGAGGGTACTTATACGATTTTCCCTACACCGGAAATAGAACCGTCCTTTGCGGAACCATCCGGACATCAGATGACCATGTTTGATTTTCTGGATACCAGGGCAATGACAGATCCAACCGTAGTAGATATGGCAGATGTGGAGGAAGTAGAAGAGAAAGAGGTTACTGCCGAAGAAGCTGTTCCAGAAAGTCAGGAACAGGAAACAACGAAAGATTCTGAGGAACAGGAACAAAATGAACCAGAGGAAGAGATAACAGCTAAAACAGCAGAAGAACTGGCAGAGTCCTGGGATGAGGGCGTTTTTGAGTATCAGGGGTATCACTTTGAAGCAGTAGGAATATTGCCGGAAGGAATAGAGGGGAAAGATCTGGTTGCACAGACCCGTTCCAATACAGAACTGCATTTATCGACCTATCATACAGAAGATTTCCCAAAGTATTCTTATGATGATTTTTATGCAGTCAGCAATGCACCAACTGCCGATGTGTTCCGGTGTCTGGAAACCGGACGCAATTATATTCCCGGAGAAAATGAACTGTTTGGATATGAGGGAGAATTTCAACCATATTTAAAACCGGAAGCAGAAAAGATTGTAACAGAACCGCACAACTTTCGGATTCAGGATAATGACCTTGGAGCAGGTGGTCCGAAAGCAAAGTATAAAGCAAATATGGAAGCTATCCATTTGTTACAGACTTTGGAGAAAGAAGAACGTCTGGCAACACCCGAAGAACAGGAAAGCTTATCCCGTTATGTTGGCTGGGGTGGTATCCCACAGGCATTTGAAGAAAATAACAGCAGCTGGGCAAATGAGTATCTGGAGTTAAAGAATACCTTATCACCGGAAGAGTACAGTGCAGCAAGGGCATCGACCTTAAATGCTTTTTATACGTCCCCGACTGTAATCCGAAGCATGTATGAAGCACTGGAAAATATGGGACTGAAGCAGGGGAATATCCTGGAGCCATCGTGTGGTGTCGGGAACTTTATGGGACTGATCCCGGAGAGTATGAGCAAAGCCAATATGTACGGTGTGGAACTCGACCCGGTTTCGGGCAGGATTGCAAAACAGCTTTACCAGAAAAATAAGATTGCGGTGCAGGGATTTGAGGAAACCAATTACCCAGACAGCTTTTTTGATTGTGTGGTAGGAAATGTTCCGTTTGGAGCATATCAGGTCAGTGACCGCAGATATGACAGGCATCATTTTATGATTCATGATTATTTTATTGCAAAATCCCTTGATCTGGTGCGTCCTGGCGGCGTGGTTGCAGTGGTAACTTCCAGTGGAACGATGGATAAACAGAATCCGGCGGTGAGACAGTATATCGCAAACCGGGCAGAACTGCTTGGAGCCATCCGATTACCCAATAATGCGTTCCAAAGAAATGCCAATACCAGTGTTGTTTCGGATATTTTATTTTTCCAGAAAAGAGACAGGGCATCCATTGAGGAACCGGAATGGTTAAATTTAAAGGAAACTGCAGGAGGATATTCGGTCAATGCTTATTTTGCAGAGCATCCGGAAATGGTGCTTGGTGAGTTTACCACAGAAAGTACCCAGTATGGAAAGCAGGAAGTGACCGTAAAGCCCAAAGAAGGCATTACCTTAGAAGAACAGTTAAAAGAAGCTGTCCAGAATATCCATGGCACAATTACCGAATTGGAACTTTCTGACACGGAACTGGAGGAGGATGTTGTCTCTATCCCGGCAGACCCGGAGGTAAAGAATTTCAGTTTTACTGTGGTAGATGATGAAGTTTATTACCGGGAAAATTCTGTGATGAACCGGATGGAACTTCCGGCTATGACAACGGAGCGTGTCAAAGGCATGGTAAAGATTCGTGATGCAACAAATGAACTGATCCGGTGTCAGATGGAAGAGGGAAGCGATGAACAGATTACAAAGCTGCAGGGGAAACTGAATGAAGAATATGATACGTTTACTGCAAAGTATGGTTTACTCAGCAGCAATGCCAATAAGAGGGCATTTAGTCAGGACAGCAGCTATTGTCTTTTGACTTCTCTGGAATTTCTGGATGACAAGGGAAATCTGAAACGAAAAGCAGATATTTTTACCAAGCGTACAATCCGTCGGGCAGAAACAGTAACTTCCGTGGATACTGCCAGTGAAGCACTTGCGGTTTCCATTGGTGAGAGGGCAGGCGTTGACCTTTCCTATATGGCACAGCTTTCCGGGAAAACAGAAGAGGAGCTTACCGAAGAACTGGCAGGAGTGATCTTTAAGAATCCAATCAGTGAAAAGTGGGAGCCGTCGGATGAATACCTTTCGGGAAATGTAAGGGAGAAGTTGCAGATTGCCAAACAGTTTGTAGAACACCGCCCGGAATATCAGGTGAATGTACAGTATTTGGAGCAGGTACAACCGAAAGATCTGGATGCGTCAGAGATTGAGGCAAGACTTGGAGCAACCTGGATTTCAGAGGATTATATCACACAGTTCATGGCAGAGACATTCCATACTCCAAGATATTATGTAGGGGACAAAATCAAAGTCCAGTATGCAGAAGTGACCGGACAGTGGAATGTCATGGGAAAAAGCGTGGACAGCTATGGAAATGCTCTTGTCACTTCCACTTATGGAACACAGAGAGCCAATGCATACCGCCTTTTGGAAGATGCCTTAAACCTTAGAGATACCAAGATTTATGACACGATACAGGATGCCGATGGGGAACACCGGGAACTGAACCGAAAAGAAACAATGCTGGCACAGCAGAAGCAGGAACTCATCAAAGAGGAATTTAAGGAATGGATATTTAAAGACCTGCACCGACGGGAAGATTTATGTAAGATTTACAATGAACGATTTAACAGTATCCGCCCACGAGAATATGATGGAAGTCATATTCAGTTTGTCGGTATGAATCCAGAGATTACCCTGATGCCGCACCAGAAAAATGCGGTGGCTCATGTATTATATGGAAACAATACGTTACTGGCACACTGCGTAGGAGCAGGAAAAACTTTTCAGATGATCGCTGCTGGTATGGAATCAAAACGGTTGGGACTATCACAGAAGAATCTCTATGTCGTACCAAATCATTTGACAGAGCAATGGGGCAGTGACTTTTTACGTCTTTATCCGGGGGCAAATATCTTAGTGGCAACGAAGAAAGATTTTGAACCGGCAAACCGAAAACGGTTCTGTTCCCGCATTGCGACAGGGGATTATGATGCGGTGATTATCGGACATACGCAGTTTGAGAAAATCCCTCTTTCAAAGGAACGTCAGATTGCCATGTTGGAACAGCAGATTGCAGACATTACATTTTCTATTGAAGAAGCAGCACATCAGGCAGGGCAGAATTATACCATCAAGCAGTTGGAAAAAACAAAGAAGAGTCTGCAGGCAAGAATGAAAAAACTCAATGACCAGACCAGAAAAGATGATGTAGTAACTTTCGAGCAGTTAGGTGTAGACAGGCTGTTTGTGGATGAAAGCCATGGCTTTAAGAACCTCTTTTTATACACAAAAATGCGAAATGTGGCAGGTATTTCACAGACGGATGCACAGAAAAGTTCCGATATGTTTATGAAATGCCGGTACATGGATGAACTGACAGGCGGCAGAGGAATTACTTTTGCAACGGGTACTCCCGTATCGAATAGTATGACGGAACTTTACACCATCATGCGTTATCTTCAGTATGACACACTTATGCGTATGGGTATGGGACACTTTGATTCCTGGGCGGCAACGTTCGGGGAGACAGTAACCGCAATCGAATTATCACCGGAAGGAACGGGCTATCGTGCAAAAACACGGTTTGCCCGTTTTTTTAATCTTCCGGAGCTGATCTCTATTTTTAAAGAAGCTGCGGATATTCAGACATCAGATATGCTGAATCTTCCCGTACCGGAAGCAGAATTTATCAATGAAGTCTTAAAACCAAGTGAAGAACAGCAGGAAATGGTCAGTGCCTTTTCGGAACGTGCGGAAGATGTAAGAGCCGGCCTTGTGAATCCAACGGTAGATAACATGCTTAAGATTGTGCGCTGCTAAGCGCAAAAGTGTATCTCCCCCGCAGGGGGACATTATTAAAAGTGAATAATGGGAACAACCAACCTACCTAGCGAGGAAACTCAAAGGGGACAATCGCATGTTGGTAAAGCGGATAAGGAGTTAATCGCAAGACTTCGACGCTCCGCAAGTTCCGTATCCTATGGTTAAAGCTATACTGCCTGAACCTTAGTTCCGACTTGGTGCAAAGCATCGCCCATCGGAAAGCGATTGATACCGATGTCATTGTATGCTCGTTGTTGTTGATTTTGGACGAGTAACTTTTTGCAATGAAAGAGCGCACAGTGAGTGCGAATAAAGGGACGAACAAGGAACCTAAGGGATACTCGATACGTATACTTTTGACGAATAGCAGGATTGCCTAAAGGGGGAGACCCCCATGGTAACGGAGTCACCATAGTAGTCCGAGCAAGGGAAAGCCTTGTACATGGCGAAGGGTGACAGGTAATTTCGATTAGTTAGAAAGGAGTAGGTGCGTGAGATGCGTACAGCCAAAACTGTTTTAACGGTCATTCAAGAACGTGGAAAACAAAAGAAACCTATTGAAAGAGTTTACAAGCTCTTATTTAACCGTGAATTATATCTGAATGCCTATGCTAAGTTATACCCGAATAACGGAGCAATGACAAAGGGTGTTACAGATGAAACGGTAGATGGAATGTCCATTCAGAAAATAGACAGAATGATTGAAATACTCCGTGAGGAGAAATATCAATGGAAACCAGCAAGACGGGAATATATCAAAAAGAAAAATGGTAAGAAGCGTCCGCTGGGGATTCCTGTATGGGGAGATAAAGTATTGCAGGAAGTAATGCGTCAGATTTTAGAAGCGTATTATGAGCCACAGTTTAGTGAACATTCCCATGGTTTTCGTCCAAACAGAGGATGTCATACAGCACTACAAGAAATACAGGTATGGAAAGGAACTCGTTGGTTTATTGAGGGAGACATTTCTCAATACTTTGATACAATCGACCATAAAATTTTACTGGAAATACTTGCAAGAAATATTCATGATGGAAGATTTATCCGTCTGGTATCGAATATGTTAGAAGCTGGATACTTGGAAGAATGGAAATTCAATCAGACAATCAGCGGTGTGCCTCAGGGCGGAGTTATCAGTCCGATACTGGCTAATATTTATCTCAACGAATTTGATAATTGGATTGAAGAAGTCTTAATCCCAAAATACACAAAAGGAAAAAGGCAGAAATCTAATCCAGAATATAACAAGTTGACCGCTGAAATCCAAAAACTCAGAAAGGAGGGAGATGCAAAGACAGCCCATCAGCTTGTGGTTGAACGCAGAAAAATACCTTCTGTTAATACGCAAGATGAGAATTATCGCAGATTGCGCTATGTGAGATATGCGGATGATTTTCTACTTGGATTCACTGGCTCTAAAGCAGATGCAGAAGAAATAAAAGCAGAAATAGGAAGATTTCTAAAAGAGAAATTAAATCTGATAATGTCAGAAGAAAAGACTCTAATAACAAATGCAGGCAGTCAGGCGGCAAAGTTTCTTGGATATGAAATCAAAGCACAAAGGGTCAATGACTATATTGACCCAAAGGGGCGCAGAGGAGCAAATGGAGCAATCGCACTATTAGTCCCTGCAAAAGTAATTGAAGAAAAATGCAAGAAATATATGAAACGTGGAAAAGCAACTCACAGGAATAATCTTCTGCAAGATGATGATTTTTCTATTGTACAGACATATCAGCAAGAGTACAGAGGACTGGTGCAGTATTATATTCTCGCACAAAATTTGTCTTGGTTCTCGAAGTTGTACTGGTATATGGAAACTTCATTATTGAAAACTCTTGCGTGTAAACACAGGTCATCTATCAATAAGCAAAAGGCTAAGTATAGAACAACCATAACAAGTACAAGTGGAAAAACAGTTCCGTGTCTGCAAGTTGTAGTAGAACGTCCTAATAAAAAGCCATTAGTTGCGACATGGGGAGGAATTTCTCTTGTGCATAAACGAAAAGCTGTTATAGAGGATATACCATATAAGGTATATGGTGGGCGAACAGAATTAGTTAAAAGACTGTTGGCAGAGAAGTGTGAATTATGTGGAAGTACTAAAAATATAGAGGTACATCATATAAGAAAACTTGCAGATTTAAAGAAGAAAGGACAGGCAGAAGTACCTAAATGGGTACAGATAATGTCTGCCAGAAAAAGAAAAACGCTTGTGGTATGTCGGGAATGCCATGTAGCAATCCACAATGGTAATATAACCAAAAGTTCTTGAAATGGAATTACTGGGGAGCCGGATGATGCGAAAGTATCACGTCCGGTTCTGAGGGGGGATAACGGAAAAGGAGCTATTGCTACCTCGCCGGTATCCTACCCGACACCAATGACGGAAGAAAATGTGCATTGGATCAGAGGTTGTTAAATGAACTTCTACCGGATGCAGAAAAAAGCAAGGTCAATACCTGCGTGGAAAATGCTTTTCAGGTATGGGATGAGGGAAAAGCAGACAGGACAACACAGCTGATCTTCTGTGACCTGTCTACTCCAAAAGGGGATGGGACTTTCAACGTATATGATGATGTCCGGAACAAACTGGTTGCCAGAGGAATTCCAAAAGAAGAGATTGCTTTTATCCATGAATACAACACGGAGGCAAAGAAAGCAGATCTGTTTGCAAAGGTACGGGCCGGGCAGGTGAGAATCCTTATGGGTTCCACTCCGAAACTTGGTGCAGGTACGAACGTGCAGGACAGACTAATCGCTCTCCATCATCTTGACTGTCCATGGAAACCATCCGATCTGGAACAGCAGGAAGGGCGTATTTTAAGGCAGGGAAACCAGAATGAGAAGGTAAAGATATTCCGGTATGTGACGGAGAACACTTTTGATGCGTATATGTGGCAGATTTTGGAGAATAAGCAGAAGTTCATCAGTCAGATCATGACCAGTAAATCCCCGGTCAGAGCTTGTGAAGATGTGGATGATACGGCACTGTCCTATGCAGAGATCAAGGCACTTGCTACAGGAAATCCGTATATTAAGGAAAAAATGGATCTGGATGTGCAGGTGAGTAAGCTGAAACTCTTAAAGGCAAACCATACCAGTCAGATTTACCGTCTGGAATCCGATATTGCAAAGAATTTCCCGGTACAGATCAGTGCATTGAAAGAACGGATTGCCGGGATGCAGGTGGATTCGCAGGTAGTAAAAAGCGTGGATTTACAGGATAATGACACATTTGCCATGACGGTAGGAAATGTCCTTTATGAAGATAAGAAAGAAGCAGGCGAAGCGTTGATCGCTGCCTGTGCAGGGCTAAAAACCGTTAGCACCGGCGGAAAGGTCGGGGAATATCATGGGTTTACTTTATCTGCTTCCTACAATATGTTCTCCAATGCATTTGAACTGACGGTCAAAGGAAAATGTTCTTATAAGCTGGAAATCGGAAAAGACCCGGTAGGAAATATGCAGCGTATCCATAACACCCTTTCTTCCATTGACAGGAAGCTGACGGAAAGTGAGCAGAAATTGGAAACCGTACAACAGCAGCTTGCTACTGCACAGGAAGAGGTAAAGAAACCATTCCCGAAAGAAGCAGAGCTGAATGAAAAGATGGAACGGTTATCCGAGTTAAATGCATTGCTGAACATGGATGAAAAGGGTAATGAGACGATTATGGCAGATGAGGATATTGGCAGAGAAGGAAGTAGCACAGATAGCAGGGATACTGTAGAAGAAAAAGAACTTCCGGAAACAGCAGACAGAATCCATAAGCCATCTATTCTGGAACGCTTAAAGCAGGAGAAGGCACAGCAGAATACAGCGGAACAGCCACCTGTACAGAAAGCTGCAAAGAAAAAACACGAACAGGAGTTATAAAAGATTTCCCGTCAGAGTTTTCTCTGGCGGGGACATAAAATGGAGGGTTTGTTTATGGCAAATAATATAGAAAAACAGTTAAAAGAAATATCGGAACGGCTGGAGCAGGGAGTAAAAGAGATCTTTACTTCGGAGAGATATACCGAATATCTGAATACCATGTCCAAGTTCCACAATTACAGTTTTAATAATACGCTGCTGATCACCATGCAGAAACCGGAAGCAACACTGGTGGCAGGGTATCAGGCATGGCAGAAGAAATTTAACCGTCATGTAAAACGTGGAGAGAAAGGAATCCAGATTATTGCACCGACACCAGTAAGAGAAAAACAGGAGATTGAAAAGATTGACCCGGATACACAGGAACCAATCATTGGTGAAGATGGACAACCAGAAACAGAGATTGTGGAAATGATTATCCCAAGATTTCGGGTAGCGACAGTATTTGATGTCAGCCAGACAGAAGGAGAACCGATCGCAGAACTGGAGGTGCCGGAGCTTACCGGAAGTGTACAGTTTTATGATACATTCATGCAGGCATTGCAGAGTGTTTCGCCTGTACCGATCCGCATGATGAATGTGGAAGGGGATGCAAAAGGTTATTATCACCAGACAGAAAAATATATTGCGATAAAGGAAGATATGAGTAATGTCCAGACCATGAAAACAGGAGTCCATGAGGTGAGCCACGCATTGCTGCATGACCGGGAGGTAATGGATGCGGAAGGAATTTTAAAAGACCGGACAACAAAAGAAGTAGAAGCGGAGAGTATTGCCTATATTGTCTGCAATCACTTTGGTCTGGATACTTCAGAATATTCGTTTACCTATATCGCCAGCTGGTGCGAGAGCAGGGATATGAAGGCATTGAAAGCATCAATGGATACCATACGAAAAACATCTTCAGAAGTCGTTGAGAATATCGAGGCACAGATGCACGAGTTGGAAATGGAAAGACCAATCCGGGATACCTTCCATAAGGAAGATTTGATCCTGCATCTTTCGGGCAACATGGGTTCCGAGTTTACTTATAATCTGATCGAAAATATGAGCAGGGAACAGTTAGAACAGAATGTGGAAGAATATGTCAGCCTTCTGGAAAGTGGTGAGATAGAGGAGAATGAGAAACCTCTGGAAAGTTTTCTGGAAGAAAAAGGTGCTGCCGTCACACCACTGTATGACAGCAGTGGGCACGGAGAGAACTATCCGATTGATTTTTATGATGTGGAGTATGATGCTGACACAGGAGTTACTTCTTTTTCTGATCTTTCTCCGAAAGAGCAGGCAGAGATGATTGTGCAAAAAGCAGAGTTTCCAAGAAATATTTTTTCAGAAGAAGAAAAGGCATTTGTAAATGAATATGCGGAAACTTTCCCCGGACAGGTGGAAAGACTGAATGACCTGGTATGGGATATGAGGGAATCTTACGATGAAGCTGGTTCAAAGCTGGTGTATGAAGTGATTCAGGCAGCAAGGGCAAACTTCCCAGCCAAGGAACCAGAGATTGCAGAAGAAACAGCCATGCAGTATGCTCACCGTCTGATTGAAACGGCAGAAGCTGCCAATACGGGAAACTTCACAGATTCCCAGAGAAATCTTATTGTGAATTTTGCATATAAGATGGATGACAAAGACGAAGTGCTTGGACTGGTGAACCGTATGATGACTGCAATCCGCAGACCGGGAAGTGAATATACGAGAAGCCTTATGAATGAAACACAGGCACAGCTTGACAATTTCCCAGATGGCATGATCGGTTTTACAGAAATGCACGAAGCAGGAATCCGCCTGGAACACATGTATCCTCTTGAAAAAAACAGGGCAGTAGAATTGTATCGTGAGGGTGCGGAAGTTTTTCTCTTACATGGAAATCCAGACAATCCAGAGCAGGCAGGACAGATTCTTGCAGAAACAGAAAATGCAATCCTGGGACATGACGGTATTTTTGGTATTACGGAAGCAGAATGGGAAGTACATAAAGAAAGAGAAGCAGCTGCCGCCAGACAGGAAAAACTGGAACAGGACAGTGCGGAAAAGATTGATGAGACACTTCTTCTGCATGGAGAAAGCAGAAGGTTTGCCATTTATCAGATGGATAGTGGAGATGAGCATACTTATCAGTTTATGGGAATAGAATCCGCAAAGAGTCTGGGCTATACCATTGACGGAAAGGATTACCGGATGGTTTATGCAGCACCGTGGATGCCAACGATCACGTTAGACAATATATTTGAACGCTTTAACATTGACCGACCGGAAGATTTCCGTGGTCATTCCTTATCGGTAAGTGATGTGATCGTGATAAACAGGGGTGCAGAGATTACAGCCTATTATGTAGATTCTTTTGGATTTCAGGAACTTCCAGAGTTTGTCCAGCAGAGAATGAACATGCTGGAACATAATTCCGTCAGGGCATATCCGCCAGTTTATAAAGGAACATTGGAACAGGCAATGGGAGAACGGGATGTGGATGCTTATCTGGATTCCAGAAAGTTAAACCTGGACTGTAAGAAAGCAATCGAAGAAGCCATCCGGGAGAATTTTGACGGGCTGCACTTAAAGCAGGATGCGGCAAAAGAAGTCGTGGAACGCTTCGGGGAAGAACGTATGAATTTTGTTATGGCAAATACCATCCGTGAACTTTCCCATGATGGAAGATTTTCCAGACAGAACAAAGACTGGGCGGAGCATATCGAAGTCCCGGAAAATGTCAGCCGGGGTAGAAATCTGAACCTGGATTATGTGATCGAAAGCCACCCGGCAGTTTTAGATGGGTTTATCGACATGGCAAGAGCTGAGATCCGGATGCAGAGGATAGAACAGGCGATAGGAGAAAACGAAGTGACAATCACGGCAGAGACAAGAGGATATGAAGCAGAAGGACATAACGGGACATGGCATACGGTTGATGAAAAGGAATATGCGGGGGAGAAGTTCTTCTTAATGGAACATGATGAATTTGGCTCCGATGTGGCAGGAATTATCGTAGCAGAAAATGGACAGCTTGTAGCGGAGGATTTATGGAATGGGTTTGATGCAGGAGCGTTAGAAGCTGTATCAGAATATTTGCAGGAAAATGGAACAACACTTTATGACTTGACGGAATTCCCGAAAGATTCTGTTGTAACCCTGCGGAGTGGACAGACACTTACAATCGAAGAAATACAGGCAGTACAGAAAGATACCTGGGAAGAAACGATGGCAGGAAAAAATGAATCTGGAACGGATGTCCGGTTTAATTTCCATGCAGTCAGTGAGGTGCAGCTGCCAGAAGGCATAAAGTTGAAAATGCCAGAGATTCATTACGTTGATAATTTTTATGTGATGGAAGATGTAAATGCAGAGGGTGTAGTAAAAGTAAACCGGTATGAATCACTGGATGAAGCGATGCAGGAATATTTACGCCTGCCAAATCATCAGGAAAAAGTGCTTGGTATCCAGAATACGGAAACAATGCAGGAAAGCATAGATTTTATCCGATGTGAAAACGGAATAGATCAGCTGACCCATGCATATGAACAGATCGGAGGGTGGCTGAATCCGGAAATATATGAAGCGGTAAATAAAATGGAAAATATGCTGGACTGGAATGAGGTACAGATTGCATATCAGATTGGAAAACAATACTTTACAATCCAGACTGCAGAAGATGGCTATGATTATACATTTTACAATGAAGATTATCAGGAGGATGATGGAGGAATCTATGACAATCCGACAATTTATGTAGATGAAGCTGCCAGTGATATTTTGGAAGATAAAGGGTACTCATTGGAAGACGCAAAAGTAGTGGATTATGAAGAATTGATGGCAGATGTGGAAGAAGTTCAGGAAGAACAGATGCAGCGGATACAATTAGAAAAAAACTGCCCGGCAAGTATTTTTGAAGGATTTCGCAGGGGAGAAGCAATGCAAACCTATGAAGGAATCGCAATGCAGTTTACCGAGAGTAAAGGGTATCTGACCATACAGGCAACGGAAGAAGGATATTCGTTTATTTTTTATGACTCTGATCTGCATGAAATCCAGAGTGGTGATTACGATAATCCAGACGCATCCATTCAGGAAGCTGCTTATGAAATCCTTAAAAGTGAAAGAATGGATGACCTGGAATGTGTCAAAGTGGATTATAAAGAATTTGAAGAAATGACGATCCAGCACTCTAAGGATTTATTGCAGGAGGGGGAACTTCGTGCGACTTCTGAGATTGGAAGAAATGAACTGGCATTAAATAGCCTGAGAAGGGCAGAAGTTGAAAGAGGTGTCCTGTATCATGCACAGGCAGTATTAGAAGATATGGGAATGGAACAGGAGGTAGAGCTGCTTGCTGCAAGAGTGTATGGTTCCAGAAGCAGACAAGACCTTTACCGGGAAGATTCTGACCTTGATGTAGTGCTTTCTTATCGTGGCAATATCCATGAAGACAGTTTCTTCAATGAATTAAATGCTCATGGTATAGCAATGGCAGGTATTAAGGTGGACATCAATCCTATCGCAGAAGAAAGAATCACTTTGGCAGAATATATGAAGGAAGCAGATGCTTACCTTGATCAGCAGGAGATCAAAAAGCTGGCGGCTGATTTAGATAATTTCAGCTATGAATATGACACTTATGAATATAAAGATACCGTTGAGAACAGGGAAGAACAGGTGGAGAAAATCACAGAGGACATTTTGAATAAGAAAACAGAGTGTTTAAAGGACTGGCTCGTTGAAGTATCGGAAGAATCTGATATAGACAGTGATGTGATAACTGCCCGGTCATTACTTTCCCGTCTGGAAAATGCAGAAACCCTTTCTATCTTTACCAGACAGCCTGAGCAGGAACAGCCAGAAGCTACGATCAGTTTCTATGTAGCAGAGTGCATGGAGTTCCCGGTCATGGGTGAGTACCATAATAATCTTACTCTGGAAGAAGCGATTAAGATTTATGAAAGTATTCCGGCAGATCGACTACATGGAGGCAAAGGGATTGGTTTTGACCTGCAGGACGGGGATAAGGATTATTCCGGGGAATATGAACTGATGTGTTGGGATAGAGTGGACAGGGAACTGATAGATATGATTCCTCATTATAAGGAAAGCCCATTGGTACAGAAAGCAATTAACGATATGGAAAAGTATCTGAATGAGAAACATGGAAAAGTGCAGGAAGCAGAACAGACCGTGGAAGTGAAACAGGAAGTTTCAGAAACACCAGTCAAGAAAGAATCCATATCAGTAGAACCGAACCGGGAACAAAACAAAGAGCCTGCAAAGGGTGAAAAAGGGGAACTGAAAAAATCTGTGCTGCAGTCGTTAAAAGAGTTTCAGGCAAGGGCAAAAGCACAGGAGCAGAAAAATAAAGAAGCAGAAAAACCTAAAGCACATAAGAAGGGGGATGTAGAATTATGATGGATCTGGCAATGAACTTTGATACAGACGAATGTTTAGTAACGGCAATGTTTGATAAAGGAAACAGAAATGACACGATGGAAGCCATCGACAATATCATTCCATTTCTGAAAGGGGATGCGGATATGATCGGGCTGGTCTGCAATACCATAAGAAAGTTGTTCTGCATGAGTGACGAAGGCTATGAGATTTTTCTTATGGATCTGGAAGATTATAAAGCGGAACTGGAAGAGGAGGACGAGGAATGAGTACAAGTCAGTGTGCAGTATATCAGGTAAAAGAAACACCAGAGTACCGGGATGTTCGTTTCCGTTCTTATGAAAAGCTGAGAAGCGAAGGAAAGAGCGTCAGCATTGAGAACTATCAGCAGGTGTACATTGGAAGAATCCAGCCGGGGGAAACTCCGGCGGATATAAAAATACGCCTGCAGAAACAACGACCGAAGAACTTCAAAGGTCATTCCATCGGATGCAGCGATGTTCTGGTTATCACAGATGAGGGAAAAACCACAGCTTACTATATTAATAAAGACGGATTCATCATTGTTCCAGAATTTCTCACAATCAAAAATTCCTCTGATACCAGACTTTCCATTGATACAACGGGATATGAAATCGAAGGAAAGAAAGGTACATGGCTTGCTCAGGATTATATTTTGATGAATGAGAAAAAATGGTTTCTGATGGAACATGAAGAGTATGGGACAAGAGCCGCCTATGTGATTCTCAGTGAAGACGGAGCAGTAGTTATGAATGACTGTTACAATGGCTTTGACGAAGAAGCAAGAAGGAACATTCAGAACTTTATGCAGCAACAGGCAGCAAAAGAACAGGAACAGCAAAGGCAACAGCAGGTGCAATCACAAATGCAGCTGAATCAGACACAAAAGCCACAAGAACAGCAGAAAAAGAAACCAGAGCTGGCAAACTGGCAGAAGGTCATGGACAATGGAGAATATCTTCGCAGTGCAGAGATGGCAGAAGAAGCCAACTACAACATGATTGATGGACTGATGAACAATACTCCGAAGAAAAAAGACAAAAATGCTCCCCGGAGATCAGTGCTGAAGCGGCTTCGTAAGCATCAGCAAAAGATAGCCAGTCAGGGCAAAGGACAACCACAGCAACAGGACGCCACTGAAAAAGTGGTCGTAAAATCATATATCTGATATAATTAAGGTATCATAATTGTCGGAGGTTGAAATGTTATCATCCCAACTTAAACTTAGCCTTAGTTATTATTCAGATTTATATGACATGATTGTTCCAAAAGATCATATTCTAAGAAAAATCAGGGAATTGGTCGATTTTTCTTTTATATATGATGAATTAAAAAATAAATATTGCCTTGATAATGGACGTAATGCAAAAAATCCTATATTGCTATTTAAATATCTGCTTTTAAAATATCTTTATAACCTTTCTGATAATGGTGTTGTTGAAAGATCACGATATGATATGTCTTTTAAATATTTTCTGGAATTAACGCCAGAAGAAGAGGTTATCCATCCTAGTCTTTTAACCAAATTCAGAAAGCAGCGTTTAAAAGATGAAAATATACTTGATCTGCTCATAAATAAAAGTGTAGAACTTGCCATAAATCAAGGTGTTTTAAAAAGCAATACTATAATTGTTGACTCAACTCATACAGAAGCCCGTTATCATAAAACTACTCAGAGAGAAATGTTGAAAAAAGCCTCTACTTCTTTAAAAGTAGCTTTAAAAGATTCTGATAAAGACATTTATCTGCCAGATGAACCTGAAAAACGAGCTTCTTTAGATGAGTATAATGAATACTGTCATGAATTATTAAACACAGTTCAGGAAAGTCCGTATTCAGAACTGCCAACGATTAAAGAAGAATCTTCTATGTTATCCGAAATTTTGGATAATCAGATTGATTGTTATGATCAATCCATTGACCCGGATGCCCGGATTGGCCATAAAACGGTCAATTCTTCTTTTTACGGATACAAAACTCATTTGGCCATGACAGATGAACGGATTATCACTGCAGCAACAATCACATCCGGCGAAGCATTTGATGGTCAGGAACTTCCAGTACTGGTTCAAAAAAGTAAAGCAGCAGGTGCAACCGTTAATGAAGTAATAGCAGATACCGCATATTCCACACTGGAAAATTTAAAAGATGCACAAAGCAATGACTATAAATTAATTTCAAAGCTTAACCCGAGCATCATAAAAGGGACTCGTTCAGAGGACGGCTTTATCTTTAATAAAGATGCGGATACCATGCAGTGCCCAGCAGGGCATTTGGCTATAAAATATCGAATTGACAAACGTAGTAATCAGAAAAAGAATACACGTATCAAATATTTTTTCGATATTAATAAATGCCATGTCTGTCCTTATCGTAATGGCTGCTATAAAGAAAATGCAAAAACCAAAACGTATAGTATCACTATTAAATCGGATTATCATAAAAATCAAGAGGCGTTTCAAAAAACACAATATTTCAAGGAACGTTTCAAAACCCGCTATATGATAGAGGCAAAAAATAGTGAATTAAAAAATATACACGGATATAGTCGTTGTGATGCTGCTGGACTATCAAACATGCAACTTCAAGGAGCAGTATCAATATTTGCAGTCAATTTAAAACGAATTTTAAAACTAAAGGGAGAAGTCTGCCCAAATGAGAAAAAATAGGAAAATTCATCTCTCAAAAGGGTAGATTTTGCATCCCTCAAAACACTATTTTAGCAATATTTTATTATCAAGGAACATTTTGGCATATATTTGACGCCCTGTGATACTAAACTTACCACTTTTTCAGTGGCGTCCAACAGAGGGCAGTGGAAGAAGAGATGGAAAGGAAGAAGAAGTAATTTTCAATGGAAATGGTCTTGCTACTTATGTGGCAGGGCCATTTTTGTTGAAAAAAAGAAATCAGTGCTTATAATATATGATAGAGGCGGCAATTAGTTTAATTTTACGGAGGAGAAAATATATTATGCTACGAAATCTATTCATATTATTGACGGCTATGTTTATGGGTCTTGTTTACTATAAATTTTCAATATCAAAGAGTAAAGATGCACAGAACATGGCTTTCTTTATGAAAATAACTTTTTTGGTGTTATCACTTATATTGGCGTTCATCAGGAAAGAGTTTATTCTTATAGGAGATTTAGCCTTTGGAGGGAGAACTTCAGTGATGGTACTTGTACTTATTGAAATTGCAGATGCTTTTATTGATAGAAAAAATAGTTCAACGCAAGTGAATAAGAAAAAACGCTCTAATTCAAGTATAGAAATGCAAAGAAGAAAATAATTTTTTATAAATTTTATGACCTTTTATATGTTGCCATGCATGATTAGTAGAAAATGATTTTGGAGGTAACATATATGAGTAAGAAAAAATATGAGTATCCAGAAAATCTGTGGGATGCAGTTGTGCAGAGGAGTAAGGAATTAAAGGATAACAGGATTCTGAAATTGTTACCAGATCAGGAAGCAGGATTAGAGTTTGCTCTGTCATGTTTTCCAGAGGAATATGAAACTGTGATTCGACTTAGATACAAAGAAAGACTTTCAGAAAAGAAAATTGCTGAAAGAATGGATTTGGAAGCGGATAGAGTTCATAGAATGATTTTGATGGGAGTAAAATACTTGGCAAAACCGCAGTATGTAATATATGTTGTGGAAGGGCTTGAGAATTACAATAGAAATTTAGTTGTGCAGAGAGAACGAAGTATAGAAAATGCTAAAAGATTACATCCAGATTTGCCAGAGAACATTTTAGAAGAGCCAATCTCATTTCTGAAATTTAATACACGAATATATAATGCACTAAAGAGACACGATGTGGATACTGTAGGTGATTTGCTGGATGAATTGAGATTGCCTAACTGGATTCAGAGTTTTTCAAATATAGGGAAACTGTCACAAAGAGAAATTGTGCAGAAAATGGAGTCATTGGGGCTGGCAGATGATAGTTATGCCAGTGTTAGAAAAATAAAAAAATCGGTTCGTAATATTGAATGATATTGGGGAAAATGTTATGATAAAAACCAAAGTTGTAAAAAGGAGGAAGCATTCTATGAATTTATATGAAAAGAACATTAAAGATTTGAGAGAAATTGTTAATGAGTTGTATTCACATGTCTCTTCTGTTGGTGCATATTCTAATTTAGCAACTGAGATTGAACGCTCTTGTAGTAATTTGACGCAGGCGATTGATGAATATGAGAAAATGATTAAAGAAAAAGATTTATTATAGTAAAAAAGTATTGAAAAAATAGCACATTATCTCAAAAAAGATTTTGTGCTATTTTTTTGGAAGCAATTATAAATTCTGTTCTTTCTCAATCTTCTGTTCCTGCTTGTGACTCTTCCCAAGAATCATATCAATATTAGCAGAAACAGTATGAAGTTCCTGTTCATAATCCCGGCGGTTAGAAAAATCTTCCCGTTGTGTATCTAGCAATTTAGTAAGCCGGTCTTTTTCGGCATAAAGGGCTTTCATGGAAGGCAGCTTATTTCCATTGGATTTTTCTTTCAGTGTTCGGAGAGCTGTATCGTAAAGGGAAAGTTCTGCCCGGTGTTCTTCGTAGAATTTATCCTTATTGCGGCTTTTACGGTAGTCGGCATATACGTTTTTATATGCAAGGTACTGTCCGGTAAAATGTATTTGCTCATTCACATCTTTAAGTTGTTGCTCTGTATCCTTTAAAGATTTTCTGGCGGCACTGGTCTGATCGGATGCCTGGTCAAGTGCAGTATGGAAATCTTCAAGAGAGTCATAACCGTGTTCCTGGATGTAGGCAACAGTCTGAGCCATCTGCTTTAAATTAGAGAGTTTGACCTTTTGGGCATAGGCTTCACTCTGCTGTGCTTTGATACAGGTCTGTAAATCTATCACAAGTCGGAGATCTGATTTTATGAAAATGAACGGTACAGGAATATCGGAAGCATCAGGAGAAAGTGCTGTCTGCAAATCTTTCACAGTGTTTGGAACTTGTGGTTCTTCAATTTTCATTTTCCTATCAGAGAGTGATTTTTCATTTTCCTTAAATGTCTGTAATAGAAAATCCTCTTCATATCGTGTTCCGAGATTTCGTCCAGTGATATATTTTTTTCTGCCTGGATGAAGATAGCTGTACCGGTTTCTGCTGATTTTGAAGATGATATGATATTTTTTATCGAGGATTTGTGCAAACTCTTCTGGTGACTTGGCGGTGCTTGCAGCATCATCAATAGCATCCCGGAGAAACTGTTTCTCTGTTTGATAGCGAGTCTCTTTTGGTGTGATACCATCTTCAAGCATTTTCTGGTTGAGCTTATCAAGTGTTTCCTGTCCACGACGCTGTGCCCAGTATTCTTTTTCCGTGATTTTTCTTTCAGCAGGAGAGAGCAAGTCAACTTGATGCAGGCCCTCTTTCTGACACATGTCCATAACATCTTGTTTTAAGTGAGCAAGGTAGGCTATGCTTAGGTGGTGTTTATATCCGGCTTTTGATTCACAGTCAAATTCCATATAGGGTTCTTGGGGTACGTCATATTTCCGAAGGCTGTTGATCACAATATGCACATGGATATTGCCGCTTTCATTATGACCGTCTGTATGAGTACAAACTAAAGCCTGATGACCGGGAAAGTTCTTCTTTGCAAAAGTCAGTCCAAGCTGTTGTGCCCGTTCACCAGTCAGTCCACATTCATCTCTGTCTTTTGGGTCAAAGCTGATAATGTAATGATGAGACTTGATCTCATTGAAATTTTTATTTTTATGGTAGTAGCTGTTTAGTTCCTGACATTCAGATGCAAAAGTAAACGGATCACAGTTCAGACCATCCAGGTAATATTCATCTCGTAATATCATATACCCCTCATCATCGAGGATTGGCTTTTGGGTGTATTCATTATGCTGAAAGATGAGATACCGTTCGGATTCTCCATAGTCAGCATTTTTGCTTGCGATATGTTTAATCACTGCCACGGAAATCACCTGCCATTCTCATCACTTCATATTTCATTTCATAAATATCCCGGAGAGATTTTTTTATTTCTGTTCTCATTTCTGAGGAGATAATTCCACCTTGATTAAAATATCGGGCAATCTGATTGAGGTTGCCTCCTATTTTTCCAAATTCACCAATCAGCTTTTTTATTTCTTTGACATCTGCAGTAATTTCATATTTGATAATAACATTCTGCTTATCCAAAGCATTGCGTATAAAATCAGAAACAGTCATGTTGGATGCAGTGGCTCTTCCAAAAAGAATCTCATATTCTGTTTCGCTCATACGCAGGTGAACGTCTTTGGTCTTGGTAAGTGATTCATCTTTTTTTGGTCTTGTCATTAAATGCTCCTTTCTGCATAAAGGCTCCGCACGGGAAAGAGAAAATTTTACAGCTTGCTGTGAAAACAAGTGATGAAGAATCATCACGCTGTGACCATGGCAATGGGAACCAATACGCATATCTTTGATTGCGGTCGAGGGTATGGGGAAACGAAATCCCCATCAAGTTGCAAGTGGCCAGTAACCCCGGAAGGGGTTATTGTGCTACATTGCGAAACTTGCTCTAAGAGAGAATCCCTTCCCATAATCATGCGTGGGAGACATCAAAAAGACAGGTAAAAATGTAAAAAAATAAAAAAAGTGAAAATTCATCTGACATTTTGCCCTCTGCCAGCTGTGATTAGTAGAAAAAGAGAGATCACAGGAGGTAGTCAGATGAAAAATATAGAAATGCCTACACTGGAAGAATTGCAGGAAATGGCAGCAGTGGACATCCGTACCGTAGATAAAAGTACGTTAGCAGAGCTGGATGATGTGGAGATTCATGAAGAATTACCGCAGGCAGAAAGGATTGCAGATTATATCAAGCAGATTAAAAATCCGTATTGCTATAAATCACATGGGATAGTTGTGAAGATCAGCTTTGCAGGAAAATGCTCTCTGGAAGAAAGCCTGAGCAGATGTATCTCCATGTAAAAGAAAAATCGTCCAGAAAAAATAATCGAAAAAAGAAAGAAAAAGGTATGGTAGTAATCCAGAAGTTATGTTAATATGGATGTGGGTCAAAATTTAAAAGCATTCAAGGAGCCGTGAATTTCTTGGTTTACACCGCCACAGAGCGAGTAAAGTAGGAGGTTGATGGCTTTATGTATTTCAATCAAAAGTCTATTTTAGCAGCGGATTATCTCCGGTTATCCAGAGAGGATGGAGACAAACTGGAGAGTGACAGCATCCGCAATCAAAGAAGTCTCATTAACGATTTTGTAAAACAGCACAAAGAGATTCAGCTGGTCGAGGAATATATCGACGATGGATACAGTGGAACGAACTTTGACCGTCCGGCATTTCAAAGGATGCTTGAGGATGTGAAAAGGAAGAAGATCAACTGTATCATCGTAAAAGATTTATCCAGATTGGGAAGAAACTACATTGAAACAGGAAGGTATCTGGAAAAAATCTTTCCATTTATGGGTGTACGGTTCATCGCAATCACAGACCATTATGACAGTGCTACAGGATCGGATGATGCAGATCAGATCATTGTCCCGTTTAAGAATCTTATCAATGATGCTTATTGCAGGGACATCTCAATTAAAATCCGAAGTCAGTTAGATGTAAAAAGGAAAAACGGGCAGTTTATTGGTAACTTTGCAGCTTATGGATACTTAAAAGATCCAGAAGATAAGAACCATCTTATTGTTGATGAATATGCGGCAGATATTGTACGGCTTATTTTTAATCTGAAAATAGATGGGTACAGTTCACAAAGAATAGCAGCCCGGTTAAATGAAATGGGAGTTTTGCCGCCATTGGAATATAAGAGAAGCCGGGGGATGAATTATAACAGCGGATTCCGTTCCGGTTCTGATCCTAAATGGGCAGTCACTTCCATCAACCGTATTTTGCAGAATGAACTTTACATAGGCACAATGGTTCAGGGCAAAAACCGAAAGATCAATTATAAGGTGAAGAAAAGTTCTCCTATCGCAAGAGAAAACTGGATTCGTGTAGAAAATACACATGAAGCAATCATTCCAGAAGAGAGTTTTCAATATGTACAAAGTCTGTTGGAAATAGATACCCGGATCGCTCCGAAAAGAAAATCCGTCTATTTGTTTTCTGGATTTGTACGTTGTGGGGACTGTGGTGAGAACATGGTCAAGCGAAGCACAACGAAGAAAGGGAAAAAATACTGTTATTATCATTGCTCCACTTATAAGAACAAAGAAGGATGCAGTTCCCATCTGATCAGTGAAAAAATGATTTATGAAGTTGTCCTGGATTCTGTAAAAAAGCAGATTGCATTATTGACCGAAGCAGAAGAGATTATCAAGAAAAATGGAATGGATACTTACAAGAAAGTGGAGAGCCGGTCTTTAGAACAGCAGTTAATGGCACTTTATGAGGAAGTGGAAAGATATAAAGACTTAAAGGCGAGATTGTATCAGGATATGGTAGACGGTATTGTCAGCAGAGAAGAGTACCATGAATATAATCAGAGATTCACAGAGAAGATGCAGAAAGCAGAAAAGGCGAAACAGGAAACGGAAGAGAAGAAAGAAAAGTTATCTGCGGAAGAAAAACGGATGCACCCATGGATAGAGGATTTCAAAAAATATAAAAATATCCAAAGCCTTGACCGGAAAGCAGTTGTTACATTGATAGAGCAGATCATTGTATACAGCAAGGAGCAGATTGAGATTCAGTTCAAGTATAGTGACGAGATGCAGGAAATGATAGAAGCAGTGCAGATCATACGTGAGCGGAAGGAACGGAAAGGAGAATTTGTATGCGGTGCGTAAGTTATACCAGAACGACTTCCTGTAAAGAGGACGGAAAGATTCCGGCGGATATTATAAAACAGCAGGACCAGCATATACAGGAATACTTGAAAAAACAGGGATGGACATTATCTGCAAAGTATTGCGACAGAAAAAAAGATACAGAAGAGAACACAGTTTTTGAAGAACTGACAAAAGATGGGATCAACCGCAAATTTGATATGGTAGTTGTAGACAGCATTGACAGATGCGGAAGGACAATATCCTGTGCAGATGATGTCTTAGTAAAAACATTTGTCCCGGCAGGAATACATTTTGCAGTTGTACAGGACGAATTTATCAGCATTGGAAAAACGAAAGAAGAATTATATGAATATATAAAGAAAGCTAGGTATGCGGCAGTTCAGTTAAAAGGCATGAGAGAGTATGCAGTCAGAGAACAGCTGGAGGGACTTTATACCGTGCATGATGAAAAGTATGGATACATTCTTTCTGATGACCGCAGGGAATTGCTTATTGATGAAGAAGCGGCAGTTGTTGTGCGGGAGATCTTTCAGATGGTATTAGATGGTATGCCGATTGCAAATATAGTGAAAATTTTAAATGACAGTGGAATAGAATCTCCGATGGTGCATAATGCACGAGTCGGTCATAAGGTATGGCCGACATATGACAATAAATGGTTATTCTGCTCTGTAAAGAGAATCCTTAGATGCACAGCGTATGCTGGTTATTGGCAAAAGACGATCAACAAAAAAATTTGTACACTTCCTATAGCTCCTATTTTGGAAGAAGGCATGTTTGAAAAAGTGCAGGAGATTCTCGATAAGAGAAAGAAGCCAAGAAAAACAAGACCAGGTAAAAATGGATTATTTGTAAAAAAGATATTTGATGCCGAGACAGGAAGAAAAATATCACAGAGAAATTTTAAAACGGGGGAAACGGTTTTTCTTTTCGCAAGTGGGACGAATCAGCTTCCAAGAGATAAAAGTACCTACATTTCTTTTGAAACCGTGATTGCTGAAGTAAGAAAAGCTATACAAAGAGAAATGGAACTGGCAGAACAGATAAAAAAGAAACTATCAGCCAGAGAAGCAGAATCAGAAAAATATGAATGGTTGAAGCAGTATTCACAAAGAGCGTGGACAATCTTTGAAGAGATGGAGCAAGTGGAAAAAGAGCGTATTCCATTATATCAGAACTACCAGACAGGAAAAATCAATGAAGAAGAATATCTGGTGGGAAAAGAAGAAATACGGGATCAGCTTCGTATGTATGATGGAGATTTCAGTGAACTTATGAAAGAGGTATCCGTTATAGAAAAGGCATATAGCAATAAAAATGAATGGTTAGAGACTTTTAAGAAAGAAAATCTTCCGAAAGAACTACAGCCAGAGCATATCAATAAATGGATTGAGAAAGTATTGATAAGAGATTTTAAAGAAGTGCAGGTATGTTTATCCAAGCAGGAATGGAAAAAATACTTTCCATCAGAATGGATGGAGGAATAGGGATGGCAAGAAAGAGCAGAAAAAACAGAAACGTAGAATCTAATATACAAACGGTTGTCAAAAAAGAAAACTTACTGGATACGGCTGCGTATATTCGTCTGTCTGTTGAAAACGGAGGAAATGAAACGGATGAAACATTAGTTGTGCAGCAGATGCTTGTAGAAAGATTTATAGAAGAGCATCCGGATCTGAGACTGGAAGAGGTATACATTGATAATGGATTTACAGGCACAAATTTTGAACGTCCCGGATTTATGAGATTAATGGAAGATGTTCGTTCTGGAAAGGTGCAATGTATCGTTGTAAAAGATTTATCCAGATTCGGCAGAGACTATCTGGAAACAGGATATTACCTGGAGACTATATTGCCAAAGTTAAATGTACGCTTTATTGCGATTACAGATGATTATGATAGCTCTAGAAAAGAGGACAGGGAAAATATAAGTGTTCCCATCAAAAACATGGTAAATGCCATGTATGCAAAGGATATGTCTAAAAAAATCCTGGCGGCAAAGGAAGCACAAAAGCGGAACGGAAATATCACGTTATCTAAGGTTGCATTTGGCTATGTCCGTTCTGAGGATAAAACAAGACAGGTCGTAGATGAAACGGTTGCCCCGGTTGTGCGTATGATATTCCAATGGACATTGCTGGGAGTCAGTAAGAGAGAAATTGCTGACAGGCTGAACCTGTTGGGAATTGCGACACCCGGACAGAAAGAAAAAAGAAAGATAGCAAGAGTGCCACTTGAGGAGACAAAGTGGAATGGAGGAACTGTCAGAAAAATATTAGAAAATCCAACCTATACAGGAGATATTGTCACAGGAAAATTGAAACAATCTTTGTACAAAGGAGTGAAACAGTATCGTACAGTACCAGAAGAGTGGGATGTGCAGAAAGATATGCATACTCCGCTGGTTGCGAGGGATGATTATGAGGAATTGCAGGAAAGCAGAGAAGAGATTCATAAGGTAACGAAGAAACGCCAGTCCAGATGTATGAAGGACAGAGAAAAGTATCAGGATAGTTTTCCGGGAATGGTCCGATGTGGCGAGTGTGGGAACGTTATGTATTTCAGACGATATACTCATAATTATACAACCAATGAAAAAATGGGAAGCGATTACTATTGTGGGAATGAACAATGTTCCAGAAATTTGATAGAAGGAAACTTACTCAAGATCCTTGTGATGGATCAGATCCAGATTTTGATCAAGAGTATGTGTGACAGAAAATTGCTTTTGCAGAAAATGAAAAGTGCAACAAAAGAAAACAATATTTTTTATAAAGCAGCGGCAAAGGTAAGGACATTGGAGCGTAAGATCGCACAGACGGAAGAACGCAATACAAGACTATATGAAGATTATGTAGCAGGTGTTGTGGATAAAGATGATTTTGATATGATGAAGGAACGCTATATAGGGGAACTCCAAAATCTCCGGGAAGAGCTTCAGGTACAAGAACAGAATCAAAGGATCTTGGAAAAGAAAGCAAACCGATATATGGATATGGTAAATCATATGGAAAAATATCTGGATAAAAGAGAATATAATGAGGCACTTGTACAAGAACTGGTGGAATATATAGAAGTATATGCAAATGGGAGTATCCATGTGTGCTTCAAATGTAAGGATGAATTCCAGCAGATAGCAGAAGAAATGGAAGGTGTTCAGATTGGCTAATGGATTGTATTTAAGACTCTCTATAGCAGATGGAGATTTAAGGAAAGAAAATAAAGATGAAAGCAACAGCATTGACAACCAGAGATCACTTCTTGTCAATTTTATCACTGACAGAGAGGACATGAGTGATGAATACATAGAATATGTGGATGATGGGTATTCCGGAACGAATTTTGAACGTCCGGCATTTAAGAAAATGATAGAAGATGCGAAGGCAGGAAAAATAGATACCGTCATTGTAAAAGACTTTTCACGATTTGGGAGAGATTATATTGGAGTTGGAGATTATCTGGAGCAAGTGTTCCCACTCCTGGGAATCCGCTTTATTTCATTAAACAATAATTATGACAGTAAAGAGTACATAGGAAGAACGATGGGATTAGATATGGCAATCAATAATCTTGTCAACAATCTTTACAGCAAGGATATATCCAAAAAGTTAAAGAGTGCCTTGAAGGTGAAATGGAAGAATGGAAAATGGACAGGCTCGAAACCTCCATTTGGTTATTTAAAAGATGAAGAGCATGGATGCTGGAAAATAGATCCGGTAGCGGGTAAATATGTCCGTATGATATTTGATAAAGCGATGGAAGGCTGCAATACTTCTCAGATTTGCTATTACATGAACGAGCAGAAGGTGCCGACACCTGGAAAATATAATCAGATGAACGGATTGCTGCGGCAGGGGAATTATAAAATGCCAGATAAGGAAGTTGTTTGGGATACCGGGATGATCCGTACAATTCTTGGAAGGTTTGAGTACACAGGTGCTTTAGTTATGGGAAGGCGGCATACAGTAGCGGTTGGAAGTAAAGTAACAAGAAAGACAGCAGAACGAGATGTCATTATACGGAAGAATATCAATCCGGCAATCATTACGGAAGAAGAGTATGAAGTGGCAAGTGCATCTATTATGTTTATGACAAAGCCAGAATATCGTGGTGCGAAAGACTTTCTTCTGAAAGGAAAAGTACGGTGTGGAAACTGCCACAGGGCATTAGCTTATACAGATGGCGGTATTCATCCGAAAGTATATTGTCCCCATAAAGCTCAGGCAGGAAGATATTCCCATTGTTCTGAAGATGTATATCCGGTATCTGTGATAGAGGGACATATCTGGTATTCTTTAAAAAGGATACTAAGGATATTGGATTCAGTGCAAAGAGAATCCGAAGAAAAATATACGGATAATAGTTTTACAGGGAAAAAACAACAAAGGGTGTTGGAATCGGAACTGGAAAAATTAAAAAATGAACGTATTCATCAGTATGAAGCTTATGCAGAAGGTGTACTTAGCAGAGAAAAATATATAACAGTGAAGAAACAACTGACAGAAAAAATCGAAAAAATACAATCCGAACAAAAAGCACTTGCCAGTGTGATCATTGAAGAAGAACGATACAGAAGCCGGATAAGAACAGCAGTCCAACAGTTGGAGGTACAGATAGAAAGAGGAAAGCTGACCAAAGAGATTATAGATACGATGATAGATACGGTGTATGTGTATGATAAAAAACGGATTGAAGTAATTTTAAGATTTGATGATGTTTTACAAAAGGTGATCTCAGAATATATGGAAGGGGCGAAGGGTGCATGACATTTAAAAATTTTATGTATAAAGGGGTATTGATGATAGCTGTGCTGGCATTGATCGGATGGCTTGGAAAGTATCTGTATCTGGTAGATGGAGAAATTGACTGGTTTCGGCTGATGTTGGTATATGGTGTTCCGGTAGGAATCCCATATATGTTTTTCATCATTCCGTGGCATTGGGATTTATCTGGAACGATAGGAATGGTAGCCTTGTGTGCGATAATCGGAGCTGTATTTGGTTTTATTATTGCGATTGGAATTGCAATCAGGGCAGTATGGTATGTAATCGCATTTCCAATAAGCTGTTTGCTGCGAAAGGAGAAAAGCAGGCTATGAGTACAGGTGAAAATATTAAAAGAATACGGAAATTTAGAGGAATGACACAGAAAGAACTTGGAATTGCAATTGGAATCGGAGAAGAAAGTGCAAGTCCAAGAATGGCACAATATGAAACTGACAATAGAACACCGAGAAAGGAAATGCTGCATAAAATGGCAGTAGTCCTTGATGTAGATCCGAGAAACATTTCCATTCCGACCGGTTATAGGGAAGAAGATATGATATATAGGCTTCTTGTGCTGGAAGATTACTTTCCAGAAATGAAACTGGAGAGGAACGGAAGGACAGGCGAGGTCGTGATCAATCTGCAGAATAAGAAAATCAATGAATTCCTTTATCAGTGGGGAACTATTAGAGGAAAGAAAAAGCAGGGAATGATTTCCGAAGATGAATATATGCAGTGGAAATATTGCAGAAATCATGCGTAATATTATATATTATATATCATATATGTGAATTCACAGATAAAGGATGAAACAGCACTGGGAAAACTTATGCATGATTTTGCCTGTACAAATACGAAAGATATGTATTATGAAGTTCTGGCTGACCGTGTGCATTATTTTAAAGAAGATGAGAAAGGGGTGGCGGTAATGTGTAAAGCGATGGAAGATATGAGAAATGAAAGCAGTCCATATAGCCCGTTTAATGCTGGATGGTGGCAAACTCAGTTATGAAGATATTGCAGCATACACAGAGCTAACCATAGAGGAAGTCGAAAAGATAGCTTCAGAGAAGAAAAGTGCATAATTGTAAGGCAGTTTAATACCGATACAGCTTAGAAAATAGAAACCGCAGGAATTTTCACCTGCGGTTTTTCTCTGCCCTGCTATATACAGAAATACCGCCATAGAAATATTGCTATACTATGACGGTATTACAAATCTTTTTCATCTTTAAAAGCGAACACATCATTGGGTGTACAGTTAAGAATATTGCACAGTTTTTCAACGGTAAGGATTGTGATGTTCTGATTTTTCCGGAGCTGATCGAGGGTGTGCTTGTCAATTCCTTTGTTAATCAGGGCATATTGGGAAATGTGGCGTTTTTTCATGGTTTCCCATAATGGACTATAGTCAATCAAGGTATCCCCGCCTTTCTTTGCTTTTTGGCATAAAATACCATTAATTTTAATTATAATTGTCGAATAAAATAAAAAATATGGTGGACATCTTCACCATAAGAGATATAATTTGGTTGAGGGATATGTAAAATAAAGGAAAATAAAGTCGGGTAATGTAAGAATTGATTGATGGGTGCATGTGGGAGGAGAGTTATATAAGTGAATATTGAAAAGTTTTACTACGATGAACAGACAGAAATGTATGAGCAGATGAAGAAGGAACAGGATGAGCATGAACAGTCACTTTCGGTAGAGGAAAGGGAAAAAGAACATCAAAAATTATTCCAGGAAGCAAGAACGATTATGGAAAAAGCAGAGCGTAAAAAGAAAGAAGAATATCAGATCATCAATCCTGTAAAATATCAGAGATTTATATATCTGTCAGAACGGGCAATACAGTTTTCAAAAATCTCAGGATGTAATATTAAGATTCAGACATTTCCAGACATGTCTGCACTTATTAAAATGCAGACGGGATATATCTGGTTGCTGAGTGATGGTGAATCAGCACTGGAAGATAAGGAAACAATGAAGAATTTGTTAAATGAAGCGGACTGGGTAGGTATTGGCAGCAAAAAACATGGAGAAAAAGATGTCGTTGAATTGGAATTTTGGTTTGAACTGGCAGAAAAGTTAAAAAAGTAAATGAAGATGAAATGACTATTCCACATATATCGTTACTGTGATAAAATGTGAGAAAAATATATATCAACATATGAAAAACGGAGGAGAGAGTTATGTTCGATACCATTCATCATATTGCAATCATTGGAAGCGATTATGAAAAATCAAAACATTTTTATGTGAATCTTCTTGGATTTAAGGTGATCAGAGAGAATTATCGAAAAGAACGTGATGATTACAAGATTGATCTGGCATGTGGACCGCAGGAAATAGAACTTTTCATCATAAAAAATGCTCCAGCTCGTGTAAATTATCCGGAAGCATTGGGATTACGCCATCTGGCATTTAAAGTTGTGAATGTAGATGATACAGTAAAAGAATTGAATAGGAAAGGAATTGAAACAGAGCCGGTACGTTTGGATGATTACACAGGAAAGAAAATGACATTTTTCCATGATCCGGATGGACTGCCATTGGAAATTCATGAGTAGAAAAAAGCATAGGATAGAAAGAGACAGATGCAGGTAATGAAATATTCCCACATCTGTCTTTTTTGTGCAAAGATTTATTTATCGGAATGTCGTAGACAGTTTTTTATAAAGGCAGCAGCTTTTATCATTTGTTCTTTTTCTTCATCAGAACAGTCAGAGGATAATTCAAACCAAGTCTGATCAGCAGAAGAAAGAGAAAGTGCAGGTTTATCGGAATCTGCAGATAAAGCAGGACTGTCAGTATGGATACTGCTATTGTCATCCAATAATCTGTTCTGGATTTCTGATAGAGCTTTTTTACGATATTGAACATCCATGTCCTGGATACTTTCAACAGAAGCATGGTAATTGCTTAATATGTGATTGATGTATCCATTTTTAAAATGCAGAAAAAGAGTATCTTCAGATAGGTCCGCCAAATCCTTTGAGGTTGCAATTTCTAAATCTGCCTGTCCCTCCATTTGGAACAGAATAGAAAACAGATCGGATACAGACTGAATTTCAAAATCCATAAAGAGATTTACACTGATACCTAACGCATCTGCAATTTTTGAAAGTTGTTCATATTTCGGATTACGTTCATTGGCTTCGTATTTGCGGAGTGTACTGAAACTGATCTCGGCATCCTGTGCAAGTTGTTCCTGTGTCATGTTACGAGCCAGACGAAAATACTTGATTATTTCTCCTGTATTCATAGGCAAAGTCCTCCAATAGCAAAAGTATATCACATTTTTAAACGAAAGTGCCACAAAAGTTTTGATAAAAATATTGACAGATACAAATGTGACATATATAATGATAACAGATACAAAAGTAACACATAACTTACATAACAGACACAAAAGTACAAGTAAACTTATACATAACTGTCATAAGAAATATGAAAAAAGATGCAGAAAGTCAAACGGTTTGAAGTTAAGTAACAGTTAAGTATAAGATGATCAGGAAAGGATGGAATAGGATATGGCAGAAATAATTATGGGAATTGATCATGGAAACGGAAATATGAAAGGGGTACATGTAAACTTTCCATGTGGTCTGGTAAGATATACTTCTAAACCAGGACGATTTATGAATGAGGATATTCTGGAATACAACGGTGTGTATTATACGTTATCAGAAACAAGGATGCCATTCAAAGCAGATAAGACAGTGGATGAAGATTACTTTATACTAACTTTGTTTTCACTGGCTTTGGAAGCAAAGGAAAGAGGAATCACTTTATCCGGCAAAGATATTGTACTGGGAGTTGGATTGCCGCCTGCAGACTTTGGACAGCAGGCTCCGGGATTCAAAAAATATTTTACGGAACATTCAAAACATGGAATTTCTTTCCGATTCAATGGAAAGCCGGTAAATTGTTACCTGAAAGATGTTTTGGTAAGTCCTCAGAATTTTGCGGCAGTCATGTGCTATAAAGCAAGCCTGTTCCGACAGTACCGGACGGTCAACTGCATTGATATTGGAGACGGAACCGTAGATTTACTGGTAATCCGAAAAGGACAGCCGGATTTGTCAGTTCGTGTCAGTGACAGATCTGGAATGGCAATTCTCCGTTCAGAAATTTCTAATTCCATTCAGCAGAATTACGGTATTCATCTGGAGTCCTCAGATGTAGAGCAGGTATTAATGCAGGAAGCAACGATTCTGGATGAAGAAGTGGTAAGAGAGATTCAGAAAATGGCAGGAGACTGGATGCAGAGAATTATCAATAAACTCCATGCGTATGTACCAGATTTCCGAACTAATCCGGCAGTATTTCTTGGTGGAGGTAGCCTGTTACTGAAACAGCAGATTGAAAAATCTTCTGATTTTAAATATATAGAGTTTATCGAGGACATTCGGGCAAATGCGGTAGGATATGAGAAAATGACAGCATTACACATCCAGAAGAGACAGGGGGTGTAATGCGTGGGAGAGATAAGGGTTGTATTGATATTTAATGAAGATAATGAACGGCAGAAAGAAATCGGAAGGTATCTGAAATCACAGAAAAGGTGCAAAACAGCACTGATTACAGAACTGGTTTATGCGTGGCTGCATAAAGAAAATATACCCGTTTCTTCCTATAATAATGCAAATGTCAGTGTGGAGGAATTAAAACAGCAGTTGTTGCAGGATACGGATTTTATACAGCAGATAAAAAAGAGTGTAGTCATTGAAGAAGATGCAGGGGAAGTAATGGAAGAAAGGCAGAGTGATGGACTGGATATGGATGAAGGGATGCTGATGGCAGGGTTGTCGATATTTGAGAATGGATTTTAGAAGATACCGCTGAACAAAGGAAAAAGAATGTTCGGCGGTATTTTTTCTTTTTGGTCATAGAATAGTATGGTAAAATACTTTTAGAAAAAAAGAAATGGGGGAATACGATGATAAGAGGTTTATTCTGTGGAGTTAGTGAGTATAGAGCAAATCAACAGTTACCATATTGCATAAATGATGCAAAGAAAATGAAAGAAGTATTTACGGAAAATCTTGTATGTTCAGATGATTCGATAGTAGTGTTAGCCCAAGATGGTCGTATTGAAAATTCAGAATACATTAGAGAATTAGTGAGATTTAGTGAAAACTGTATGGAAGAAGATATAGCAGTTGTCTATTATTCAGGACATGGAGGAATAGATGAGAGAGGAGATAATTATTTATATGCAACAAACACATTTGATGGAAATGATATGACCTGCGTTTATTTTGATGTTATTATTGAGCATTTGAAAAAATCAAAGGCGAAAAGTAAATTGGTAATCATAGATTGCTGTCATGCAGATAGCAATTATGGTTCAGAAAAGCAAAAATTTGATACAGATAAAGCTATTAAGGATATATATCAATCAGGAATAACAGCAGTATTTTCATGTAGAAAAGATCAAGAGTCTCACCCATACTATGATAATGAAATAAGTGCTTTCACACAGTTTTTTTGTGATGCAGTTAGATATAAAAAGTCATATCAACCGGAAGGTTTATATCTGAGTGATTTAAAAATTACTTTAGATGCTTATGCCAGAGTATGGAATATAAAAAATGAATCTATGCAACAAGTACCTGTATTGCGCTCTAATATGATAGGAACTGTTGTGTTTCCATTGAAATATCCACCTAAAATAAGTGAAAGAAAAAAAAGAGGGTTCGTGTTTGACGATTTTGATGCGTTGGATTTTCAATGGCAGGTTAAAAAACCAAAAGAAATTGAACATTATCAGAAAGTATATAGAGCTGAAGTGGTGGCAAAGGTCGATATAGATGATGAAAATATAGCTGCTTTTTTGCAAAATGTAATAAATAAATTGAAAGCAATAAAGATACAACCTGAAACACAAAGACAGTGGATAACCCAGGAACAACCTGTAGATGTGGTTCAAATATGGATTGCGAAAGATTATCTTGATGTAAGCGATATTAAAAATTTTGCTTATCAGGCTTATTGGGAAAATGATGATATTTTGTATTGGTGCAAGCAATTAGGAACCTCAAGAGTTCAGATTGCAAATATGGCATATAGAAAAAATACAGATTATGAAAGACAACGAAAAGATAGAGAAAAATATGTTTTACCAGATGATTTAATTAAAGAATTTTGGAAAACAAATTTAAAGAAATTAATTGTTGAAACAGAATCTGTTATTTATGCGTATTCTAATTTTTATCTAAATAAAGAGCTATCTTATGAAGATTTGAGGAAAAAGGCGAGGGACGCATATTCTAAGTTGAATGATGTTTATAGAACTGTTGTTGAAGAGTGGTTTCCATTAACAGACAGTGATTTGAAAGATTATTCAAAACAAAGCTATGATTTAGCAATAGATATACAAGAACTTTTATTTCTTTTGAATTCAGATAAAGGAGAAGAGTGGGCAATAAGTAATTTCAAGTTGAAATTAATAAAATATTATAGATCTATGGAAGCATGGAAAGAAGCAACTGATAAACTGGAATAACAAGAGGAAGCTAGATAGGAGTATAACAAGAGTGCAGGGACATGAAAATTCCTGCATTTTTGCTATTTTCAGATATTTTTCATCAAGACCGCAACACCGCAAGACCGCAATGTTGCAAAATAAAACTGCCGGATTCATCGGTTCCGACAGTTATTTGTCATGTGTATCATCATCTGTAAAAGTTAAAATGTCATTGGGGGTACAAGATAAGATCCGGCAAAGTTTTTCAATAGTAGATGCGGTAATATTCTGGTTATTCCGGAGTTGCTGCATAGTTCGGTAGTCGATGCCATTGTTGACGAGATAATATTGAGATATATTTCGTTTTTCCATTGTAATCCATAACGGACTATAATCAATCACATTGTTCCCGCCCTTCTAATTTATTTCCTGATTGTTTAATTATAAGTAGGGGAAAATGCAAAAATATAGTGAATAAATTCACTAGATAATATATAATTGGAAACATAAAAAGAGAAAGCAGTATTTATGGATTAAAAATATTATAAAGCATTGTTAAGTGGAAATTCGTCTGGTTCTCGAAAGAGGAACCGCAGTTCCCCAAACGAGAACTATAAATTGATAGAATATACTAAAATACTGTAAAATCAAAAATTTTCATAGTGCATAGAAAGGTAAGATGCACATGATGGAATCATTAGGAAATAGATTAAAGCAATTAAGACAAAACAATCGCTTGCGGCAAGATCAGGTAGCAAGCTTGGTTGGAGTAAATAAAAATACAATGTGTTCCTATGAAAATGATGTCAGACAGCCTTCTTATGAAATTTTGGTCAGATTAGCTACAATTTATAGAGTGAGTACCGACTATCTGTTGGGGTGTGAAAGTAAAAGAACGGTTGACGTATCTGGTCTTACACCAAAAGAAATACAAACAATTACAGAACTGGTTGCAGATATGACGGAGAAAAATAAAAAGCTGGAAGGGTTATAGATGGCTCAAAATGAAAAGGAACAAAATGATTATAGAATTACATATTATAATGCAGTGTCATCAAAAGAAGTTGATTGGTTATGGTATCCGTATATTCCCTATGGAAAGATAACGATATTGCAAGGAGATCCAGGAGAAGGCAAATCGACCATGATGATGCAGCTTGCGGCACTTATTACAACTGGAAAAGCTATGCCAGATGGAAGCGGAGATAAAATACCGGGAAACGTAATTTATCAGGCGGCAGAAGATGGAATTGAAGATACAATCAAGCCACGATTGGAAGCGGCAGGTGCAGATTGTAGTAGAATTGCATTTTTGGAACAGCCGGATGAAGAACCAATATTACTAAATGACACAAGATTGGCACAAGCGATTGAAGGTACACAGGCGAAATTATTGGTTATTGATCCACTTCAAGCCTACTTGAGAATGGATAGTGAAATACAACGTACAAATTCGGTGCGTTCTGTTCTTACAAATCTTGCAAAAGTTGCAGAACGGACTGGATGTGCAGTTGTGCTGATTGGACACATGAATAAAAGCAATCGGACAAAAGGCATATATCGAGGACTTGGAAGTATAGATATAGCTGCAGTAGCAAGGAGTATTTTATTAGTAGGAAGGGATAGAAATATTCCGCATTATCGTGTAATGCTTCAGATAAAAAATAATCTGGCACCAGAAGGAAAGGCATATGTATTTGAACTACATCCGGATTTAGGATTTCGGTGGATAGGGCAGGAGGAATATGAGGTAGAAGATCTTTTGTCTCATAAATCAAAAACAGATAGTAAACTGGACAAAGCAAAGGATTATCTGCAATTACTGCTAAGTGGAACAGATATGGCATGTGCAGATATATTTGATAAAATGCGTGCAAATGGTATTGGTAAACGTACTGTGGAGCAGGCAAAAAAAGATATGGGGATTATATCCTATAAATTGGGAGATAAATGGTATTGGCAGTTAAATGGGAGTGATGCATCAGGTGAGCGGATATGAAAAAGAAATAAAGAAACAGGAAGAACAAAAGAATAAGATTCGTGAAAGATATAAGGGTGTTGACCGAAATGAATTGGAATTCATTCCAGCAAAACCAAGAGAAAAGTTGTTTGAGGATACAGCAGAGAAAAGGGTTTGTGCCTATTGCCGTGTTTCTACTGATGATGTTAATCAGACTTCTTCTTATGAGCTGCAGAAGAATCATTATGAAGATATGATTAAAGAACATCAAGGATGGGAGCTGGTAGGAATTTATGCTGATGAAGGAATATCCGGTACATCTTTACAGCATAGAGACGAGTTCAATCGGATGATAGAAGATTGTAAAGCTGGAAAAATAGATCTGATTGTTACCAAAAGTGTTTCCAGATTTGCCAGAAATATAGTGGATTGTATTGCAAAGGTTCGTGAACTTGGAAATATGCGACCAAAAGTGGGTGTGTTTTTTGAAACAGAACATATTTACACATTGGATAATACCAGTGAAATGATGCTGGCAGTATTATCCGCAGCTGCACAGGAAGAGTCTCATACGAAGAGTGAGATTATGAATATTTCCATAGAACAACGTTTTTCCAGGGGCATATTTCTTACACCAAAATTATTGGGATATGATGTGGATGAGGATGGTAATCTGGTAATTAATAAAGAAGAGGCAGAAACAGTGCGTTTATGCTATTATTTGTTTCTTAACGGTTTCCCAACTGCGGAAATTGCAGAAATACTGATGCAATTAAAACGGAAAACGAAACTTGGAAATACCAAATGGTCAAGTGGTACTGTGGGAAGTTTATTGAGAAATGAGAGATATTGTGGAGATGTACTTTCCAGAAAGACATTTACGCCTAATTATCTTGATCATAAATCAAAAAAGAATCGTCATGATCGGAACCAGTACCGACAAACAGATCACCATGAGGCTATTGTTGACAGGGATATTTATAATGCGGCACAGAAGATGTTGACAGTAACAAAGTATGCGAAAAAAGGCTTTCCATTTCCTAATCTCAAGGTAGTAGATGGTGGAGCGTTAAAAGGTTTTGTGTCGGTTAATCGGTCTTGGACAGGATTTACAGTAGAAGATTATAAAAAAGCAAGTCAGAGCGTGTATTCTGATCAGAATAGTATACAAGATATTGAAGAATCAAAAGAAGAAAAGAAAGACGGAGGATTTGATTTATCTGGATACGAGATTGTTCGGGCACAGTTCTTTTCTACAAGGTTGAATCCAGCCATGACAATTTCAGAAGGACGTATTACCTTTAACACTGCCTGTTTGAAGAAATTTGAAGATGTGGAATATGTAGAAATTCTTTTTAATTCAATAGAAAGATGTATCGCTGTAAGACCCTGCGATAAAGATAACATCAATGCCGTAAAATGGGGAACGATACGAAATGGTAAATGGGCAGTCCTGCCTAAAAGCTGCCGGGGATTCTCAGAACCACTATTTGAATTAATGGACTGGAATAATGAGTGTAAATATCGTTTTAGAGGTCAATATTCAAAGGAAGATAACGAACAGATCTTATTGTTTGACCTGGAAGAACCAGAAGTGATTAAACATGAGATAATTCAAGAGGATTTACCTGATACAGATACGACTGAAACGGAAGAGAATACCGTAGATACATCTAAAAATAAAACAAAGAAGATTGTCAGAACACTTTTCCCGAAGCAGTGGCAGAATCATTTTGGCGATAGTTCAGAAGATGTTCTTCTTTTACATAGAGTTAAGTATTATGGAAATTGGGATGTGCTGCGTCCAGCTAAAATAGTAGAAGGTTTGGAACCTATATCAGAAAATTTATTGGATAAGCTGAATGAAGAAGCGCAGAACATGATAGAAAAGATGAGGTGTGCAGTATGAGTGAAATGATGATAAATCAGACTATTGAGAACACAGAAAATATAGATCAGAAAGCACTGGAACTGGCACAAGATTTTAGTTATGATGGTTACCAGGTTGTAAGAAGGGAACTTTTTGCACATTTGCGGGAGCCAGCCGTTGTAATCCGAAGAGATAGTGTGACATTTAATACTGCCTGCATTGCCGGTTTAGAGGATGCAGTTTATATACAGATTCTTGTTAACCAGGATAATAAGCGAATGGTAGTGCGGAAATGCGAAGAAAACGACAAAGATGCTTTGAGATGGTGTATTGAAAAACCTGATAAGAGAAAAAGTAGAAAAATGTCAAATAAATTATTTTCAGCAATGATGTATGACATGATGGGGTGGAATACAGACTGCCGATATAAGATTTTGGGGCATAAAATAACACATGAAGATGAAACTATGTATATTTTTGATCTGCTGGAAACAGAGATATTCATGGATACAAAAAGAAAGAAAAAAGCAAATCCGGATTCGTTGGAGAAAAAGGAAGAATTAGTTACTGCAGAAACAGATCAGACACCGGAGCAGAATCAGGAAGAGATAGCAGCAAAAGTGGCGAGAAAGTTGAACAGAATACCATTTTATCCTAAAGATTGGAAGGATTCTTTTGGCTTATCAGTAGAAGAACATAAAAAGGCACTGGAAACTAATTTAACAGACGGCTATATAGAATTTTCAGCAACAAGGTGATAGGAGAAAGTGCGCTCATTTGGAAGGGAGGAGTGCAGATGCCGAAAACCACAGTAAATATCACAGGGGTATCTCTGTGCCAAAAAAAAGGAATAATACGAATATTTCGATCAACGATAAAAGAATTGGGTGATCCGAGGTATATTCGCTTCTTATTTAATCCGGAGAAAAGAACTTTAGCAGTTCAGTCTGTCAGCCGAAAAGAAGCGGAGTGTTTTCGTGTGCCTAAATATAATCCTAAAGACTGGGATTTTAAAATTTATAGTATTCAAATGCTGAGGATAATCTGGAGAGTTTGTGAGTGGAATAAAAATGACACGTATCGAATAGCAGGAACGCATTATCCAGAATATAATCTGGTGGAATTTAATTTGAATCAGGCTAGGATAGTGCAATTTGGAGAAATAGAGTAGAGATAGAATCGAAGAGTTTGGGACTTCTGAGAAATCAGGGGTTCTTTTTTTGTGCTTATTTTGAGGGTAAGTTGATAATACTGTGCTTTATGAGATATTTTTGAAAAAAAGTTGTTCCTGAGTTGACATAAGGAGGAGATATGAGTCTTGTAGGAACCAGACCGCCGACAATGGATGAGTGGGAGAAGCTTCCATGAGCTGATCAAGATCACGGTTGCAACTGTGATCACAGGTGTTCTGCATATTGTGGGTATCACGATCTTCTGGGGACGGATGCCGGCTTCCTATTATCTGATCGGTATCATGCTGCAGTTTTTCCTGACTGTAGGCGTACGTTTGCCTACGATGGAGATGCGGACCGCTGTCTCTGTGTGGATGAGAAGGGAAATGTGGTCAGCGGGGATTTTACGGTTTATATCCCGAAAACAGATCCACATTTTGCAACTTCTCTGGCAGTGATCCCGCTGCAGCTTCTGGGTTACTATGTCAGTGTAAATAAAGGTCTGGATGTGGATAAGCCGAGAAATCTTGCTAAGAGTGTTACCGTGGAATAAGGATATCTGTTTCATGGAAGGAACATTTTAGAGGCAGTTCCGTGACATCGTGAGAGCATAAAAGGATCATGATATCACGGAACTGTTTTTGCATTTGGCGATTTACGATATTTCTTGCTTTTATCAGTAAAAAAGCGTAAAATGATTAGGATATTTGAATCTGTACAGAGAGTGTCCATATGTAATATTCTCTGTACCATCAAAAATGGAGGATTGCATATGAGAAAAATGGGGAAACATATCCCAGGGCTGATCGTGACGCTTGTGGTTCTGATCACAGCAATCGTATTTGCGGTCATGCTTCTGAATATGAAGGTGATCCCGACGAAGTTCATTGCAGTGATCGGACTGGTAATGCTGGTCCTGATCGTGATCGTCGGGGCGCTTGTATGGAGTACGGATGGTAAGATAAGATTTGTAGTGGGAGTGATCCTGGCAGCAGTTTTTGCAGCAGTATTCATTCTCGGAAGTATGTATGTTTATAAGACACATTCCACACTGGCAGGGATCTCCGGTGTGAACACAGAGATTACGGAGGTCGGCATTTATGTCCGTGCAGATGATTCTGCAGATTCCATAGAGGCTACAGCAGATTATGTGTATGGTGTGCTGACAGATCTTGACAGAGCCAATTCGGACAAGGCTATCCAGGAAGTGGATTCCGAGACAGGCAAGACTGTGCAGGTCCAGGAGTATGCAGGACTTACAGAGCTGGTTGACGGTCTTCTGAACGGACAGACAGGTGCGATCGTGCTGAACAGCGCATATTTAAGTGTTATTGAAGAGATGGATGGATATTCCGATATTTCTTCCAGGATCAAAGAGCTGACCGTGAAGAAGGTGGAGACGACCATTGAGCCCCAGGAGACAGAGGCGAAGGCTGAAGAGCGTACCAATGACGGTTCTGTATATACCATCTTTATCAGTGGTATCGACAGCCGCAGCGGCCTTGTTGCAAAGAGCCGAAGCGATTCCAATATCATTGCTACGGTAAATACAGCTACCAGACAGGTGCTTCTGGTTTCCACACCTCGTGATTATTTTGTACCGCTTTCTATTTCAGGCGGACAGAGAGATAAGCTGACACATGCAGGTATCTATGGTATCAATGTATGTATGGATACTCTGGGAATGCTTTATAATGAGGATATCAACTATTATTTCCGTATCAACTTTGCGGGATTTGAGCAGCTGATCAATTCGCTTGGCGGAGTTACTGTTTATTCTGACTATGACTTTGATTCCAAGAATGAGACAGGATATCACTTCAATCAGGGAGAGAACTACCTGAACGGTGAGCAGGCTCTGGTATTCAGCCGTGAGCGTTATGCCTTTAAAGAGGGCGACCGTCAGCGTGGCAAGAACCAGATGGCAGTGATCAAGGGTGTGATCAACAAGGCTCTTTCACCGGAGCTTCTGAAGAATTATTCTTCTGTTCTTTCCAGCATCCAGGGATGCTTTGAGACCAATATCTCCTACGAGGAGATCGCCAGACTGCTCCAGCAGCAGTTGAACAACGGCGGTGACTGGAACATCGTAAGCTACAGTGTAAATGGTACCGGTGACACACAGAAGCCGTATTCTATGAGCCAGAAGGCTTACGTTATGATTCCGGATGAGTCTACCGTTCAGAAGGCGGAGGCCATGATGAAGAAGGTTCGTGACGGAGAGACTGTTTCCCAGGAGGAGGCAGACAGTGCAACATCAGCGGCAGCAACTACGGATAATGATGCACAGGCAGCTGCAGAGGGAAGTACAGCAGAAGCGCAGGGTGAGACTGCAGATGCCACACAGAATGGCACAGCAGATGCCCAGGCAGCAGACGGAACTGTTGCACAGCAGTAAGATAAAATTATTAAATTTTAGCATAAGAACAGCCGGGGAAGCGTAAAGCTTTCCACCGGCTGTTTTTTCATGAGAAACAGAACGAAAAAAATCCACCGGCGATCACCGATGGATTTTTTTTTACAGGATCTCTTTCAGATATCTTTCCAGGGCATCCTGCCATGTTGGAAGTGGCTGAAAGCCGTTTTTTACAAGCTTGGATTTATCCAGGCGGCTGTTGAATGGACGTACAGCCTTGGAAACGCCGTACTCTGCAGTTGTGACAGGAGATACCTCTACTTTTTCGTATTCCTTGTGGCCGAGGGCAGCAGCCTGGCGGAAGATCTCTTTAGTGAAATCATACCAGCTGATGAAGCCGCCTTCGTTGGTTGCGTGATAGTAGCCGTATTTCTCTGTCTCGACCATGTCTACCAGAAGACGTGCAAGGTCGTAGGTGTAGGTCGGAGTTCCGATCTGGTCACTGACTACGGTAAGCTTGTCATGGGTTTTTCCCAGATTTACCATGGTACGGATAAAGTTTTTGCCGTTTTTGCCGAATACCCATGCAATACGTACGATAAAGAATTTATCTACAGTGCCGGATACTGCCAGTTCACCGTCAAGCTTGGTCTGACCGTATACGTTCTGTGGAGCGTAGTCCTTGCAGTCCGGATCCCATGGTGTGGTTCCCTGGCCGTCAAAAACGTAGTCTGTGGAAATATACATCATCTTGATGCCAAGCTCCTTGCAGATGTCCGCAATGTTCTGTGTTCCTACAACATTGACAAGACGTACCTTCTCACGGTTTTCCTCGTCCTCTGCAGCGTCTACGGCTGTCCATGCGGCACAGTGTACCACTGCATCAGGCTTTACCTCACGGATGGTTTTTGCTACCGCTTCTTTATCTGTGATATCAAGCTGCACATAAGGCATGGTGGTAACCGGAGTACCATCTGCAATGCCGCTGTAGGAAGGTGCAATGTCGCTTCCTACGCCTTCATGTCCACGGCTGGACAGTTCATTCATCACGTCATGGCCAAGCTGGCCGCCAACGCCTGTTACGAAAAATTTCATGCTTTAACCTCCTCGCGGTTTCCATACATTTTTTCGTAGTAATTCTGGTACTCACCGGAGATGATGGTTTCCCACCATTCCTTGTTGTCAAGGTACCATTTGATGGTCTTTTTGATTCCGTCTGCAAATTTTGTCTCCGGAAGCCAGCCAAGTTCGTTATGGATCTTGGTCGGGTCGATGGCATAACGCATGTCGTGGCCTTTACGGTCAGCTACGTGTGTGATCAGGCTTTCCGGTTTTCCAAGTTCCTTGCAGATCAGTTTTACGATGTCGATGTTCTTCATCTCATTGTGTCCGCCTACGTTGTAAACCTCACCTACACGTCCTTTGTGGATGATCAGATCGATGGCACGGCAGTGATCCTCAACATAGAGCCAGTCACGGACATTTTCACCTTTTCCGTAAACTGGAAGTGGTTTGTCGTTCAGAGCGTTGGCGATCATCAGCGGGATCAGTTTTTCCGGGAAGTGATATGGGCCGTAGTTGTTAGAGCAGCGGCTGATGGTCACTGGCAGGCCGTAAGTTCTGTGATATGCCAGAACAAGAAGGTCTGCGCCTGCTTTGGAAGAGCTGTAAGGGCTGCTTGTGTGGATCGGAGTTTCCTCTGTGAAGAAAAGGTCCGGTCTGTCAAGCGGAAGATCTCCGTAAACCTCATCTGTGGAAACCTGATGATAGCGCTGAATTCCGTATTTACGGCAGGCATCCATAAGGACTGCAGTACCTTTGATGTTGGTGTCAAGGAATACTTCCGGGTTCTCGATGGAACGATCTACGTGGCTCTCCGCTGCGAAGTTTACCACGATGTCCGGATGCTCTTCCTCGAAAAGCTTGTAAACAGCGTCACGGTCTGTGATGCTCTCCTTTACAAAGCGGAAGTTCGGTTTGTCCATAACCGGTGCAAGAGTGGAAAGGTTTCCTGCGTAAGTCAGGCAGTCCAGGCATACGATACGATAGTCCGGATGAGCCTCCATCATATGAAAAATAAAGTTGCTTCCGATAAATCCGGCACCGCCGGTAACAATGATTGTCATAAAAAATCTCCTTTATAATATGAATGATTGATCTTATGCGGATTCCGTCGGAACGGAGCTCGCCGGTAAATACAGTGTTAAAAAACAGATCGGCTCAGTGAAGAGCGTCCAGATATTTTCCGTCCAGAACATCCTTGAGATACTGACCGTACTGGTTTTTCTTAAGGATTTCGTAAACCTTGAGCACGTCCTCCTTTGTGATCCAGCCGTTTAAGTAAGCAATCTCCTCAAGGCATGCGATCTTGCGGTGCTGATGCTGCTCCATGGTCTTTACGAAGTTGGTTGCCTCTACAAGGCTTTCGTGTGTACCGGTATCCAGCCATGTGAAGCCCTGGCCCAGAAGCTCGACGTTCAGCTGTCCCTTCTCAAGATAGATACGGTTCAGGTCTGTGATCTCAAGCTCGCCTCTTGCGCTTGGCTTCAGGTTCTTTGCGTACTCTACAACCTTGTTGTCGTAGAAGTAGAGACCGGTGACACAGTAGTTGCTCTTTGGCTTTTCCGGTTTCTCTTCAATGGAAACTGCTTTTCCGTTCTGGTCGAATTCTACGATACCGAAACGCTCCGGATCATCCACATAGTATCCGAAAACAGTGGCTCCTTTGCCTGTTTCTGCGTTGTTTACAGCAGCTTTCAGGCGCTTTTTGAGGCCATGTCCTGCGAAAATATTGTCACCAAGGACCATACATACAGTGTCGTTGCCGATGAATTCCTCACCAATAATGAATGCCTGGGCAAGTCCGTCCGGGCTTGGCTGTACAGCATAGGTGAGGTTGACACCAAACTGATGGCCGTCACCGAGAAGCTCCTCAAATCTCGGGGTATCCTGCGGTGTGGAGATGATCAGGATATCACGGATGCCTGCATTCATAAGAACAGACATAGGATAGTAGATCATCGGTTTGTCAAAGATCGGCAGAAGTTGTTTGGAGGTCACCATGGTAAGCGGGTAAAGACGTGTTCCGGAGCCTCCGGCTAAAATAATTCCTTTCATATGTTTTCTCCTTTGCGTGATGATGTGCAGCATAAGTCGTGCCTGCACATAACTTTGTTACTGTAACTGTATTATAAAAGGTGACGTAAGGTTATCTTCAAGCGCTTTTTTCATATTTTTTATTTTTGGCTATTTTTCACAAATAAATACGCCGGCGTCCTTGGTAATGCGGAAGCCTTTGGCAGTTTTTCTAGCAGTGTAGGCCCGGAATTCCTTGTAACGGTCCAGGATATACTGATTCTGGTTGCCGTGGCAGGAGAGAACGTAGGAGATCAGCGGCTCCGCATCCTGGACCAGAAGGCAGTCTTCATAAGAAAGCCAATGAGCCTTTGGGAAAAAAGGCTCCAGGATACTTTGACCGTTTTCACGTCCGAACCGTTCATAAAGCCGGTCTGCGGAAAGCACTATCCGTTCATCAAAATCCTGCACCAGCTGGCTGACCTCCTGCATATGTGCCTTTCCGTAAGCACTGCAGAGAAATCTTCCGCCGGGAGCGAGGACACGGCGAACTTCTTTCAGGACGGAGGGAATATCATCGCAGTAAAAAAGCACGTGATTGGCGATCACCAGATCAAAGCTTTCGTCCTTGCAGGGGATTTTTCTGCAGTCAAAGGCCCGGAACGCAAACCGGGTATCCGAGGAACCGATGGCTCGTCTGGCATCGCGGAGCATACCGTTGGAAATATCGGAAAGTGTGATGGAGATATCCTCCGGCAGAAGGGAAAGGTTGTCGGTCCATAACGTTCCGTCCCCGCAGCCCAGCTCCAGAATACGAAGACCGGGCGAGATCCGGCATTGCTCAAAGATCCAGGGAAACCATCCCTGTTTGTTCTGGGAGTACAGACTGTGGAGATTGATCCTGGAGGAAATGTTGGTGGCATTCTGATACTGATTCTTGAGGCTTTTTTCCATGCCGGTCAGGTGGATCAGGTTCAGCATCTGGCTCCAGTCAATGGTGTGCTGTTCATTTATCACCTGTGCGGTATCCTGGATCGCTTTTTCCACCAGCTGCATTTGTTCGATCCGGTCACGGACCAGACGAAGCTGGATATTCAGAGAATTCAGCATGAAATGATAATCGGAATCACCGATGGTCATTTCACGGATGTCATCCAGGGAAAAGCCCAGATATTTCAGAAGGAGGATCTGCTGAAGCCTTGCAAAATCCTCGTCTGTATAAAAACGTGCGCCGGATTCGGTGACGAGAGAGGGTTTCAGGATATCCTGTTTATCATAATAGCGGACAGTACGCAGAGTTACATGTGCCATGCGTGCAAATTCGCCGGAGGAATAGTAGCCGTCTTTTTTCATAAAAAATAGATTCCTTTCTGAGGAAATAATAAACATCCTGCAATAGAAGTCATAAAAGAATTATAATTCAGATTCGGAAGCCGTACAAGAGAAAAACAATATTGACAAAATTCTGCTGGTTTGTTAGTATATCGTTTCGAAAAAAAGGAACCCCGGAATCATATTTCCGGGATAAGCGTTCGATATAAAAAGGAGTAATTTTTATGCGAAACCGTACTCTGGATATGGTAAAGGCGATCTGTGCTTATGCAGTTGTGCTTCTTCACGTCCATTTTCCGGGAAATGCCGGGATCATAGCCAATGTACTTGCCAGATTTGCAGTACCTGTGTTTTTTATGGTTTCCGGATATTTCTGCTTCCGTGGTGACGATACGGAATTTGTAAGAACCGGGAAAAAAGTCCGGCATGTTCTTAAACTGATGCTTGTGGCATTTCCGGTCTGCTGTCTGTGGGAGCTGATCCAGAACCACATCGACGGAGCAAGCCAGAAGGAATGGCTGGAAGCCCTGGTTTCGGGGGAACATATTCGCCAGTTTCTTCTATATAATAACAGCTCTCAGGTGAAATGGCATCTGTGGTTTCTCCCGGCACTGCTCTATTGTTATCTTCTTTTTGCCCTGGCAGCAAGATTCCGGATTTGTAAGCAGGCATATGTTCTGATACCGGTGCTTCTTCTGATCCATTTCGGAATGGAGGAATTTTCGACCTTCCTGTTCCCGGAAAAGCATTTCCGTGTTATGCAGTTTCGAAACTATCTGTTTACCGGATTTCCGTTTTTTATGTTGGGACATCTGATACACAGACATCAGGAAAAGCTGGAAGCCTGGTTTGCCGGAAAAAAAGTGTTTCTTTTGTATGGCATGGCAGCTGGCGGCGGGATCGCAAGTCTGCTGGAATACCGGTATTTTGGCAAACTGGAATTGTTTCTGGGTTCAGTATTTATGGCTGTTGGCCTTTTTCTCATTGCGATCATGGGAAAAAATCGGAAAGTGCCCGAGCTTCCGGTAGCCATCGGTCAGAAATATGCATTTTTTATTTATCTGTTCCATCTCTGTGTGGCGGATATCCTGAAGGATGTGGCTGTGGCAGTTGGAATTGAGAAAAATCTTTTATATCTGTGGATGAGACCGGTGATGGTCTGTGTTTTTGTGACTGCTGTGGCGGTAATGTATGGATATGGAATGAGGATCTGCCGGAAATAGAGGAGTTTATGGTATTTTCATATTTATGCGCTGTGATTTTGTACTAAAATATGCTAAAATATCCTTTATTGATAAGTCACAGCACTCCCCCGGAGGATGTGGGGAAAGCGACTGGAATATCCTGCTTCAGGGTGAAAAATACTGAGACGTGAAAGAAAAAGGAGATTTTTATGGATTTACAAAACAGAGCGGAGGCCGGCGGTGACGGACACGATGAGAGTGTACTGAATCCGGAGATGCCCAACGAAACAGATCTGACGAAGAAGGAACGCCGCCGGATCGAAAAAGAGAAACTGAAGGGAATGGGAACAGGTAAGAAGATTCAGTATATCTGGATGTATTATAAGATACATATGCTGTGCGTGCTTCTTGCCATTGGCGGAGTCTGTCTGGGAGTGAATATTTATCGTCACGCACAGATGAAGACGGTGCTTTCCATTGCAGTGGTGAATGCAGGGGATTTTGACGCTGAGAAGGTGGAAGAGGATGCCCTGAAGACACTGGGAACAGAGGATAAATATGCAGAAGTCAGTGTGGCACAGAATCTGATGACGGACGAGACAGGAGAGGATTTCGATTATTATGCCAGGATCGCATATGTGACGGAAATCCAGAGTGCTACAGTTGATGTCCTGATCATGCCGAAGGAACTCTATGAACATGAGAAGGACAGCGGAATGTATGCAGATCTCAGGGAAACGTTTGGAGATGAGGTATTTGAGTCTTTGGGCGCTGTGGATGATCAGCATCTGGAGCTTGACGGCAGCAGTAGTATTGCTCAGGAATTTGGCCTGAGATATGATCCGGTGTGCATCTGCCTTCCGGGTAATGTGAAGAATAAAGATAATGCATTGAAATGGATCCAGTCTGTTCTGAAATGATGAATCCATATGTCTGGCTGAGTACAGAGATAAATAAGGCCTCCGGTTCGTAATACAGGAACCGGAGGCCTTATTATATATGAATATTACAGTGTATCGTTACGTTTGATGTAGCCGGGCTCATCTGCAGGACGGATGATCTCCTTGGCATGTGTGATCTTGGCATGCTTGTCTACGACCAGATTTTCGATATGGACATTTTCACCGATGGTGCAGTCTGCAAGAACTACACAGTTCTTGATAACAGCGCCCTTTTTGATGGTACAGCCACGTCCGACAATAGAATTCTCTACAGTTCCCTCGATCATGGAGCCGTTGGAGATAACGGAGTTGGAAACATTAGCTGTGTCAAAATAATGGGTCGGGCAGGAGTTATTGGTGCGTGTATAGATCGGCCAGTTATCATGGAAAAGATCTGTTGCAGTTTTGTAGTCGATCAGATCCATATTTGCATCGTGATAGCTCTTGAAATCAGTGATCGATGCAAAATATCCGCGATGAGATATACCACGCACATCCAGCTCACCGTCTCTGCAGCCGGCATTGATCACGTCTGCAAGGGTATAAAGAGAGGAAATCTCTTTTGCCTTATGGATGAGGCTGATGAAAAGCTCCTTGCTCATTACGTAGGTATCCATGAAAATGTTGCGGTTCTTTGCATTGCCGTGGTTGTGCTCAATGGAGAGAACACCCTTCTGACGGTTCAGGTTCAGGATGTGGCAGTTCAGATAGTTCTCCTTGGCATTATCAACGGAATGATAAAGCATGGTCACATCTGCACCGGATTCGATATGGGCATCGATCAGCTTGGAATAGTCGGTGGTGTAGATCATGTAATTCGGAGCGATAACAACATACGGATAATGAACTGCTTCGATGCACTCCAGATTGGAGTAGTAGTTGTCGATATCGGTGTTATAGATATCGTTGACTCCGAAATGCTCTGAAAAGAGGAGTTGGAGATTACCGCTCTTGGAGTTGATGTTATAGTGACGTCCGGTTCCGAGATGTTCTACAAGAGAACGGGGTTTGTTCTTTACATAGACCTGAATGTACTCAATTCCGCTGTTGGTCATATTTGAGATCGGGAAGTCGATGACACGATATCTTCCGAGAAATGAAAAGGCGCCGATCGCACGGTAGTCCTGAAGCCCCTCCACATGGATATTTCTTTCTGAGGAATTCACGATTCCAAATGCTTTAAACATATTACTCAGCCCCCTTTACACGTTTTGATACAAGTTCGATGTGCTCACTGTCCTTGGAACCGACACGAGCATTGGTACCGATCACGACTCCGTCTGCAACGAGAGCACGCTGGACAACGGCACCTGCTTCAACAACAACACCCGGCATCAGGACACTGTCGATGATCTTGGCACCAGGACCGACCTTGACACCTGTGAAAAGTACGGAGTTGGTGATCTCACCTTCTACAACACAGCCCTGAGTGATGAAAGCAGTGTTGATCACAGCTGTATCACAGATATACTGTGGAAGAGAGGTAGCATCCTCAGTGTAGATTTTCCAGGTAGGATCGTTAAGATCCAGTTCACTGTTTGGACTGAGAAGATCCATGTTTGCTTCCCAGAGAGAATCGATGGTTCCTACATCCTTCCAGTAGCCTTTGAACTTGTAGGCGTAGAGTGCCTTGTCCTGTGCAAGGAGTGTAGGGATGATGTCTTTACCGAAATCGTGATTGGAATCAGGATTCTTGATATCAGCCAGCAGGAGCTTGCGCAGAAGCTTCCAGTTGAATATGTAGATACCCATGGAGGCAAGATTGCTCTTCGGGTGTTCCGGTTTCTCCTCAAATTCCACGATGCGGTCATCTTCACCGGTGTTCATGATACCGAAACGGCTGGCTTCCTTCATGGGAACCTCGATAACTGCAATAGTCGCATCTGCCTTATGCTGGATATGGTCATCAAGCATCTTTGCATAATTCATCTTATAGATGTGGTCACCGGAAAGGATCAGAAGGTATTCCGGGTTCTGTGAGTCGATGAAATCAATATTCTGAGAGATCGCATCAGCTGTTCCACGGTATACATCCAGACCGGCATCAGCCTTCTCACGTGGAGGAAGTACATAAACTCCGCTGTCCTTGGCATCAAGGCCCCAGCGGCCACCGGCTGCTACATAGCTGTTCAGTAAAACTGATTCATACTGTGTCAGTACACCTACGACATCAATGCCGCTGTTGGCACAGTTACTGAGCGGAAAATCCACGATACGGTATTTACCGCCATAACCAACGGCTGGCTTGGCAACTTTATTCGTCAACTCGTGAAGACGACTTCCTCTTCCACCGGCCAGGATCATTGCTAACATACTGTTTTGTTTCATGGCGAATCCTCACTTTCATTTCTTGTTTACTGCCAGGTGTCTTTAACCATAAAAACAATAAACTTTGTTAATATTATACACCTTTTGAAAAAGAAAATCCAGTTTTTTGTGCAAAAAAACGTTATTTTTATATTGGGAAATTAGACGGATTTGGGAAAATTGATGGATGATCTGTCGAAAAAAAGAAACGCTTAAGAAGGTTCCGGGATGCTGAAAAAACAGTAACACTGAAAATAGCCGGATTTCGGATACATCGGCGAAGATTCTTGCGGAAAATGTGAAAGCAGTGTATTCTGTAAAAAAAGTCCGGAATACAGCGGAGAAAGGATATCGATATCAGACAGGGAGAAGACAGGATGAAAGAAGAAAGAATTTCCAACTATGTAAAACTATGTGAAGAGTGGGCACAACGCTTTTTGAAGATGGATCAGGCAGATCTGCATAAACGGGTGCCGGAACTGAAGGAAGAAAACGGGTTTCTCACGATCATTCATTTCGGAAGAAGATATGGGGTGAGTCTGGAAGACGGCAGTATCCGGAGCCTGGATGGACAGAGAGAACCGGATACTACGGAGATGCTGAATATTTATACGCTTCTGGGGTATGCGAAAGAGGGGGCTTTTATTATGGATAAGTGGGTCCCTTTTGCAGATCTCAGGAATGCAAGACCATTTGCGCCGGCGTATCAGATCGGAGAGACGGATGTGTTCAGTGCTACATTTTCCGGCCATGAAAAGGAATTGAGGGAGGCGTTTCAGAAGCTTGACGGCAGGGAACTGCCCCAGGGTGATGTGGGATATGAGATCAGGGCCTTTGACTGTATGCCTATGAGATTCTTTTTCTGGGAACGGGACGAGGAGTTTGAAGCACAGGGAAATATCCTGTTTGATTACAGTGCCACAGATTTCAATCATGTGGAGAGTGCGGTATCCATAGCAGATTCCGGGATCAAAAGGCTTGCGGAGCTTGCCGGGGTTCCGCTCAGGGGGAAATCTTTTCAGATGCGCTGATAACCGAAATATAATAAAACCAATATGAAAAATAAATAATACGAAAGATAATTGCAGTTATCAGAAAAATCGTATATAATGAAGGAATATTTAAGGATTTTGAGACAGTAACTGTCACGAAGGATCTATGAGAAATTTACGAATCCGGAGGTGATGCTCGTGGGGAAAAATGCATCGGGAATGTATGTCATAGATGAGGATTATAAGATTATCAGCTATAACCTGGCAGCACGTGAGATCTATCCGCAGCTGAAGAGGGGCGAGAAATGCTATCACTGTCTGAGAAACAGAGAAACTCCCTGTGAGATCTGTCCGGTCGTTAACGGGATCAAAGGTCCGAAGAATTATCTGGAACCGGGACGGAATATCCTGCGTTCGGTTGATGCTGTGGAGATTCCGCTGGAATCCGGCGGGACAGGACATGCCCTTGTTTTTTCGGATACAGAGACGAATGATGAGATCAGCAGCGGAATGATGGAGAATCCGATTCTTATGGGGATCATTAATGTTCTCGGAAAAAATTTTATCAATATCTACTCTGTTGACAGAGAGACTCATAAGGTCCAGGTATGCCGCTTCCAGGGGCAGAGTGGAGCTTATGGGGAGGAGGGACTTCGCAGGGATGAATCCTATGAGAAGATCATGGATATTTATATTGAGAGCAGTGTTGCGGCAGAGGACAGGATCCGGATGCATCAGATGATGGATTTTGAGAAGATATGCCAACGTCTTACAAGGATTCCCCAGTTGATGGTACATTATCGTGTACGCCGAAGCAACGGGAGGATTGAATATTTCTATGTGAAATGTGCCAGGGTAGGAACGGCTGAGGATTTTCAGACCGTGGTGTTTGCTTTTGCCAATGAGGATATGGATGTACGGTACAGTGAGATGGAGGCCATACTGGAACCAGGAGGAACAGCATCCGGAAGAAAACTTCTTATTGTAGTGAATGACGAGACGGATCGGAAAGCGCTTACAGAACATCTGGAGGGCAGTTTTGAGGTTATCTCTGCGATGAATGAAGCAGAGGGGATGAAGCGTCTGTCTGAGAATTACAAAACCCTTTCTGCAATTCTTCTTGATATGAGTGTGCCGGTATGTGATGAATTTCAGTTTCTGGAGCTGATCCGTGATGATGTGATGCTGACCTCTGTGCCTGTGATCATCATAACCGGAAGTAACCGGTTGGAGGATGAGGTGCGATGTCTGGAACTGGGAGCAGTGGATTTTGTACGGAAACCGTATAATGTCCGTATATTAAAAAGTAAGATCAACAATGTGATCAAGCTGAGAGAGTCCGTGATGGTACTCTCAGCTCTGGAATATGATGATCTTACAGGGCTTTATATCAGACAGGCCTTTTTCCATCATGCAAAGACGCTGATGCGCTTTAATACGAATCAGGATTTTCATGTGGTGGTGGCAGATATAAAGAACTTTAAATGGATCAACGGAACCTATGGAGAGAAGACCGGTGATCAGGTTCTTACCTATCTGGGAGATACGTATAGAAATCAGGTTCGCTACGGGACGGTGGGCAGATATGGAGGAGACCAGTTTGTAGCCATCATATATGGAAAGAAAGAGATCCGTATGACAGATATGGAGAAATTTATCCACAGGGTCGAGAGTGGAGCACCGATTCCTAATCTGGTGGTCAACTATGGGGTCTATGAGAATGTGGATAAGACACTGCCTTTTACCCTGATCTGTGACAGGGCTTTTCTGGCCATGAAGAGTATCCGGGATGACTATGAGCACCAGATCGCTTTTTATGATGATGAGATGAGAAAGAGGCATATCCGTAACGGACAGATGGAGAATGCTTTCGTGGAGGCTATACGCAATGAAGAATTCGTAGTCTACCTGCAGCCGAAATACAGTGTGGAGACAGAAGAAATCGTTGGGGCAGAGGCACTGGTGCGCTGGAAGAGAGCGGAAGGAACTATGGTTTCGCCGGGAGAATTTATCCCTCTTTTTGAGAAGGATGGTCTGATCGTACGCCTTGATGAATATGTTTTCCGAAAGGTATGCAGCATCCAGGGGGAACGTATAAGATCAGGGAAAAAGATACTTCCGATTTCGGTGAATCTGTCACGTGCCAGTATCCATTACGATAATATGATCTGTCGTTATGTGAAGATCGTGGAAGAAAATGGCATTCCGTTTTCTTCTGTTCCCATTGAATTGACAGAAACTGCTGCGTTGTATAATGATCGGATCAGTAAGCTCATAGAGAAGATGGTGGATGCAGGATTCGAGCTGCATATGGATGATTTTGGCTCCGGCTATTCATCTATGACAAGCCTGAACCAGCTGCCATTCGATACTCTGAAGCTGGATAAAAGTCTGATCGATTACATAGAGAATTTTCGTGGGCAGCAGGTGATCCGTCATACCATTTCGCTGGCACACAGCCTGGGAATGAAGGTTCTTGCCGAGGGCGTGGAGAAAGCAAAACAGGTGGAGATCCTGCGAAGCCTGAGCTGCGATGAGATCCAGGGCTTTTATTATGCACGGCCTTTGCCGTGGGAAAACTTTGAAACAAAGGTTATAAGAGCAAAAGAGGCGTGTAAAAAATGAGAGATCATTTTTACACGCCCTTTTTACAGCTAATGCTTCCGGACCTGTTTTTCAATAAGATAAAGTGCAAAATACAGCAGCATGGCAATGATGCAGAGGATCACAATGGACATCAGGACCCATGTAAGTCTGAATGTCTGGCTTCCGTAAATGATCAGGTATCCCAGACCTTTTCGGGCACCGATAAATTCTCCGATGATCACGCCTACCAGGCAAAGCCCGATGTTGACCTTCATCACACTCAGGATAAGAGGAACGGAGGAGGGCAGGACGATCTTCAGAAGCTTTTCCTTTTTGTGTCCCCCCAGAGTTTCGATCAGCTTCAGCTTTTCCGGATCTGCCTGGCAGAAACCGGAGTACAGATTGATAACGGAGCCGAAGATGGCTACAGACATGCCGGCGACTACAATGGTACGTTCGTTGGCACCAAGCCATACGATCAGAAGAGGGGCCAGAGCAGATTTCGGGAGACTGTTCAGTACCACCAGACATGGCTCCAGGATCCGTGCGATCCGTCGGGAGCACCAGAGAAGTACTGCGGTTCCTACACCCAGGATCACAACAAAAAAGAAACTGACAAGAGTTTCTGCCAGTGTCACGGCAATATGTGCAAACAGGGACTGATCCCTGCACATGGAAAGAAAGGTCTTTGCGATCAGGGAAGGACTGCTGAAGATAAAGGAATCGATCCATCCAAGATCAGAGGATATTTCCCAAAGTCCCATAAACAGAACAAAAAGAAGTGTCCGTGCAGCCAGGATAATGTGTTTTTCTTTTTTCTGCCGTGCAAGATATTGTTTCTGCTGTCTGGAAATTTCAGGCATTTTCATTGAGCTCCTTCCATATGATGTTAAAATATTTCTTAAAATCCGGAGCATTTCTGGAGGAGAGGGGAGTGCGGTCGCTGATATCCAGATCGATATCAATGATCTTTCGTACAGTGGCAGGACGTGCAGAAAGGATCAGTACCCGGTCGGCCATACTGATGGCTTCGGAGATGTCATGAGTGACCAGGATCGCAGGCTTGCCGGAGCTTTTGAGGATTTTTCCGATATCATCACTGACATTTAAGCGTGTCTGGTAATCCAGAGCGGAAAATGGTTCGTCCAGAAGAAGGAGCTCCGGTTCCAGCACCAGGGTCCGGATCAGAGCGGCACGTTGGCGCATACCGCCGGAAAGCTGGGAAGGGCGGGCATCACGGAAACGGTCCAGACCGTAGGTCTGAAGAAGGGCTTCTGCATGTGCCAGCTTTTCAGGTGTGAGCTCTTTCCGGATCTCCAGGCCGAGAAGGATGTTTTTGTAGATGCTCCGCCATTCCAGAAGATGATCCTTCTGGAGCATATATCCTACAGCGGCACTGCCGGAGGATACCGGACGGTTTCCCAGAGTAATGGAACCGTGTTCCGGAGTGAGCAGGCCGGCAATGAGATTCAGAAGAGTGGATTTTCCGCATCCGGAAGGTCCTACAATGGACAGGAATTCACCGGGCATCAGGTCAAAGGATATATGAGAAAGGGCGGGTGTCTCACCGGACAATGTGTGATAGGAGAGACACACGTCCCGCACTTTCAGGACAGGATTCATGGATGTTGCCTCCTTTTCGTAGATAATGGTATAATATTATCATATGTCTGAAACATGAGAAGGCCAATGGCAGAGATGCATACTTTGATGTCTGCCTGAAAACGGTCATAGAGAAAGGAATTACAAACATTGAACAAGAGAAACTACCAGAAAGAACTGGATAAACTGATTGAAAGAAACCAGAAAGAAGGGAAAACCCCCAGACTTTTTCTGCATGCCTGCTGTGCGCCATGCAGCAGCTATGTGATGGAATATCTGTCGCAGTATTTTGAAATCACGATATTTTTTTATAATCCCAATATCGCACCGGTGGAGGAATATTCACACCGCGTGGCTGAGATCCGCCGCCTGATCGGGGAGATGGAATTTGTCCATCCGGTAACTCTTATGGAGGGCCGGTATGACCCGAAGGAATTTTATGAGATGGCAAAAGGCCTGGAAGATGTTCCGGAAGGAGGAGAGAGGTGCTTTCGGTGTTACCGCCTGCGGATGGAAGAGGCGGCAAAGCTGGCGAAGGAGGGCGGATATGATTATTTCACCACAACCTTAAGTATCAGTCCGCTGAAAAATGCACAGAAGATCAATGAGATTGGCGAGGAGCTGGCAGAAATCTATAAAGTGCCACATCTGACTTCGGATTTTAAGAAAAAGAATGGCTACAAGCGTTCTATTGAACTGTCTCATGAGCATGCTCTGTACCGGCAGAATTACTGCGGCTGTGTATTTTCAAAGAAAGAAGCCATGGACAGAGAACGGCTGGTTACTGAGAACCGAGTGAACAGTAACAACGGCTGAAGACAGCAAACGTATAATTATGAAAAACTTTGCATTTTTATAAAAATATGTTACACTAACACAGAAAAGTGCAGACGTCCGGGAGACGGAGCTCGTGTATGTCCGGAGAAGACAGTTCTGCCGCAAAAAAGAAAAGTGAGGAAGAATCAATATGGCACAGTTATGGGGAGGCCGTTTTACAAAAGAAACGGACAAGCTGGTTTACAATTTTAACGCATCCATTTCCTTTGATCAAAAATTTTACAGACAGGATATCCGTGGAAGCAAGGCACATGTTGCCATGCTTGCAAAACAGGGAATCCTGACAGAGGAAGAAAAGGAGCAGATCACAGAAGGACTGGACGGTATCCTTGCAGACGTGGAAGCAGGCAAGCTGGAGATCACAGCGGAGTATGAGGATATCCACAGCTTCGTGGAGGCAAACCTGATCGACCGTATCGGAGATGCCGGAAAGAAGCTTCACACAGGAAGAAGCCGTAATGACCAGGTAGCTCTGGATATGAAGCTTTATGTCCGCGACGAGATCGATGAGACAGATAAGGAGCTGAAGGACCTTCTTCTTGCCCTGCAGAAGATCATGGAAGAGAATGTTCACACCTACATGCCGGGATTTACCCACCTTCAGAAGGCACAGCCGGTAACTCTGGCACACCATGTAGGCGCATATTTTGAGATGTTCCGCAGAGACCGTGACAGACTTTTTGATATCCGTAAGAGAATGAATACCTGTCCGCTTGGAGCGGGAGCACTGGCAGGAACCACTTATCCGCTGGATCGTGCCTATACTGCAGAGCTTCTCGGCTTTGATGCACCAACCAGAAACAGTATGGATTCCGTATCTGACAGAGATTATGTCATCGAGCTTCTCAGTGCATTTTCTACGATCATGATGCATCTGAGCCGTTTTTCAGAGGAGATCATTCTGTGGAATTCCAATGAGTACCGTTTCGTTGAGATCGATGACGCATACAGCACAGGCAGCAGTATCATGCCGCAGAAGAAGAATCCGGATATCGCAGAGCTTGTCCGTGGAAAAACAGGCCGTGTTTACGGAGCGCTGACATCTATTCTCACAACCATGAAGGGAATCCCGCTTGCATACAACAAAGATATGCAGGAAGACAAGGAGCTGACCTTTGATGCCATCGACACCGTAAAGGGCTGTATCGCCCTGTTTACCGGCATGGTTTCCACTATGCAGTTCAACAAAGCCAACATGGAGGCAAGTGCAAAGAGAGGCTTTACAAACGCCACAGATGCAGCAGACTATCTGGTTAACCACGGTGTACCGTTCCGTGATGCTCACGGCATCGTCGGAAGACTGGTCCTTCTCTGTCTGGATAAGGGAATCTCTCTGGATGAGCTTCCGCTTTCCGAGTACAAAGAGATCAGTCCTGTGTTTGAGAAGGACATCTATGAAGCCATCAGTATGAAGACCTGCGTGGAAAAACGTGTGACTCTGGGAGCGCCGGGACCGGACGTGATGGAGCAGGTGATCGCTCAGAATAAAGAATATCTTGAAAAAAATTAAGATAATGCTTGCATTTTAGGAAAAATTGGTATAGTATTTACAGAAAAGACAAATGTGTGCCATGGAGGGACACAAGATGAGGAGAGTTTTATTATGAGTGAAAAGCTTAAAGTCGGTATTTTAGGTGCAACTGGAATGGTTGGTCAGAGATTCATTTCTCTTCTGGAGAATCACCCGTGGTTTGAGGTGGTTACTGTAGCGGCAAGCCCGAGAAGCGCAGGCAAGACCTACGAGGAGGCTGTAGGCGGCAGATGGAAAATGGATACTCCGATGCCGGAGGCAGTAAAGAAGCTGGTTGTTATGGATATCCACGAGGTTGAGAAGGTTGCAGCTACTGTTGACTTTGTATTTTCCGCAGTTGATATGACTAAGGATGAGATCAAGGCGATCGAGGAAGAATATGCAAAGACAGAGACACCGGTTGTGTCCAACAACAGCGCACACCGCTGGACACCGGACGTTCCGATGGTAGTTCCGGAAATCAATCCGGAGCACTTCGAGGTTATCGAATTCCAGAAGAAACGTCTCGGAACAAAACGCGGCTTTGTAGCTGTTAAACCGAACTGCTCTATCCAGAGCTACGCTCCGGTACTTACCGCATGGAAAGAGTTCGAGCCGTATGAAGTAGTTGCCACTACATACCAGGCTATTTCCGGAGCAGGAAAAACCTTCAAGGACTGGCCGGAGATGGAGCACAACATCATTCCGTACATCGGTGGTGAGGAAGAGAAGAGTGAGAAGGAGCCATTAAGACTCTGGGGCAAGATCGAGGACGGCGTGATCGTTCCGGCTACCACACCTGTCATCACATGCCAGTGTGTACGTGTTCCGGTCCTCAACGGACATACAGCAGCTGTATTCGTTAAATTCCGCAAGAAACCTACCAAAGAGCAGCTGATCCAGAAGCTGGTTGAGTTTAAGGGACTTCCGCAGGAGCTTGAGCTTCCAAGCGCTCCGAAGCAGTTCATCCAGTATCTTGAGGAGGACAACCGTCCGCAGGTACAGATGGATGTAAACTATGAGAATGGAATGGGAGTATCTGTAGGACGTCTTCGTGAGGATACTGTTTATGATTACAAGTTCATCGGACTTTCCCATAACACAGTAAGAGGTGCCGCAGGCGGAGCAGTTCTCTGTGCAGAAACTCTGAAAGCGAAAGGATATATCCAGGCTAAATAAGAACTGGATCCTTTACAGGAAATAAAGAAAATCATCAGAAACGGGATATCGGTTTTTCCGGTGTCCTGTTTTTGCGTATGTGGAAGGAACAAAGGAGATATGCGCAGAAAAGTAATTACTACAGTTGTGACATTTCCCACAACCACGGCTGCCATGAAAATGGAAAGAACGGCCAAGGAATCCGAATTTCCGGGAAGGCTGATCCCGATCCCTTCAGAGATCAGTGCCCAGTGCGGACTGGCATGGAAATGCGTGGAGCAATCAGAGGAGGAAACAGAAAAATTCCTGAAAAAAAAGGAACTGGCCTGGGATGGCATCTATCGTGTTCTGGTATAAAACGGATATTGTTTGTTGTATGTAACAAAACGGAAATTTTTGAAAATTTTCGCATTTTTATTGTTAAATAATTGGTAAAGTGTTACAATATAACAAGCAGATTTCCGGAAAGCGTGTTGCTGTGAACAAAGAAGCAGCAACAAAGTGCCACGCTTGCTAAAAATATGTGGAGGTGCTATTTATGAACAGGGAGGATGTAGAGAAACTGTCAACCGCTGCGAAGGGTAAGATAAACTTACTGAACAGCAATTTCGGAAAATTCTTTATGCGGGCGATCATGGCCGGATTTTTTATTGATGTGGCGATGATCTACAGTAACGTTGTTGGAAATGTATTTTCCAAGACATTCCCGGAATGGGGGAAATTCCTTGGAGCCATCGTGTTCTCTATTGCGGTCCTGCTGATCGCAATGGTAGGAGGAGAGCTGTTTACCGGTAACAATCTGGTAATGGCTTTTGGTGCGTATGACAAGAGCGTATCATGGAAAGACGTAGGCAAGGTCTGGGGAATCAGTTACATCGGCAATTTTGTGGGATGCCTGATCCTGGCGCTGATCTTTGCAGGTGCCGGAGCGTCCGGTACAGCAGATTATTTTGCAGGATTTATAAACGGAAAACTGAGTATTCCGGCAGGACAGATGTTTTTCCGTGCGGTACTTTGTAATTTCTTCGTCTGTCTTGCTGTTCTCTGCGGCATTAAGCTGAAGAGTGAGTCGGGCAAGTTCCTGATGATCGTGATCTGTATTTCAGGTTTCGTTGTCAGCGGATTTGAGCATTGTATTGCAAATATGGGTATTTTTACAGTTGCATTCTGTATGGTGCCAGGATTGTCTGTCGGCGCTATGCTTAAAAGCATGGTGATCGTAACACTGGGAAATATAGTTGGCGGAGCTGTGCTTCTGGCATGGCCGCTTAGAAAGATGAGTGCAGATAAATAGTATGGCAAAGGCTTTATACATAGCGGAGAAGCCCAGCGTGGCACAGGAATTTGCGAAGGCTTTGAAGATCAACGGTCAGAGAAAAGACGGATATCTGGAATCTGATGATTCTGTGGTAACCTGGTGTGTAGGACACCTGGTTACCATGAGCTATCCCGAAAAATATGATATCAAGTTTAAAAGGTGGAGTTTTGATACCCTGCCTTTTTTGCCGCGCGAATTTAAATATGAAGTGATCCCCGGGGTCAAAAAGCAGTTCGAGATCGTAAAAGGACTGCTGAACCGGCCGGATGTGGATACCATTTATGTGTGTACCGACTCCGGACGTGAGGGTGAATATATCTACCGTCTGGTAGCCCAGATGGCAGGAGTAAGGGGAAAAGTCCAGAAACGTGTGTGGATCGATTCCCAGACAGAGGAAGAAATCTTAAGAGGGATCCGTGAAGCGAAGGATATCTCGGAGTATGATAATCTGGCAGCATCTGCGTATCTCCGCGCAAAGGAAGATTATCTTATGGGAATCAATTTTTCCAGAGTTCTGACCTTGCGCTACGGAAGCAGTGTCACCAATTATCTCCATTCCAAATATCAGGCCATTGCAGTTGGGCGTGTGATGACCTGTGTTCTTGGCATGGTGGTGCGGAGAGAACGGGAGATCCGTGTCTTTGTGAAGACACCCTTCTACCGTGTCCTTGGCAGCATTGGACTTGCAGGCGAAAATTTTGACGGTGAATGGAGGGCTGTGGAAGGCAGCCGGTATTTCCAGTCCCCGTATCTTTATAAAGAAAACGGCTTCAGGAAAAAAGAGCATGCACAGATGCTGATCGATCAGCTGATGGTGAATCAGCCCCTTTCCTGTATTGTGGAAAAGGTGGAACGAAAAAAAGAAAACAAAAATCCGCCGCTTCTTTTTAACCTGGCGGAGCTTCAGAATGTGTGCTCAAAGCTGTTTAAGATCAGTCCGGACGAGACACTCCGGATCGTACAGGAGCTTTATGAGAAGAAGCTGGTGACTTATCCGAGAACGGATGCCAGAGTTCTTTCCACGGCAGTGGCCAAGGAGATATACAAGAATATATCCGGTCTTCGAAATTATCAGCAGGCCGGTGCTGCGGCGGCAGAGGTTTTGGGGATGGAATCCTGGAAAAGCATTGCAAAGACCAGATATGTGAATGACAAGCAGATCACAGACCATTACGCGATCATTCCTACCGGTCAGGGATTGAATGCGCTTGGAAGCGTGTCTCTTACTGCACAGCGTGTGTACGAGACCATTGTACGGAGATTTTTGTGTATTTTTTATCCGCCGGCCGTTTATCAGAAGGTGAGTCTTGTGACGAAGCTGGACGGCGAGGCATTCTTTTCATCCTTTAAGGTTCTCAAAGAAGAAGGCTATCTGAAGATCGCCACGAATTCTTTTTCGCGGAAAAGGGCTTCAGACAGTGAGAAAAACAGAAATGGAGAGGAAGACGAGGTTTCCTGTGATACTGTGCTCCTGGAGGCGTTGCAGAAGCTGAAAAAGGGTGATATACTTCCTGTGAACGGTTTGAGTGTCAAGGAGGGTGAGACTTCACCGCCCAAACGATACAATTCCGGTTCCATGATTCTTGCCATGGAAAATGCAGGACAGCTGATCGAGGATGAGGAGCTTCGAGCCCAGATCAAAGGAAGCGGGATCGGCACCAGTGCTACCCGTGCCGAGATCCTGAAGAAGCTTTTTAACATCAAATATCTGGCACTGAACAAAAAGACCCAGGTGATCACTCCAACGCTTCTTGGGGAAATGATCTTTGATGTGGTAAATTGTTCTATCCGGCAGCTTCTGAACCCGGAGCTTACGGCAAGCTGGGAAAAGGGGCTCACCTATGTGGCAGAGGGCAGCATCACGGAACAGGAATATATGGACAAGCTGGAGCATTTTGTGCGGGTACGTACCCGGCAGGTGGAGGCAAGCAATTATCAGTATAACCTGCGGCAGTTTTTTGATGTGGCCGCTGTAAACTACAGGAAGCCGGAGCGAGCTTCCAGACAGGGAGGAAAGAAATCATCATGATGAAAGATTTTACTATCAGCAATATGCTGGATCTGAATGAGACCATTGCAGCAGAGCTTTTTGAGGGGAAAACCTATCCGTGGGAGGTTCTTCCGGAGATCGGAGATTTCATTATCAAGCTGGGAAAAACACTGGATCCTTCTGAATATGAGGAGAAGGGCGAAAATGTATGGATCGCAAGATCCGCTACAGTTGCGCCGACTGCAAGTATCACCGGACCGGCTATCATTGGCAGAGACGCCGAGGTGCGCCACTGTGCATTTATCCGCGGCAAGGCTATCGTTGGTGAGGGCGCAGTTGTGGGAAATTCCACAGAGCTTAAGAATGCAGTGCTGTTTAACAAGGTTCAGGTTCCTCATTATAATTATGTTGGAGATGCTGTGCTGGGATATAAGTCCCACATGGGTGCCGGATCGATCTGTTCCAACGTAAAATCAGACAAGAAGCTGGTTGTCGTAAAAGACGGGGATGAAAAGATCGAAACCGGTCTTAAGAAATTCGGAGCGATGCTCGGAGATCATGTTGAAGTCGGATGTGGTTCTGTGCTGAATCCAGGTACTGTGATCGGACGGAATTCTAATATTTACCCGCTGTCACCGGTACGTGGATGTGTTCCTGCAGATTCCATTTATAAAAATGCAAAAGAAATCGTAAAGAAAAAATAAGAAACAGATTCTTCTGGACACGCATTTAGGCTGCACTTTTGAGAGAGTGCAGCTTTTTTTTGATGGGGTGATGGATGCAACAGTATTGGTCGTGGAAGGATGAACCGACTGGGAGCGGGCGTGATTAAGATAAAAACAAAAGCTGTCGAAGTATGACCAGTTCTATAATATGGACTGGGTAAAACCAGTAAAAGAAATATTTTGCTGATTTTCCGCGGATGAAGCCTCTTTTTCCATTGTACAGGTTAATGGACAGAAAGGCAAAGGAGGCTCTCCATTCATAGTAAAGCCAGCAGCTTCCGAGGATTGCCTGGCCTGGTTTATCGTTTCGCATATAGTATATGATCAGCAGGAAGATATACCCCCGCCATCCATAGTCTGCTTTCAGAAAAATGGAAACAACAAGCAGTCCCAGGATGCAGAGAAGCTGCATCGAAGGTCTGGTCTGGAAATATTCGATGGCACAAAAGGCCAGATATCCGAGGAAAAGCGTAAAAAACACATTTTGTCTTTCGTAACGCAGCGTATTTGTAAACATCAGATTCCACGGAATTTCTGAGAGCAGCGCAAAAAGAAGGAGATTTCTTCCATAGAGGAACCGGCTCCGTGTATGCCGGAAGCCTTCCAGCAGGAGAAAACAGAAGATGGGAAAAGCAGCTCTTCCGATATCGCGGAAAATAAGATATACAGTATATTCTCTGCCGAAAAGTGTAAACAGGATTTTCTGTGCAGGCTGATACATACTGAGCAGCACAGCTCCGATATGATCGATCAGCATGGTGATGACCGCGATCATCTTCAGAGCGCTTCCGCTGAGAATGCGGTATTTTTCTGGAAAAACAGAATCCACAGATGCATTCATGAAAAATATACCTCCAAGGTTAAACTTGCTAATATATTATCACATACATACAGTAGTTGCCAGAAATATTTGACAGTTAGGCATGCAATACTGCCGGAATAACTACCAATATTATGCGTTTTATGGCAAAATTTTATCAAATATGACTGGACGAAACAAAGGTTTTGTGAGAAAATAGCCGTAGGGTGTTATCGAACTTTTTTTCTCAATAACATCGGTCAATCTATACTTGAAAGGAGTTTTAAAATGATTTATTCACGCGAAGTAGAAGAAATGTGTCCAGTGGCACAGGGCGTACATCATGGTGCCGCTCCGATCCCGGAAGAAGCAAAATGGGTTCAGGCAAAAGAAGTAAAGGATATCTCCGGATTTACACACGGTGTTGGCTGGTGTGCTCCGCAGCAGGGTGCTTGCAAGCTTTCCCTTAACGTTAAAGAGGGAATCATCCAGGAGGCACTTGTTGAGACAATCGGATGTTCAGGAATGACTCATTCTGCAGCTATGGCTTCTGAGATCCTTCCAGGACTTACCGTTATGGAGGCGCTGAACACAGACCTTGTATGTGATGCAATCAATACAGCTATGAGAGAGCTTTTCCTTCAGATCGTTTACGGACGTTCCCAGTCTGCATTCTCCGAGGACGGACTTGCAGTAGGCGCTGGTCTTGAGGACCTTGGAAAAGGACTTCGTTCTCAGGTTGGTACAATGTATGGAACTCTGAAAAAAGGACCTCGTTACCTTGAGATGGCTGAGGGTTATGTTACAGGTATCGCTCTTGATGAGAACGATGAGATCATCGGATATCAGTTCGTAAGCCTTGGAAAAATGACTGACTTCATTAAGAAAGGTGATGACCCGAACACAGCATGGGAGAAAGCAAAAGGTCAGTACGGCCGTGTTGCAGATGCTGTTAAGATCATCGACCCAAGAAAAGAGTAATTACACTTCGTAAGGTGAAAATATCAGGAGGTTACAGGAAATGGCTTTATTTGAATCATATGAGAGACGAATTGACAAGATCAATTCTGTTTTAAACAGCTATGGAATCGCTTCTATCGAAGAAGCTGAGAAAATCACTAAAGACGCAGGACTGAACGTTTACGATCAGATCAAAGGCATTCAGCCGATCTGCTTCGAGAACGCTTGCTGGGCTTACACAGTAGGTGCAGCTATCGCGATCAAAAAAGGCTGCAGAAGAGCCGCTGATGCAGCAGCAGCTATCGGAGAAGGCCTTCAGGCTTTCTGTATCCCGGGATCCGTTGCAGACACACGTAAAGTAGGTCTTGGACATGGAAACCTTGGAAAGATGCTCCTTGAGGAAGAGACAGACTGCTTCTGCTTCCTTGCAGGACATGAGTCTTTCGCAGCAGCTGAGGGTGCGATCGGTATCGCAGAGAAAGCAAACAAGGTTCGTAAAAAACCTCTTCGTGTTATCCTGAACGGTCTTGGAAAAGACGCTGCTCAGATCATCTCCCGTATCAACGGCTTTACATATGTAGAGACAGAGTATGATCCATATAAGAACGAGGTTAAGGAAGTATTCCGTAAATCCTATTCAGAGGGACTTCGTGCAAAGGTTAACTGCTACGGCGCTAACAGCGTTCCGGAAGGTGTTGCGATCATGTGGAAAGAGGGCGTTGACGTTTCCATCACAGGAAACTCCACGAACCCGACTCGTTTCCAGCATCCGGTAGCAGGAACATACAAAAAAGAGTGCAACGAGAAAGGCAAAAAATACTTCTCCGTTGCTTCCGGCGGTGGTACAGGACGTACACTTCATCCGGACAACATGGCAGCAGGTCCTGCTTCCTACGGTATGACTGATACACTTGGACGTATGCATTCTGACGCTCAGTTCGCAGGATCTTCTTCCGTACCGGCTCACGTAGAGATGATGGGTCTTATCGGCGCTGGAAACAACCCGATGGTTGGTATGACAGTTGCTGTAGCTGTTTCCGTACAGGAAGCTGCTGACGCTGGCAAGTTCTGATTTCAGATAACGAAAAATAGTGGGAAAGGCTGTAAACCTTAGGGTTTATGGCCTTTTTCTTTTTGAATCGGAATAGAACAAAATATTTTCAAAAAGTGCGAAAAAACAGTAATAGCGAACACGTAGCTAACATTTTTGGGGAATTTATGAAATATTTTTTGGAGAAATTCATAAAATAAATCAAAGCGGCAGGGGAGATACTGAGAATATTTATGGAAGCGCTTGAGGATTATATTAAACCGGAATTGCTGATCACAGCGATCGCTTTGTATTTTATGGGGATCGCACTGAAGGAGGCTCAGGCTGTGAAGGACAAATATATTCCGCTGATATTGGGGTGTGCAGGAATCCTTATATGCGGAATTTATGTTTTTGCTACCTGTTCCTGTAAAAATGCACAGGATATTGCAATGGCAGTATTTACATCCACGACACAGGGAGTCCTGGTGGCGGGGCTTTCTACATATGTGAACCAGCTGATCAAACAGCTGGAAAAAGATGAATAATGGATTTTGTAAGGTAGTTTCAGATACTTGCAGCAGCTGCAGGAATTTATGCGCCAGAAGAAAGCCGTTCAGAACAGGATGCAGGTAATTTGCGGAAATGTCATAATTGAGAGTAGGAGAAAATATATCATAAAAAGGAAGGATACATCATGCATGAGCAGATGTATCCTTCCTTTTTGAATTGGTTATTTATGCATTTTTCAGTGCCTGATCCAGATCTTTGATAATATCATCCACATTTTCGATACCAATGGAAAGACGGATCATTCCGGGAGAAACTCCTGCTTCAACCAGCTGCTCGTCGTTCATCTGACGGTGAGTATGGCTGGCTGGGTGAAGGACCATAGTGATGGAAGCAGCAACATGAGTTGCGATGGTGGCAAGCTTCAGACTGTCCATAAAACGGACTGCTGCATCACGGCCACCGGTCAGTTCAAAGGAGATAACGCCGCAGGTACGGCCATCCTTCATATATTTCTGAGCCAGTGCGTGATATTTATCCTCCAGAAGTCCTGCGTAATTTACATGAGAAACCTTTTTGTGTGCGTTTAGGTATTCTGCGATCTTCTGGGCATTGGAGCAATGGCGTTCAACACGCAGTGGAAGCGTTTCCAGGCCGAGGTTCAGAAGGAAGCAGTTCATCGGAGACGGAATAGAGCCCAGATCACGCATCAGCTGGGAAGTAGCCTTAGTGATGTAAGCTTTTTTTCCGAACTGCTTTGTATAGATAACGCCGTGATAGGATTCATCCGGCTCTGTCAGGCCGTGATATTTATGGCCATAGGCATCCCAGTCGAAGTTACCGCTGTCGACAATGGCGCCACCTACCTGAACGGCATGCCCGTCCATATATTTGGTGGTGGAGTGGGTAACGATATCTGCACCCCACTCGAAGGGACGGCAGTTTACCGGTGTGGCAAAGGTATTATCCACAATAAGAGGCACGCCGTTCTGGTGTGCAACGTGTGCAAATTTCTCGATGTCCAGGACGACCAGAGCTGGATTGGCGATGGTTTCTGCAAAGAGAACCTTTGTGTTCGGTTTAAATGCGGCAGCAATCTCTTCTTCTGTTGCATCGGTATCAACAAAGGTGCAGTCAATGCCAAGCTTCTTGAAGGTGACGGCAAGAAGGTTGAAGGTTCCTCCGTAAATGGTAGAAGCGGCAACAACGTGATCGCCTGCCTCACAGATATTAAATACTGCGTAGAAGTTGGCTGCCTGTCCGGAAGAAGTCAGGATCGCAGCAACACCGCCCTCCAGATCTGCAATCTTTGCAGCTACGGCATCGTTGGTCGGGTTCTGGAGACGGGTGTAAAAATATCCGTCTGCCTTCAGATCAAATAACTGGCCCATTTCGTCAGTGGTGTCATATTTGTAAGTAGTGCTCTGATAGACAGGAAGTGCACAGGGCTCGCCCTTGGATGGGGTATAGCCGGAGTGGATACATTTAGTTTCTAAATTATAGTCGCTCATAGGGATAAGTCCTTTCTGCTGTGTTTTTCGTATGAATTTAACCGAATCAGGGAAGCCTGCCTGCGTTTCAGGGATTTCTGAGAGAATCTTTGATCCTTGCAGTTCGGCTAAATAAAGTATGAAAAATGCATTTGTGTATTTTAAATAAAACTACATATAAGTATAACTCTTTATGTGTTGAAATACAATAATATTCTACATAAACTCTACTAGGGTATAAGGGAAATGAAATATTGCGTTCTGGTGCACATAATAAAACGCTATATGATCAACGTTTGTAATAAGCATAGTAAGTCATTTTATAGATGCGAAAATGTGAGTGAATGCCGAAAAAATACTGTAAAACAAACAAAATATGTGAATGAAGTAACAAATAGTGAAAATCGCATAAAAATAAAATGGAAATTTTGTACAAAAAAGACATTGCGTTCACGTGCACAAAATGATAATATAACATCATCAAAAAGAACACAAAAACAGAAAACAATAAAAAATGAACGGAGGAATTTAAAATGTTAAGAGTAGGAGTTATCGGATGCGGCGGAATGGGAAGAGATCATATCAGAAGACTGACAGAGAAGATCCAGGGAGCAGAAGTAGTAGCTGTTTCCGATGTATTTGAGGAAAGTGCCAGGAAAGCAGCCGAGATCTGCGGAGCAAAAGTCTATGCAGACAGTAAGGAGCTCATCAATGCAGAGAACGTAGATGCAGTGTTTATCGTATCTCCGGGCTTCGCACATGTAGATTCTCTTCTTCAGGCGATCGAGGCCGGCAAGAGGATTTTCTGTGAGAAACCATTATGTACAACTGCTGAGGACTGCCTGAAAGTAGTAAAGGCAGAGGAGGCAGCCGGCAAACATCTCATCCAGCTTGGATTTATGAGACGCTATGACAAGGGATATCAGCAGATCAAGGAAGCACTTGCAACCGGAGAATACGGCGAGCCGCTGATCCTTCACTGTACACACAGAAATCCGGAGGTAGGTACCAATTACAACACACCAATGGCTGTGCACGATACCGCAATCCATGAGATCGATGTTCTTCACTGGCTGGTAGATGATGAGTATGAATCAGCACAGGTAGTAATGCCAAGAGTGACGAAATATTCCCACTCTGAGCTGAAGGATCCGCAGATCATGATGCTCCGTACTAAAAAAGGTGTATGCATTGATGTAGAAGTATTTGTAAACTGCAAGTTTGGATATGACATCAACTGTGAAGTTGTATGTGAGGACGGTGCACTGAAAATGGCACAGCCGGCTTATCCGTCTATCCGCAAGAATGCGGCAGTGTCCACTGCTATTGACACAGACTGCTTCGTAAGATTTAAAGACGCTTATGATAAAGAGGTTCAGGACTGGGTTGATAACGCAGAGGCAGGAGTGATCACAGGACCGAATGCATGGGATGGATACCTGGCAGCGATCACAGCAGATGCTCTTGTAAAAGCGCAGGAAACCGGACAGATCGAGAAAATCGTTTCAGCAGTTGAGAAGCCGGAATTTTATAAATAAATATATTTTACGAGCTCCACCTCATCAAGTGTGAGTTATCATACCAACTTATTGCTACAGACTTCCCCAATGAGTCTGCGGCGGCAGTTACCGGCAGGATCCGATTCCGCTTCGGCTTTGTTGAAACTGCAGTGGAAAACCTGCCGGTGAGATTAACCGGAAAAATTGGCTGAAAAGTAAAAACATATGGAGGGTATTGAAGATGAAATTAGGATTTAATGAAGCAACTGCACTGGAATGTAAAGGACAGTCTCTTATGGCAGACCTGGAGATGTGCGAGAAATATGGTTTTGATTATATTGAGATCCGCTTTGACTGCGTAAAGGACTATCTCAAAGAGCATACACTGGAAGAACTTGCAGACTGGTTTGAGAATCATCATCTGAAACCATGGGCATACAACACTCTGATCTTCTTTAACCAGAGAGATGAGGCAGGGGAAAAAGAAATCGACGAAGAAGTTGATTTTATCCTGAAGGTTTCCAAAGCAATCGGAATGAAAATGCTGATCACCGTTCCAAGCTTTGATGTAAAAGACAAATCTGTCAGTGAGATCAAAGAAGAAGCAGTTGCACGTCTTCGTTATCTTTCCGATAAGGTTGGCGCGGATATGAAGATCTCCTTGGAGTTCTGTGGTGCACCGAACTGCTCCATCAACCAGTTTGGAACAGCCTATGATGTGGTAAAAGCAGTAGACAGAGATAATGTAGGCGTTACCGTGGATACCTTCCATTTCCATGAGATGTGCTCCCGCCTTGAGGACCTGAGAGCTGCTGATGGCAAGAAGATTTTTGCATACCATTTAAATGACTGTGAGGATCTTCCGCTTGGCTCCTGCGGAGACGACAAGAGACTGTGGCCGGGTGAGGGTGTTGTAGATCATGCAGGAATCGCAGCTGCACTGAAGGAGATCGGCTTTGATGGCGTTTGCACCATCGAAGAGTTCCGTCCGGAATACTATGCAATGAGCCATGAGGACAACGTGAAAAAGGCTGCGGAAGTTACCAGAGACTTTGTGCAGAAATATTTCGGATAATTCATTCAGAAAGGTCCGACCTTAAACCGATAGGAGGTAGATACTATGGCTGGTAAGGGAATCCCTGAATTGTTGAATTACAAGCAGAAGGGGAAAGACTTGAATGAATTCATCAAGGTTCCGTTGTCGGAAAAGCTGGCATACTGTTTTGGTGATCCGGCACTGACCTTGATGTATACCATGACTACAACTCTGCTGATCTATTTTTACACCAACGTTGTTGGAATATCAGCAGGTGCGGTAGGAATGATCATGCTTTTGTCCCGTGTTTTTGATGGATTTTCCGATGTGCTGATGGGAACTATTATCGACCGGACTCATTCCAAGTATGGAAAAGCCAGGATCTGGATCTTAAGACTTGCGGTTCCTTATGCGCTGGCAGCGGTGCTTTTGTTCACCATGCCGCCAATGGGAAATATGGGAAAAATCATCTATGCTTTTGTTACCTATAATATCATGAATACGGTTGTATACACTGCTATCAGCCAGCCATTCCATGCACTGGGATCTCTGATGAGCCGTGACCGTCGTGAACGTGATGTGATCTGTAACATCCGCATGGTATTGTCGATCACAGCAAGTATGATCATTACTGCGTTCACACTGCCGCTGATCAATATCGTAGCGAATATTACCGGCAATCAGCAGATGGCCTGGATCCTAGTAACTGCCGGCTATGCGATCATTTCTGTCGGTGTACTTGTGAATACTTATATGGTCTGTACAGAGCGTGTTTCTGCAGCAAAACAGGAAAAGGAAGATATTCCTTTTGTGGAAGCATTTAAAGCAACCGTTACCAACCGGTATTTCCTTATCGCTCTGGGGCTGATGATCTTTTATACCGCATATCAGATCATTATCGGAACGGACCTTACCTATTACTGCCAGTATGTACTCGGAAATGTAGACCTCGTCATGCCTCTTTCCGCAGCTGAGAAACTGGCAACTGTGGCAGGAATTGCCCTTTTGCCGAAGGTGCTTCCCCGCTATGGAAAAAGAAATCTCATCTGTGTCGGCTGCATCCTGGGCGTTGCAGGACAGCTTCTGTTCCTGATGAATATTACCAGTGTTTCGCTTGGTGTTGTAACCTGTATCATGAGAGGTATCGGAATCGCCCCATTCTATGGTGTGCAGTATTCTCTTCCAAGCGATGCTATTGAGTATGGCCAGTGGAAAACAGGCAAGCGTGTGGAGGGTCTGATGTTCTCATCTATGAGCATGGGTCAGAAAGCCGGTTCCGGACTGACTTCTGCTATTATGGGAGGAATTCTTTCGGCGGCATACTTTGACGGAACAAAGGCGACAGCGGCAGAGCAGTCTGCAGAGGCAATCCGCGTGATCAAGGGATTTTATCTGTATGTTCCGATAGCAATCTGGGTAGTGATGTTTGTGATCGCAGCATGCTACCAGCTGGACAAAGTTTATGACAAAATGATGCGTGAACTGATCCAGAGAGAATCGGGAGAGGAAAGCGTCTCTGTGCCGGGCGAGATCCAGTCCATGCCGTTACCGGAAGCTTCCGGAAACCGGATCAACGTGGCAATTGGAAGACTGTATGGCAGCAGTGGAAGAAAGATTGCCGAGGGTGTTGCAAAAGCACTGGACTGCAAGGTTTATGATCGCCAGATCATCTGTCTTATGGCAGAAAAGTTCGGTATGGAAAAAGCAGATCTGGAAAGTGTAAGGCAGTATCTGGATTCCTACAATTATGAGGATTCTGAGCTTACATTTTCCCCGTATGGACATTCATCGGCAGGTGCGGCAGCAGATTATACAGGTGTTCAGATGTTTGAGGTGCAGAGCCGGATCATCCGTGAGCTTTCTGAGAGAAGACCAGGTGTATTCCTGGGAAGATGTGCCAACTATGTGCTTCGTGGAGAGCCGCATACATACAGCTTTTTCGTTTATGCAGATGATGCTTACCGGGAAAAAGAGGGCCAGGAATATTATAAAGGCCAGTCTCTTGGAGAACTGAAGAAACGTGATCAGATCCGAAATGAATACTATGAGAAGTTTACCGGAATCCGCAGAGACGATCCCCATTATTACGATATGGTGATCAATGTATCCAAAACAGGTGTAGCCGGAGCGGCCAGCCTGATTCTGGATTATATCCGGAATAAAGAAGAGGAAAAAGGAGGGAATGCATCATGAAGATCGCATTTGACGTAGATGTTCTTGCGAAACAGATGGATATCAACCGTATGGTCCATCAGGTGGCGGACTGGGGATATAAATATATTGAACAGTCTCCGCATCCGAGAATCAATCCGTTCTATAAGCATCCGTTGTTTTCAAAAGAATGTGAACAGGAATACAGACAGGCTCTTAAAGAGACTGGCGTTGAGATTTCGTCCTTTATCGTGGTGTATCGCTGGTCTGGTCCGACGGAGGAACAGAGACAGTTTGCAGTTGCAAACTGGAAACGGATGATCCAGATCGCCGGAGATATGGGAGTGAAGGTTATCAATACAGAGCTTTCGGGTGATCCGAACCAGCAGGAGATCTGCAATGGAATGTGGTTTAGATCCATGGAGGAATTGCTTCCGCTGATCGAGCGTGAGGGTATCCGTGTGGAGATCCAGTCTCATCCTTATGATTTCTGTGAGCTGAATAATGAGACCTGTGATATGGTGAAATCCTTCCGTTCTCCAAACCTTGGTTATGTGTATTCTTCTCCTCACGGCTTCTTCTACGATGAGGGCAAAGGAGATGTGCGGTCCATGCTGAAATATGCGGGAGATGAACTGACCCATGTACTTTTTGCGGATACCTTTAACCAGACCATGGACTGCAGATACATTTTAAATCCGCCGTGGCTGAATGGCCGTGGAAAAGCGGATGTGACGGTGCATCAGCATCTTGCAATGGGTGAGGGTGATGTGGATTTTGATGGTATTTTTGAAACATTGAGAGAAATGGATTTTGCCAGCAAGCAGCTGAAACCGGATGCACCGAAAGCCGGCGGCGATAACATTGCCTGCGTTTCCATGTTTGGTTTTCCGGAAAAGATGGATAAGCAGGCACCGGAAGCAAGAGAGCGGATTGAGAGAGAACTGCTGGGGAAATGATCGGGTGATCGCGGCAGATCAGAAAGAAAACTGTAATAAATGAGCAGCTGACAGTACGCAGAACGGTGAATAAGACTGATAAAATAATGAATGTGTGCAGAAACACGGTTTCCAGGATGAAAGTTTCATTGTGGAAACCGTGTTTTTTGATGTCTTTCTTTATAAAAAAACTTTACATATATCAAACAACTGTCTTGTCACATGTAAAGGACTGTGGTATTATGTGTAAGATGTTTTGAAAAAAGTTACATGATAATAAAAAAGCAGATCAGAAGCATCTGCATAATAAAGACTAGTACAGCGAAAATTAAGTTTCTGCTATATTGACGCAGCAGATGAAAAATCAGACAAGTCAATATGGCGGTTACTTAATATTCGCTGTACTAGAAAGCAAAAGCAGGAACTCAAAAAAGAAATCCTGCAGGAAAGGTGAAAGATAATGACAGTTGCAGAAGAAATCCAGAAATTAAAAAAAGAAAAAGATGCCATCATCCTTGCACACTACTACGTGCGTCCTGAAGTGCAGGATGTTGCTGACTATATAGGAGATTCCTTTTATCTCAGCAAGATCGCAGCCAGCGCGAAAGAGAAGACGATCGTGTTCTGTGGAGTAGGATTTATGGGAGAGAGCGCCAAGATCTTAAGTCCGGATAAAATTGTTCTGATGCCTGCCATGGATGCAGACTGTCCGATGGCTCATATGGCAACAGAAGAAGGCATCCGCAAGGTGCGAGAGGAATATGACGATGTGGCAGTTGTCTGTTACATTAATTCCACAGCAGCATTGAAGGAGCTTTCTGATGTATGTGTTACTTCCGCAAATGCAGTAAAGATCGTAAAAGCGCTTCCGAACAAAAACATCTTTTTTATCCCGGACAGAAATCTTGCACATTTTATTGCAGAACAGATTCCTGAGAAGAACTTTATTTATAACGAAGGTTTCTGTATTGTCCATGAATTTATGGATCCGGAAGAAGTAAAAGCAGCAAAAGAAGCGCACCCGGATGCACTGGTTCTGGCACATCCGGAATGTCCTCAGACAGTTCTGAAACAGGCTGATTACATCGGAAGCACATCCGGAATCATTAAATATGCACAGGAAAGTGACAATAAAGAGTTTATCATCTGCACAGAATGTGGCGTTCAGTACAAGCTGGAAACTACCTGCCCGGATAAAAAATTCTACTTCACAGAAACCGTACCGGTTTGCAAAAACATGAAAAAAGTATTTCTGGAAAAAGTTCTCCACGTTTTGAAAACCGGGGAGAATGAGGTTAATGTAACAGACGAGACACGTGAAAACGCGAAGAGACCGCTGGAGCGGATGCTGGAACTGGCAAAATAAATAAAACACATTTGTATAAAAGATTTGTCTGAGTTGGCTGAAAAGAGAAATCAAGACAGAGAGGCGAAAAGCAATGAGAATTAAAACAGACGTAGTGATCGTGGGAACAGGTGTTGCAGGTATGTTCAGTGCCTTGAAGCTTCCGCGGGACAAAAAAATCGTGATCATCACAAAAGAGGATATGAGGAGCAGTGATTCTTTCCTGGCCCAGGGCGGGATCTGTGTGCTTCGTGATGAAAACGATTACGACAGCTATTTTGAAGACACCATGAAGGCAGGACATTACGAAAACAGAAAAGAGTCGGTAGACATTATGATCCGAGGCTCCAGAGACATCATTAATGACCTTGTCGGATATGGCGTGGATTTCAAGATGGATGGAGATGATTTTGCCTATACAAGAGAAGGTGCACATTCCAGACCGAGGATCCTTTATCATGAGGATATCACAGGAAAAGAAATTTCCGAAAAACTGCTCCAGCAGGTCCTGAAGCTTGAAAATGTAACAATTCTGGAATATACTACCATGCAGGATATTCTTGTGGAAAACGGCAAATGTACAGGCCTGAAGGCAGTTTCCGCAGAAGCGAACAGGGCATGTCTTGAAGCTATGGAAGCCGAAGAAGCGGTGAAAACCCAGGAAGAGATCCAGCCGGGCGGAGAAATCCCAGTAGAGATTTATGCACAGGATACGATCCTGGCCAGCGGCGGGATCGGAGGAAGATATGCGCATTCCACCAACTATCCGCATCTTACAGGGGATGCTCTTGATATTGCAAAAAAACACAATGTGCGTCTGGAACATCTGGATTATGTGCAGATCCATCCGACAACGCTGTATTCCAAGAGACCGGGCCGCAGATTCCTGATCTCAGAATCGGTTCGAGGAGAAGGTGCAGTACTTTATAACAGCAAAAAAGAGCGTTTTGTCAATGAACTTCTTCCAAGAGATGTAGTAACAAATGCGATCCGGGAAGAAATGAAAAAAGAAGGAACAGACCATGTATGGCTTTCCATGGAAAATATTGATAAAGATACGATCCTGAATCATTTTCCGAATATTTATCAGAGGTGTCTGGAAGAAGGCTATGATGTGACAAAAGAATGCATCCCTGTTGTTCCTGCTCAGCATTATTTCATGGGCGGTATCTGGGTGGATTCTGACAGCAAGACCAGCATGGACCAGCTTTATGCAGTGGGAGAAACCAGCTGCAACGGTGTACATGGCGCGAACAGACTGGCAAGTAATTCCCTGCTGGAGAGCCTTGTATTTGCAAAACGTGCAGCCAAAGCAATCTCAGCAGAAAAGAAAAGTGCTGCAGGTGCGGCATAAATGCAGTCGGAATATAAATATCCGTATTATGAAAGACAGGAGCAGCCTTGCTTTGGAGAACAGGGCTGATGTGATAATTAAGAAACTATAAATGAGCAAATTTGAAAAATTGCACAAAACTACACTGCGAATTTCATAAA